>NZ_JAQCSY010000021.1:0-62322 GCF_027686195.1 Coprococcus sp. AF102-57 | reverse complement strand
GCCGATCACTTTCTTCCCTTCCCTGCGCTCGTCGCTATGCGTTCATTGTAACATAAAAGATCCTTATTGGAAAGTTTTTTAGGAACGTCCGAATTCGGAAAGTTTCAGTCCTTCGTTTCGTTCCAGCACCATACGGATGCTCCAGCTGTTGACAAACAGAAGAAGCGGTCTGTCTTTCAGGTCCTTGATCTTCTTCATATCGGATGTGCCGACCAGCTTGTCCATATTGATTTCTTCATTCTCGATCCAGCGGATATGTTCGTATGGAAGTGGTTCCAGACGGATCTCCACGTTATATTCATTTTCCAGACGGTATTTTAATACATCAAACTGCAGGACACCGACTACACCGACGATGATCTCTTCCATACCTGTGTTGAATTCCTGGAAAATCTGGATCGCGCCTTCCTGTGCGATCTCGTTGATTCCCTTGATGAACTGCTTTCTCTTCATCGTATCCACCTGGCGTACTCTGGCAAAATGTTCCGGTGCGAAAGTCGGAATTCCTTCGTATGCAAATTTTTCCGCTGAATTGGTCAGTGTATCTCCAATGGAGAAGATACCAGGATCAAATACACCGATGATGTCTCCACCATAAGCAGTATCGATCATGTGGCGTTCACTCGCCATCATCTGCTGTGGCTGTGACAGACGGACTTTCCTGCCTCCCTGGATATGGAAAACATCCATGCCTGCCTTGAACTCACCGGAACAGATACGCATAAATGCGATTCTGTCCCGGTGTGCCTTATTCATATTTGCCTGGATCTTAAACACAAATGCGGAGAAATCTTCTTCTTTCATCGGATCGATCAATCCTTTGTCGGACATTCTCGGAAGCGGCGAAGTCGTCATTTTAAGGAAATGCTGAAGAAAGGTCTCCACACCGAAGTTGGTCAGAGCTGATCCGAAAAATACCGGAGAGAGTTCTCCTTTGCTGACCATCTCCTGGTCAAATTCCGCACTCGCTCCGTCCAGAAGCTCAATCTCTTCTTCCAGCTGTGCGAACTGTGCTTCACTTACGATGCTCTTTGCTTCCTCACTGTCGATGGAAACCTTCTCAACTTCCCCGATCGAGGTTCCTTTCTTGGTATCTGAGAAAATCTCCAGCTCTCTGCTGTTCCGGTCAAATACGCCGCGGAATTCTTTTCCGGAACCGATCGGCCAGTTGATCGGACAGGTAGCGATCCCCAGTTCCTTTTCAATATCATCCAGTAATTCAAAGGTATCCATCGCTTCACGGTCCATTTTATTGATAAATGTAAAAATCGGAATATGACGCATGACGCAGACTTTGAACAGCTTTCTTGTCTGTGCCTCCACACCTTTTGATCCATCGATCACCATAACCGCCGAATCGGCCGCCATAAGAGTACGATAAGTATCTTCCGAGAAATCCTGATGTCCCGGTGTATCCAGAATGTTGATGCAATAACCGTCATACTGGAACTGCAGGACAGAAGATGTTACCGAAATACCTCTTTCTTTTTCAATCTCCATCCAGTCTGAAACCGCATGTTTCGCTGTTGCCTTTCCTTTTACAGAACCTGCCTGATTGATTGCCCCACCATATAACAGAAACTTCTCTGTCAGGGTAGTCTTACCTGCATCCGGATGGGAAATGATCGCAAATGTTCTTCTTTTCTTTATCTCATTCGTAAAATCTGCCATGTTATTCTACTCCTACTATTTTCTCAATGTCACTCAAACTCTTATTATATGGTATTTTTGCTATAATATCAATCCCCTGATTCACTCGTATTTGTACTTTCATGGATCGGTGTGATCACCACATTTGCAGCATTTACCTCTGCTTTGCGTGTGACAATATCCTCGATCTGTGCCCGTTTTGCATCCGACAAATCCGCCACATCAACAACCACATCTGCGGATTCTTCGGTAAGACTTACCACCGCATCCTGAAAGCCTTTGCTGGCAAGCAGAGTCTCAATTGCAACCTCCTGTTCGGCGCGCTGTGTCATCTCCACCATCTGTGCAACTGCATCTGCTTTCTGGTCTTCTGCGATATCTGCATTATCAATGATCGCCTGCAGGGTTTCTTTGTTTTTTGCCCGCACCTGCTCCCGGTTCACTTTTGCCTGTGCTACAAGCGCACTGACCGATCCATTTGTCAGCACCGCCTCTCCCGGATTTCCGTCCACCTGATCGTTATCTGCTGTCTGGAGGGAGCTGTCACCTCCTGTGTCCTGATCCGAAATATCCAGAAGTTCCTTATTTGCCATCTCGCTTCCCGTCTCTGCTGTTTTGTTTTTCGAGCCAAAAATTTTTCCGGAATAGTTCAGATATCCTGCCGCAGCGATCATCACCGCAAGAACCGCAATCACAATCTGATTTTTCTTAAATACTTTTTTCACTAGCCTTCCTCCTATAAGATTCTTTTTTAGTTATGCTTCATTACTTTTATCTTATGCGTGTCTACTCCGAATAATGCCTGCACAGCCTCTGTGATATTTTCAATCACGATGGCATTATCTCCGCCATCTGCAATTACGAGAACACCTTCTATCCGGGGACTTAATTCCTGTTTCACATATGGCGTTTCTTCTCCATTTCCGTTTGCATAAACTGCCGTCTCTGAAGAACTGGTATTTTTTCCTCCGCTCTCCCCTTCCTGCACCTCACTTGTCATCTCCTGATCCTTTTCCACTACCTTTTCCGAGGAAGAAGCCAGAGTGATCATCACCTTTACATTTCCAACTCCTTCTACTTTTGCCAGTGCATTTTCCAGCCGTGTTTCCAGTGCATCTGTATAGGTATCCTCCGATGCATTTCCCACCTTCTGCATCTGCTGTTCATCCTGTGTCTGATCTGATTTTATATCGGAGGCAGGCATCGCGATTACAACCAGAAGCAGTCCGACAAGCAATATGATCAGCCACTTGTCTTTTTTTATTTTCCGGATTTCAAACATCTTCATTCACCGCCCTTTTCGAGCAAATCCGCCGCATGCTCCATCTCTTTTACCATCTGCTCATACTCCGCCGTCCGGTACAGCTCCGTCACCTGTCCGGCTGCCCCCATAAGGTCCAGAACCGGCTGGGCAAGCAGAACTGTCAGAAGAAGTCCACAGAAAAAACGGACATATTTCCGGTAGCTGTTTTCTGGGAGTGCCTGCAAAAATGCGGTTACAAGAATCATATAAACGGCGAGATTCTGCATCCACCTGTAAACCAGCTGTATCATTTTATCCCTCCTACGAAGCTGCCGATGCCGCAACTGCAAGTGTCACCAGAAACAGTACCCCCGTTGTAAGCACCGTCTTTAGCAGCATATGATAACCTTCCCCGGTAAAACTGATGGCCTCCACGATCCGTTTATCAGACACCGGCTGGATAAGTGCCGCCGTTCCTTTGTAAAGAAGCGTCAGAATTCCCATATTGATGACCGGGATCATCACAACTCCCGTTACAAGCAGTGCCCCTGCAATTCCAACTCCATTTTTTAAAAGGACCGCACTTCCAAGCACGACTTCGCTTGTCCCGCTGACTACATCACCGATTCCAGGAATCATTCCCACGCCCTTTGTCCAGACACTCCTTTTCACCTGATCTGCCGCCGGACTGATTATCCGCTCGATAAACCCGATCCCCGTCACCAGGGCAAGCAGACTTTTCAGACTCCATCCGATTACAAGTCGCAAAAGTTCCGCTGCCTTAGAAAGAAATTCCTCCTCTGTCAGATTGTTCAGGATCTCCATCAGAAGTGCGATCTGGATCAGTGGAACGATCCATTTCAAAATCACAAGTTCCACAAGAAAAATCAGGAAAAGCGCCAGATTGTAAAATGCGATCGCAGAAATACTTCCCACTGCGACTGCCATACAGACAAAGTAGACCGGACAAAGTACTCGCATAAAGAGGATCAGATTTTCGAGTCCCTGCTGTACCTCCCCGGCTGCCGCCTGAAAATTCCGTATGCCGACTGTAATCACAGACAGGTATACCAGAAAAAAGGCGGTCTGTGAGATCTGACAGTTCTGAAACACTTCCGAAAAGTTGGAAAAAACCGCTGCGATCAGCACCAGAAAAATGATAGATGCAAGCACCGGTTTATTGACCTTCAGCACATAAAAAAACTGATCCGTCACAAAGTTTCTGATCTGTCCGGCAGACAGGTTTTCATCCTGCCGGATCACAGACTCAACAAGATCCTGAAAATGCAGTTTTTCTTCCGGGAACAGTTTCCGGATTGCCGTATCCAGATCCTTTACCTCTGTCAGCTCCCAGATTTTCTGCTCTGTTTCCTCCTGCGTTTTTTCCAGATCCGTTTCTGTCATATTATCTTCTGTCCGGCTGTTTTCCGAAGAGGAATCTTCCCCTGCCGCAAATACCTGTACCGGCAGTATCAGTACGAAGATTACAAGTCCGATCATGCATGCTATACCATATTTCTGAAAATAATGTTTCATTTTTCTTCCCTTTTACTATCCAAGTTCGCGGATTGCAAGAAGCAGTGCTTTTAATATCGGCATTCCTATTGCAAGTATACTGAGCCTTGCAAAGACCTCGATCTGCCCGGCGATCGTCTGATAACCGGCATCCTTGCAGATTGCTGCCGCAAATTCCGCCAAATAGGTCACACCCAGGATTTTCAGCATTGCCGTCAGATATACCGCATCGATCTTTACAAAGCTGCCAACCAATTCCAAAGTTTCCCGGATCACCGACAGATTCCGGCTCATTCCGAGAAAAAGGAAAATGCTGACCGCAATCCCCAGATAGATCCCATACTCTTTTCTGGTATTTTGAAATTGTAATGCCAGAAAAGTTCCTGCAATCCCGATGCAGGCTGCCTTAAGGATACTCATCTTTTCCCTCCTTTACAGAGCAAAGAGCCGTCTGATATCGTCAAACAGATCTGAAATATAAGGAAGGATCCAGAATAAAACCAGGAGCAGTCCTGCAAGGCTTGTGAGAAATGCCTGTTCTTCTCTTCCGCTGTGTTTCAGCACCTGTCCCAGGACAGAAACCAGAATCCCGACTGCCGCAATTTTAAATATCAGATTTACACTCATGTTTCGCTCCTATTTACAGAATCAAAATTGTCAGGAAAAGCCCTGCTGTAACACCCAGCAGATTGCAAAGCCTCCGTTTTTCCTGAATTTCTTTTAAAAGACCGCCTCTTTTTTCTTCCAGAAATTCTGCATACTGCAAGAAAATCTGCATTTCCTGCTTCTTATCCAGGCTGCCAAGCTGTATACCAAGCTCATGCAGACGTACCCTTTCCTCCCTGCCAAGGAGCAGACATTCAAGATCACTTTCGCAGCACCTCTCCCAGATTATTGCAAGACTTCTTGACGGCATCTCCAATTCTTTTGCCAGATGTTCCAACCAGATCCTGTAGTTCTGACTGCATCTTCGGGAAACAGAAGCGCATACCTGGGCGAGTGGTGCATAAGTATACTCCATTTCTCCCGCAAGCTGCCTTATCACTCTTTGCAGCTCTCCGGTATCCGTGATCTGCCTCTGATATTCCATTCCCCTGCTGTATCCATAGCCGGATGTCGCCGCCACAATTCCCAGGCATCCGACCATTTTCAGATACACAGTTTTTCTCCCCGTTCGTTATAAATCCCTTCAATTTCTCCTACATGTTTCCCGGATTTCATCACAACATATCTGGCAAAGCATCTTTCCTTTACCAGATTGCTGACCAGTGGCTTTTCACGGATCTCATCCATACCGGAACCATGCACCGTCGTCAGCATGGTTGCCCCACAGTGCATGGCGTACTCGATCGCCTCTACATCCTTCGCTGTCCCGATCTCATCTGCCGCGATCACCTCCGGCGCCATAGACCGCACCAGCATCATCATTCCTTCTGCTTTCGGGCAGTTGTCCAGAATATCTGTCCGCATCCCAAGCTGGTTCTGTGGCACGCCACGATAGCATCCTCCAATCTCTGAACGTTCATCCACCACACCCACATTTCTTCCTTCCACCCAGCGGTTCCCATCCGAAATCTGCCGCACCAGATCCCGCAAAAGTGTAGTCTTTCCTCCACCTGGTGGGGAAATGATCATGGTATGGCAAAGTCTTCCTTTTTCAAGGATCACAGGAAACAGTTTATTCGCACAACCTGTAATCTCATGGCAGATTCGGATATTGATCGATGTAATATACTGAAAATTCCGGATCTGTTCCTTTTCCGAAATAATTTTCCCGGAAATTCCGACCCGATGCCCTCCTTCAATCGTCAGAAACCCCTGGCGCAGTTCATTTTCATAGGCATACAGGGAATAATTGGATACATATTCCATCGTTTCACGCAGTTCTTCTTTTGTCACCCGATGGGTAAAAAGTTCTTCCTTTCCCTCTTTTTTCACTGCAAGCGGCTGTTCTTCCCGAAGCCGGATCTCCTGGATCTTCTCAAAATCCAGTCCATGATTCAACAGGATCCCTCGGATTTTCTCCGGAAGCACCGCCAGAATTTGATCTTTCTTTTCTCTTCTCATCTTGTCCACCTCTCTTTAAAAAATGTATATGGAAGGCAGGAGAAAAATAGAACTAAAAAAGGACTCTACCGATACTGGTAAAGTCCTTCTGATTTTATAAAACTTTATTCTGCAACATCTTTGATGCTGAAGCTCAAACGTCCCATCTTGTCTTTTCCAAGGCAAACCACTTTGACGTGATCTCCGATAGAAAGAACATCTTCTACATGATCGATTCTCTGCTTAGCGATTTTGGAAATGTGTACCATTCCTTCTTTGCCCGGTGCAAATTCGATGAATGCGCCGAATTCTTTGATGCTTACAACATCACCTTCAAGAACCATTCCTGCCTCGAAGTCTGTTACGATGGTAGCGATCATCTTTCTTGCCTGTTCCATGCTGTCTGCATCTACGCCACAGATAGATACACTTCCTTCATCTGTGATATCAATCTTAACGCCTGTCTTTTCGATGATTGCGTTGATGGTCTTTCCTCTCTGACCTACAACTTCACCAATCTTAGCCGGATCAATATTCATCTGAATGATCTTCGGTGCATACTTGCCAACCTGTGCTCTTGGCTCAGCGATTGTCTTAGCCATAACTTCATCCAGAATGTAAACTCTTGCTTTTCTTGTACGTGCAATTGCTTCTTCGATGATCGGTCTTGTCAGTCCATGGATCTTAATATCCATCTGGATCGCTGTGATACCTTTATGTGTACCTGCTACCTTGAAGTCCATATCTCCGAAGAAATCTTCCAGCCCCTGAATATCTGTAAGTACCAGGTAATCATCGTCAGTAGCACCTGTTACCAGACCACATGAGATACCTGCAACTGCAGATTTGATTGGTACACCGGCTGCCATAAGTGACATAGAAGATGCACATACACTTGCCTGAGAAGTAGAACCGTTAGATTCAAATGTCTCAGATACGGTACGGATCGCATACGGAAATTCTTCCTCTGACGGAAGTACCGGTACCAGTGCTCTCTCAGCAAGGGCTCCATGTCCGATCTCACGACGTCCCGGTCCTCTGGAAGGTCTTGTCTCACCTACAGAGTATGACGGGAAGTTATAGTGATGCATATATCTCTTGGATGTCTCAGATTCATCCAGTCCGTCTACCTTCTGTGCTTCTGAAAGCGGAGCCAGTGTGGTGATGGTACAGATCTGTGTCTGTCCACGTGTAAACATAGCAGAACCATGTACTCTCGGGATCAGGTCAATTTCTGCGGCAAGTGGACGGATTTCTTCGATTGCACGACCGTCCGGACGCTTGTGGTCTTTGAGGATCATCTTGCGGACAACCTTCTTCTGGTACTGATATACAGCTTCACCAAGTTTGGCAAGCCATTCTTCGTTATCAGCAAAAGCTTCTTCCAGCTTTTCTGTGATCTTACGGATGTTTTCTTCTCTTGTCTGCTTGTCATCTGTGAATACTGCAACTTCCATCTCTTCCGGTGTTACGATCTTCTGAATCGCTTCAAAAAGTTCTTCCGGTACTGCAAAGCTTACATAATCATGTTTTGGTTTTCCACATTCTGCAACGATCTGGTCGATGAATGCGATGACTTTCTGATTCACTTCATGCGCCGCGAAGATGGCTTCGAGCATCTTAGCTTCCGGTACTTCATTTGCTCCGGCTTCAATCATGATTACCTTTTCTCTTGTAGATGCAACAGTCAGTGCAAGGTCGGACTTTTCTTTCTGCTCTGCGGTTGGATTGAATACCAGTTCTCCGTCAACAAGTCCTACCTGGGTAGAAGCTGTCGGACCATCGAACGGGATATCAGAAATAGCAGTTGCAATCGCTGATCCAAGCATAGCGGTAAGCTCCGGTGAGCAGTCCTGTTCAACAGAGAGAACCAGGTTCTCCAAAGTTACATCATTTCTGTAATCCTTCGGGAAAAGCGGTCTCATCGGACGGTCGATCACACGGCAGGTAAGAACAGCATTTTCTGATGCTTTTCCTTCTCTCTTGTTAAATCCTCCCGGGATCTTTCCTACTGCATAAAGCTTCTCATTGTATTCAACGCTGAGCGGGAAGAAGTCAATTCCTTCTCTTGGTTTGTCGGATGCAGTTGCTGTTGAAAGCACAACTGTATCACCATAATGCATAAGTACTGCGCCGTTCGCCTGTTTGGCAACTCTTCCAACATCTACGCGGAGTGTACGGCCTGCCAGTTCCATTTCAAACTTTTTGTACATAAATGTTCTCCTTTTTTATCTGTTTATCTGACGGGTAAAATCTCCGAAACTACTGAAAAATACACTTCTCAAAATATACTTTTCAGTGGTCTCGGACGCAATCTCTACCCACAATCTTTTGTATTATATCATATCCTTACATCTCTTGCAAGATTCTATATAACTAACTTTAAAATGTGGCAAAACACGGTTATTGGTCACTCCCATGTCAATCACTATGCTGATTGGCATGGATGATGCATGTTGTACCGGTTCGGCTCATTGTTTGCGTAAACAAACAGGGAGCGAAGACATCCAGCTGATGCCTTTCGCTCCCTGTAAAATACGTCTTACTTTCTTAAACCTAATCTTTCGATCAGTGAACGATATCTTTCAATGTCATTCTTCTTAAGGTATGCAAGAAGTCCTCTTCTCTGTCCAACCATCTTAAGAAGTCCTCTTCTTGAGTGGTGATCCTTCGGATTAGCTTTGAAGTGATCTGTAAGATCATTGATTCTTGCTGTAAGAAGAGCTACCTGTACTTCCGGAGATCCTGTATCTCCTTCTGTTCTTCCGTATTCTTTGATAATCTGTTCTTTCATTTCTTTTGTGATCATTTGTCACTACCTCCTAAATATACTGTTAATTGCCTGATATTAAGCAGTGGTTGGAGATTCCATCTGCCGAACATCGGTTTTTCATACTTGCCTAGTGTACCATATGCCCCGAATCCTGTCAAGAAGGATTTTATCTTTCCCGCATCTGGCAGGTTTTCATATTCCTGTTCACAGGCTGCCTGTAAATAACCGCATTTCCGAAGCTTTTTCACCGGCTCTGTTATTTCTTATGATGATAACGGAAAAATTCTTTTGCGTAAGCAATATCCTGATCGATCTGAGCCTTCATCATTTCTATCGATTCAAACTTCTGCTCCGGTCTCTTAAAATGATAAAGCTGGATCTCTACCTCTTTTCCGTAGGCATCACCACTGTAATCCAGCAGATTGCTCTCGATCAGCATCCTCTTCTCATCGGATACCGTTGGCTTAAACCCGACATTACCGATTCCGTTGTACCAGATTCCATCAATCCTCACACTATCCAGATAAACTCCGTTCGGTGGAAGAAGTTTATCCCTTGACGGATGTACATTAAGTGTCGGAAATCCCAGTTTTCTGCCCAGCTGCCTGCCATGCTCTACTTTTCCCCGTACAGTATATGCATACCCCAGCATATCATTCACAGCTTCCATATTTCCCTTCCGAAGTTCTTCCCTGACATAGCTGCTGCTGATCTCCCGTTTTCCGTACATCTCTTTTTCAATCACAAAAAGTTCATATCCATACACATCGGCATATTCTGCAAGCATTTTTGCATCACCACGCTTGTCATGCCCAAAGTGGAAATCCGTTCCGATCACAATATACCGGGCATGAATTTTCTCAATCAGAATCTTCCGGATGAAATCCTCTGCCGGCATACTTGTGACATCTTCGGAAAACGGGCATTCCAGCAGTACATCTACTTTCTCGTCCAGAAGACATCTGCGCTCCTCATTGGACATGATCCCTTCTCTTGATTTTCCAAGCTTTTCATAAAGCGGATTCATATCAAATGCAAACACAACAGAACGAACGCCTTTTTTCGCCTTCAGCTGACATACTTTTTTGATCAGCTTCTGATGTCCTCTGTGAACTCCATCAAATTTGCCGAGTGTGATTGCTGCCTCTCTGGAATCCTGATAGGCTTCCAGCCCTCTGATATAGTCCATGTTCTTTCCTCTTTAATTACTTTTTTTCATTTCCATCAAAAAACATTTTTACAATCTTGAAGAGATCGTCTTTCCTGCAGTAACAGTAAATCGCAATAAACTGATGCGATTCATCGTACACGCGGACTCTCTCATCGTTCTCATACTCCTTTAATGCTGTTTCCTGTGAAATATCTCTTTTTCTGAAACTATTCCCGTTCCGTACTGCCGCGGCCGTTTTCGGTGGCAGTACGACCTGTGCATACGTTGGAAACATTTCATCTATCGCGATGATCTTCTCCTCCAGAATCCCTTCTTTCTGAAGCTGTGCAATTTCACCGAGCCGGATACTGTCTTCAAGTCCAAACCGCTCTACACGTGTTCTCAAAAGCTCTTTCATGCATCCGCCACAGCCAAGCTTCTGACCGATATCATGACACAGTGTACGGATATACGTTCCCTTTGAACAGGTCACTTCCAGTTTTACCTCCGGAAGATTGATCTCCAGGATCCGGATCTCATGAATCGTAATTCTTCGTGCTTTCCGCTCTACTTCTTGGCCCTCTCTGGCAAGCTCATAAAGCTTTTTCCCGTTAACTTTGAGTGCCGAATACATCGGCGGAATCTGATCGTATTCTCCCTCAAAGCTGCGGATCACATTTTCTACTTTTTCATTGGTCAGATCTTCTGTGCTATGTTTTTCCAGAACCTGACCGGAAGTATCCTGTGTATCCGTCACCTGACCGAGAAGAAGAACCGCCTGATAGGTTTTATCTTTATCTGTCAGCAGGTCACAAAGCTTTGTTGCTTTCCCAAAGCAGACCGGAAGTACTCCTTCGGCATCCGGATCAAGGGTTCCGGTATGCCCGATCTTTTTCTGCTTTACGATCCCGCGCAGCTTTGCAACCACATCATGGGACGTATAGCCTTTTTCTTTATATACATTCAGTACGCCATGTATCATTCCGCTTCGCTCCCACTGTTAAACTGAAGTTCCAGTCTTCTTGCCAGATTGTTGATGATATCATGTGGTGTGGCAGTCATGGAGAATCCGGCTGCTCTTGCGTGTCCGCCGCCGCCAAAATAGCTTGCAACTACACTTACATCTATCTTTTCACTGGATCGCAGACTTACCTTAAAAGTTCCATGTTCAAGCTCATACATAAAAATTGCAACATCGATACCTTTTGTGAGTTTCAGCTGGCTTACGATTCCATCCAGATGTTTCGCTTTTACCTGGTAGAAATCCATCTCTTCTTTTGTAACGTAAGATACAATACATCTTCCGTCCATAAAAAGAAAGCTTTCCAACAATGCACGCCCCAGAACCTGGTTCTGTGCATAGGTCTTTTCATCAAAAGTCTCTGTAATTATTTTTGTAAAATCGATCCCTTTTTCCATCAGTGCTGCTGCTGCGCGCATGGTCGACGGATGGGTACAGGAATAACGGAACACACCGGTATCATGCACCATTCCTGTGTAAAGGCACTCGGCAGTCTCCACAGACATCTTCCCATAATCCAGCAGATCGTAGATCAGCTCACTTGTCGAGCTTGCATCTGGCATGATATAGTTCTGGTCTGCAAAACTCTGGTTGCTCACATGATGATCTACACAGAATCTTACTGCCGCTTTTTTGAAAAGGACTGCCGAAAATCCAAGTCTTCCCATATCCCCACAATCCAGTGCGATAAACAGATCATAGGTTTTTTCTTCCGTCACTTCATGCCGGATCTTATCTGTATTTTTCATGAACTTCAGTGTATTCGGAAGCTCTTCCAGATAAACATCGATCTCTTTTTCAGGAAAATTCTCTCTGACATAGTTATACAATCCCATGCAGGAACCAGCACAGTCCCCATCCGGGCGGACATGTCCGCCAAGTGCGATCGTCCCGGCTTTTGAAATTGCATCTAATAACATACTAATCATCCTCTTCCCGTAAATCTCTTGTTACATCATCAATTTTCTTTGACATCCGGACACCATATTCAATGGACTGATCCAGTACGAACTTGATCTCCGGTGTGTTACGCATATTCAGTGTATGAGCAAGTTCGCGGCGGATATAGCCTTCTGCGCTCTGTAATCCCTTCAGGGTATCAGCCTGGGCTTTTTCATCGCCCAGGACACTGATATATGCTTTGCAGGTTTTAAGATCCGGAGCAACCTCTACCGCTACAACCGAAGTCATCGGTGCAACACGCGGATCCTTGATCCCTCCACGCAGAATAGTACTAAGTTCACGCTGTACCTCTGCGTTTACTCTTGTATTCTTAATGCTGTTTTTTCTCATTTTCTACCCTTCTTTATCTAGGAACTTCCACCATCTTGAATGCTTCTACCTGGTCTCCTTCTTTGACATCGTTGAAACGTTCAAATACGAAACCACATTCATATCCGGCTTTAACTTCCTTCACATCATCTTTGAAACGCTTTAATGAAGCAAGCTTTCCATCATAGATCACAACGCCGTCACGAACGATTCTTGCCTGGCAGTCACGTTCAAATGTACCATCAAGGACATAAGATCCTGCAATTGTTCCGACTCCGGAAGCCTTGAATGTCTGACGTACTTCGGCATGGCCAAGTACCTTTTCTTCAAATACAGGCTCAAGCATACCCTTCATGGCTGCTTCAACGTCTTCGATCGCATTGTAGATGACACGGTACAGTCTCACATCAACGCCTTCACGTTCTGCCGTTTCCTTTGCAGTTGCGTCCGGACGTACATTGAATCCGATAATGATCGCATTGGATGCTGCTGCAAGCGTAACGTCAGATTCATTGATCGCACCAACACCACCATGGATGATCTTAACAACGACTTCTTCATTGGAAAGTTTGACAAGGCTCTGCTTGATCGCTTCTACAGATCCCTGTACGTCTGCTTTTACAACGATTCCAAGTTCTTTTAAGTTGCCTTCCTGGATCTGGTTGAACAGATCATCCAGAGACATCTTGGACTTGGTTTCTTCCAGTTTCTTGATCTTGTTCTGACTGATGAATGTCTCTGCAAAGCTTCTTGCATCTTTATCATTCTTGCAGCCAACAAATACTTCACCTGCATTCGGCACATCATTAAGACCGAGGATCTCAACCGGCATAGAAGGACCTGCTTCTTTTACACGGCGTCCCTGGTCATCCATCATGGCACGTACTTTACCATATGCAGAACCTGCTGCGATCGGATCTCCGACACGGAGTGTACCCTTCTGTACAAGAACGGTTGCAACCGGTCCTTTTCCTTTGTCAAGCTCAGCCTCAATTACAAGACCTCTTGCGCGGCGGTTCGGATTTGCTTTCAGTTCCATCACTTCTGCGGTAAGAAGAACCATTTCCAGAAGCTCTTTGATTCCTTCTCCTGTATGAGCAGATACCGGTACACAGATAGTGCTTCCGCCCCAGTCTTCCGGAATCAGTTCATATTCGGTCAGTTCCTGTTTTACACGGTCGATATTGGCACTTGGCTTGTCAATCTTGTTGATCGCAACTACGATCTCGATCCCTGCTGCCTTTGCATGGTTGATCGCTTCTACAGTCTGCGGCATGACACCGTCATCTGCTGCAACAACCAGGATTGCAATATCGGTAGAATTTGCACCACGCATACGCATTGCGGTAAATGCTTCATGTCCCGGTGTATCGAGGAAGGTGATTTTCTCACCGTTGATTTCCACAACTGAAGCACCGATATGCTGTGTGATTCCACCTGCTTCTCCTGCGATGACATGAGTATCACGGATCTTGTCAAGAAGAGAGGTTTTACCGTGGTCAACGTGTCCCATAACGCAGACTACCGGCGGACGTTTCTTCATTTTCTTTTCGTCTTCTTCGTCTTCTTTCAGAAGTTCTTCGATCACATCGACTACTTCTTCTTTTTCACAGAGTACATCGAATTCCAGAGCGATTTCTTCAGCTGTCTCGTAATCAATTTCCTGGTTGACTGTTACAATCTTGCCCTGCATGAAGAGTTTCTTAACGATTACGGATGGCTGGATCTTCATTGCATCTGCAAGTTCCTGGATTGTAAGTACTTCCGGAATTGTGATCTGCTTGATCTGCTCCTCCACAACCTCTTTCTTCGGCTGTGGTTTTACCATTTTCGGCTGAGCGTTATTGTTTTTGCCCTTTTTGCCTTTCTGCAGTCTGTCTTCGTTCTCTTCATTTCTGTTATATTCTTTCTTCTTGTGCGCATCTTTTGGTTTGTTGCGGCTTGGTTTCTGTTCTGCGATTGCAGGTGCCGGAATAGACGGGCTAGATTTTCTTCTGTCGTCACGGCGTCCGCCATCACGCATCTCTCTTCCGTCTCTGTTATCACGGTTATCTCGATTATCTCTTCTGTCTCCGCGGTTCTGGAATCCGCCATCTCTTCTTCCATCACCCGGGCGTCCCTGTCTCTGATCCTGACCGTTTCTTGGTCCGTTTGGATTTCTGCGCTGTCTGTTATCACGGTTTTCTCCCTGCGGACGATCCTGTCTGTTTCCGTTCTGTGGACGTCCCTGGCCATTTCCATTACCCTGCGGGCGTTCCTGTCTGTTTCCGTTCTGCGGACGTCCCTGACCATTTCCCTGAGGGCGTCCCTGGCTGTTACCATTCTGTGGACGTTCCTGTCTGTTTCCATTGCCCTGTGAGCGTCCCTGGCCATTTCCATTGCCTTGCGGGCGCTGTCCGTTTCGACTGCCCTGCGGGCGTCCCTGACCATTACGGCCTCTTCCGCCGCCCTGTGAGTTCTGCGGTCTGAAAACCTGAACGATATTTTTCTTCTTCGGGGTATCTTCAGAAGATTTTTCACTTTTTACTGCATCAATCTGTTCATCTGAAAGTGTACTCATATGACTTGCCACCTCAATTCCTTTATCTTTTAATATAGAGAGTATTTCTTTATTTGTCTTATTCATCTGTTCTGCCAGTTCATATACTCTTAATTTTGCCATAAATCTACCTCCTGTATACAGTTCCTATTATTCTTCTTCCATATCCAGATGTTTTCTGATTCCTTTTGCAAACCCTGCATCTGTTACTGCAAGCGAAGCGCGGAACTCTTTTCCCATCGCATGGCCCAGGGTATCTTTATCTTCAAAAAAGTATATTGGCACTTTATAAAAATCACACATGTTCTGAAATTTCTTTTTTGTATTGTCCGATGCGTCGTCTGCCACAATCACCAGATGCGCGCGTCCTTCCTTGACTTCTTTTTCTGTCATGAATTCCCCGCTCTTTGTCTTGCCGGCTTTGGTCGCCAGACTGATCATCGATAATGCTCTATTTATGTTCAAGCTGCTCCAGCTCCTTTTCCAGATTTTCGTATATCTCTTTTGGTATCGCCTGTTTGAAAGAACGTTCCAGTCCTTTATTCTTTATTGCTTCCTGCAAACATTTTCCGGAAAAGCACAGATATGCCCCGCGCCCGTTCTTACGTCCGGTTGCGTCCAGAATGAATTCGCCTTCTGCTGTTTTCAGAACACGCAGCATTTCTTTTTTATTCTTCATTTCCTGACATCCCACGCATTTACGCATCGGGATCTTTTTGGTCGTACTCAAATAATCACCTCTGTCTATTCTTCATACAGATCAAGATCATCTGCTACTTCTTCCTCTGATTCTTCATCAGCAGAATATTCTTCGTCTGAATACTCTTCCTCCTGATAATCATCTTCATAATTCTCAGCCATATTCATATAATCTGCCGGAAGTTCGCCAGACTCGATCGCCTGTGTTTCGTTCTTGATATCGATCTTATATCCGGTCAGTCTTGCTGCAAGACGTGCATTCTGACCTTCTTTACCGATTGCAAGTGAAAGCTGGTAATCCGGTACAATTACACTTGCTGTTCTCTCATCCGGATCAGCCATTACAGAAATAACCTTCGCCGGGCTGAGTGCATTCTCGATCAGGATTGCCGGGTTATCACTCCAGTTGATGATATCAATCTTTTCACCGCGGAGTTCATTTACAACGGCTCCGACTCTGGCACCGTTCATACCAACGCATGCTCCAACCGGATCTACATCCGGGTCGTTAGACCATACTGCGATCTTGGTACGGGAACCTGCTTCTCTTGCAATGCTCTTGATCTCTACAATACCATCACGCACCTCGGTTACTTCCGCCTCAAAAAGACGCTTAACCAGTTCCGGATGTGTTCTTGATACAAGGATCTTTGGTCCTTTTGTCGTGTTCTTCACCTCTACAACGTAAAGTTTGATACGCTCTGTCGGCTCGAATTTCTCACCTTTTACCTGCTCATTCTCAGTAAGGATCGCATCTGCTTTTCCAAGGTTTACACTGACATTCTTGCCAATATATCTCTGAACCACACCTGTCACGATATCTTTTTCTTTTTCAAAGTACTGATCATATACAACTTTTCTTTCTTCTTCGCGGATCTTCTGAAGAATCAGGTTCTTTGCATTCTGTGTTGCGATACGTCCGAAAGATTTGGACTCAACCGGGATCTGTACGATGTCACCGATCTCATAAGAAGGATCGATCATCTTCGCATCTGCAAGACTGATCTGTTCTACTTTGTCCTCTACTTCTTCTACAACGGTTTTCTCCTGGATCAGAGTGTAATCGCATGTCTCCTTATCCATAATTACTTTGATATTGTCTGCTTTTCCGAAATGATTCTTACATGCATTGATCAGTGAATTCTCAATGGCATCCATCAGAGTATCTCTGCTGATATCTTTTTCCTCTTCAAGAATTGTAAGTGCTTCTAATAATTCGGTATTCATTTCCTTCTTCCTCCTGTCACTAGAAATCGAACGCCAGACGGATCAGTGCGATGTCTGCTTTATCAAATGTCATCGTCTCGCCGTCTTCATATTCAATGGTAACTGTATCTTTATCATAATCTTTTAAGATTCCAATAAACTCTTTCTGTCTGTCGATTGCCCGGTAAGTACGAACCTCTACTTCTTCTCCCAGGCTTCTTGCAAAGTCTTTTTCTTTCTTCAGCGGTCTGCCAAGTCCCGGCGAACTCACTTCCAGAATATACGCTTCATCGATAAAATCCTTCTCATCCAGAATGTCTGAAAGTTCCCGGCTTACAACCTCACAGTCATCGACCATAATTCCTCCCGGCTTATCAATATAAGCACGCAGGTACCAGTTTCCGCCCTCTTTTACATATTCTACATCCCAGAGATCAAATCCATGCTTTTCCACGATTGGGTTCAGAATCTCTTCTGTTTTCTGTTCATATACTTCTTTTTTTGACAATCTGCAACTTCCTTTCTTAATCAGGCTCCAAAAATCTGTCCGATTTTGGTTGTATGACTGGCAAAAAGAAGAGTGAACTTTCGTCCACTCTTCTGCCAGATTTCTTATGTAACTGCATACAGTATAGCACTACTTTTCCTGAAATGCAAGGATTTTTAAAATATATGCCTGATTCTCTTTGTAAAGACGCTTTCCGTCGTTCTCTTTCAGCCATTTTACAACCTGGATATCTGCCGCCCAGTCATCTGCCCAGACTTCATCACCTTCGCCACGCGCCGCTGCTTTTTCTGCAATGTATCCCGCCGGGTTTTCCGTAAGATCTTTCAGTACTTCATATGCTTTTTCATTCTTATCATCCAGATCCTGTATCAAAACAACGGTTTCTGTATCCGGTGTCTTTCCATCGAGTGCCTGCAGCTGTTCATTATATTTTTCCAGATTCTCCAGGCTGTCCTTCGCATCCTCCAGACATTCTGTCAGGATTTCGATCTCCGTTTTTCCAGTACCACCCTTTGCAACCGGGCGGATGGATATTTCTGAATCAGCAGTCGTCTTTTTCAGCTCTGCCCGAATCCTCTCCTCATCGTGATCCATTCTTCCGATATCATATCCAAAGTAAAAACCGCCAATTCCAATCACAACAAGAAGAACGATTGCAAAAATTCTTTTTCCGAATTTTTTCTTTTTCATCTTCCGTCCTCCTTACCCTAATATCGTACCTGCTATAATTCCAAGGATCATTCCGCCGATCCCGGTTCCCACAAGCGCCGCAAGATATAAGAGTACCTTCACCGCTTTGGATTTCTCCTTTTTCACCTTTGGAAGTGCCGGACCAGGCTCCGGTGTTCGCCTCTCCTGCGTCTGTTCCGGTGTCTCCTGCCGCGGCATTCTTTCGATTTCTTCTTGTGTCGGATAGGCAAACGGCATCACATCTGCTTCAAGAGCTGAAAATAATTTTCCATCAATCCACTGAAAATACTGCCAGATCGCCGCATCAAACATCCGGTGGGTATCCAGAAAATGATACCAGGATTCCACAAAGGTTTTTGTTCGGAAATATTCTCTATACGCCGGT
Source organism: Coprococcus sp. AF102-57 (assembly GCF_027686195.1). Lineage (NCBI taxonomy): Bacteria > Bacillati > Bacillota > Clostridia > Lachnospirales > Lachnospiraceae > Coprococcus > Coprococcus sp. AF102-57. Next base: position 43,625 of record NZ_JAQCSY010000021.1, on the reverse strand, counting down.
TCCTCCAGAATATCCTTCCAGTGATACAGCTTATTCCGTTCCTTTTCATTCAAATACAGACTGATGCACTGCTCCATGATTTTCCGGACCTCACGGTCATCCGCGCCTTGTCGCTCAGAAGCATCCGCCATATTCTGGAACTGACGGGTCCAGTCACTGTCCCATGTCTGGAAATCTTCCTCTAACTGTACAGGTAGCTCTCCTGCCTCTTCTTCCCGGAAACTTTCCTCAGAATCTTCGTCAGAATGCACAGGAAGTTCTTCATACTGCGCAGAAGATTCTTCTGACTGTGCATCTTCTTTCTGAGGATTTTCCATGTAAGCCTCTTCCGGATTTCTCTCCGGCTCTGCATAATTCCATGTTTCAGATTCCGCTGCTTTTTCCTGCTCCGCGGCTCCCATCTCCATCCGCCGCGGCTCTTCCGGCATCTGTGGCTCTTCCCCTCTTCCCGCATTGCGCTCCGCCCACGCAAGCGCCTCTTCATAGGCATCGTGGATCCTCTGGAATTCCTCCGGATGTTCTTCCGGGTGGAATTCCCTGGACATTGCCGCATATGCTCTCTTTATCTTTTTCTTTTCCGTTGTTGGTTCAATCCCAAGTACCGTAAAACAGTTCATCACTGCTGCCTCCTCCACTCATCATACAGATAAGCTTCTATCTTGACCGGCACCGATCTCTTCGGTGTATTCTCCACAATGTCCAGAAGCTCACTTGTCCTTATATACGCCTTCTCGATCGTCCGCAGATCCTGTGCATTTAATGCAACTGAAAAATCTGCCAGGATCTTGTCTAGATATTTTCGGATTTCTCCAGTGTTTTCTTCGTAAAGACGGTCTCCTCTCTCCATCAGAAGCCGGTTCTTTTCCTGCTCTCTTGGGTGGATCTTTATTTTCTGCAGCTCTTTTCTTCTTTCCTCGATCTGCTCAGGTGTCAGATGGATATCTTTGTTGACGATCACCTTACTGAAATGCTCCTTGGTGCTCACCACGGTCACATCCACTTCCAGAATTCCGTTAATGTCATAGGTAAATCGGACATCCACCGCTTCCCTCTGATCCTCTCTTCTTGCCAGCGGCACCGGCACACGGATCCGCCCGAGCTCCAGATTCTGGTCTGCATAGCGGTGCTCGCCCTGTAAAATCGTGATATCACAGTATTCCTGGAACTGATGTACCGTCCAGTATCGCTCCACCCGGCTGATCGGAAGAACCGAATTTCGCTCAATGATCGGAGACATGATCGCCGGTCCTTTCGGATCCCCGTGAATGATCTCGGTTCCGAGTGTAAACGGACATATATCTGTAAGAAGTACATCCCGCACTGCCTGCTGCCGCTCCTTGATTCCGGCATACATTCCGGCGCCGACCGCAACCGCAACATCCGGATCGATCTCACACCGCGGTCTTTTGCCGCTCAAAAACTGCAGATAATTCTGCACGATCTTCATCTTACCGGATCCACCGATCATAATGATCTCGTCAATATCCTCCCAGCCATAACCGCTGTCATCCATCGCCCGCTTGAGCGGAATTCCGATTCCTTCAAGCAGCTTTGAGGACACTTCAAGGAGTCCTTTCGCATCCAGCTTCATCTGGTAAACCTGTCCGCCGATCACAACCTCCATCTCGCCCTCCGGCTCACTTGTCAGCGTCCGTTTCAGCTTTTCACTCTCACGGATCAGGCTGGCTCTCTCTTCATTGGTGATCCTGCCCTCATCGATCTGGTTGACACTCAGGAATTTCTCTGCAATTGCACGGTTCACGTCATCTCCGCCGAGATGATTGTCCCCGGCAACTGCCACAATCTCGATCACACTGTCAAATGCATCCACGATCGAGATATCCAGAGTTCCTCCGCCAAAGTCAAACACCAGAAAGGTCTGATCCTCCTCCGTCTTTCCAAAGCGATAGGCAAGTGCTGCCGCCGACGGCTCATTGACCAGACGCTCCACAGTAAGTCCGGCAAGCTCTCCTGCCATCTTCGTCGCATTTCTCTGAAAATCATTAAAATACGCCGGAACACTGATGACTGCCTCTTCAACCGGCTCACCCAGGTATTTTTCCGCATCTTCTTTCAGCTGCCGCAGGACCATGGATGACAGATCTGCCGCTGTAAATTGCCTGTTTCCAAGCATAAATGTCTTCTCCGTCCCCATAAAACGCTTGAAGCTTGCCACTGTACTTTCCGGATGGGAGATCAGCCGCTCTTTCGCGGTTTTTCCCACCAGCATTTCACCGTTCTCATCAATTCCTACTACCGACGGTGTTAAATATTCTCCCAGATTATTTGGAATCAACGTGCATTTATCATCCTGCCATACGCTTACCAGACTGTTTGTTGTTCCAAGATCAATTCCTACCGTTGCCATATGACCGACCTACTTTCTCATTCGTGTTCCTGTTCCATCTCTTTTTGCCCGTTTCAAACGGTTCAGTGTCACTTCTTTTTCGTGGAAGATTACCTTGCTCTCCGTTCCTTCTTCAAACAGATATACCTCTTCTACACTGTCATTTTTCTGTAATTTCATACCGCGTACACCAACTGCACCCTTTTTCTTCTCCGAAACTTCTTCTGCAGGGAAACGGAGCACAAATCCATTCTCCGTCATCAGAACTACATCCTGCACATCCCGGATCGGCTGGATACTTACCAGTGCATCTTCATCCTGCAGTTTCGTTGCCGCGATTGTCCGCTTAGTTACCTGGAATTCACTTCCTGCCACCTTTTTGATCATTCCCTGCTTCGTGGCAAACAGGAATTTTGAGAAAAAGAGTTCTCTGTCATCACACAGATATACGATTTCTTCTTTTGTACTGTCAAAATTACTTACATTGTCGATTGGAAATCCTTTGTCCCTGAACTTTCCATAAGGGAGATCCATCACTTTGATCTGATGCATCTTGCCATCCGATGTAAAAAGACACAGCTTGCCGGTATTCATACAGCACAGAATATACTTATTCTCCTTATCTGCCGCTTCCCGGTTACGTTCATAGACGGATACATCTACCGTCTTAGCATAACCAAAGCGGTCCATCAGAAGGACAACCTCCTGCTCCTGTACTTTATTTTCCTCAAACACAGCTTCTTCTGCATTCTCGATCTTCGTTTTACGCTTCACGGCATATTCTTTTTTCAGCGCATCCAGATCATCAATGATCACCTTCGCCATAGAATCATAATTATTCAGAATATCCTCATATTTTGCAATATTTGCAAGCGTTGTCTCATGTTCCTTCATCAGCGCCTCGATTTCCAGACCGATCAGCTTGTACAGACGCATCTCCAGAATTGCCTGTGCCTGCCGGTCGGTAAACCGGAGCATGGATGCCATCTTCTCAGATCTTTTCGACTTAAACTTGATTTTCTCTGTCGCACCTGTTGTCAGACATTCTTTTGCATCCCTGATGGACGAGCTTCCACGCAGGATCTCAATGATCAGGTCGATCACGTCACACGCCTTGATCAAACCCTCCTGGATTTCTTTTTTATCCTGCTCTTTTTTCAGCAGCGTCTTATATTTTCTGGTTGCAAGTTCAAACTGGAAATCTACATGATGTTCGATGATACGTTTGAGTCCCAGTACTTCCGGTCTGCCATCGGCTACCGCAAGCATATTGACACCAAAAGTATCCTCCAGTCTGGTTTTTTTATAAAGCATGTTGATCAGGTTGTCCACATCTGCATCACGCTTCACTTCAATTACAATACGGATTCCTTCCTTGGAAGACTGATTGGAAATGTCTACGATGTCACTGGTCTTCTTTGTCTCCACCAGATTGCAGACATCGTTCAGAAATTTACCGATTCCGGCTCCGATCATGGTGTACGGGATTTCGGAAATAACGATCTTCTTCCGTCCGCCTTTTATCTCTTCCACATCTACTTTTCCACGAATCTTGATCTTTCCGGTTCCAGTCTCATAAATTTCTGCCAGATCATCTTTATTGACAACGATCCCGCCTGTCGGAAAATCCGGTCCTTTGATGTACTTCATCAACTGTTTTGTCGTGATGTCATTGTTCTTCATGTATGCCTTAACCGCATCCACAATCTCGCCCAGGTTATGTGTCGGAATACTGGTTGCCATACCAACTGCGATTCCTTCCGCACCGTTCAGCAGAAGGTTCGGAATTCTTACCGGAAGAACTGCCGGCTCTTTTTCTGTCTCATCAAAATTCGGTACAAAATCAATGATATCTTTGTCCAGATCGGCAAGATATGCCTCCTGTGTGATTTTCGCCAGTCTTGCTTCAGTATAACGCATGGCTGCAGCCCCGTCTCCTTCAATGGAGCCGAAGTTTCCATGACCATCTACCAGGATCATTCCTTTTTTGAATTCCTGTGCCATAACAACCAGCGCTTCATAGATCGAGCTGTCTCCATGTGGATGATATTTACCCATGGTATCCCCGACAATACGCGCACATTTACGGTATGGTCTGTCATAACGGATTCCCAGCTCATACATGTCATAGAGTGTTCTTCTCTGTACCGGTTTCAAACCATCCCTGACATCCGGGAGGGCTCTGGAAATGATAACACTCATGGCATAGTCAATATATGATTTTTTCATCAGCTCCGAATATTCCGTCCGGATGATCTGTGACTCTTCCATTTTCTCTTACCTCTTCTAGTTTATGTTTTCTGATACACAGACTTTCCCCTTTTGAAAATCCATGCCTTTCCGATCTGTTTTTAAATATCCAGTTCTGCCTCTGTCGCATTTTCATAAATAAATGCGCGGCGCGGCGGAACTTCTGTTCCCATCAGCATCTCTGTTACACCGGATGCCATACGTGCATCCTCGATCTCGATCCGTTTCATCATTCGAGTTTCCGGGTTGAGGGTTGTCTCCCAGAGCTGCTCTGCATCCATTTCACCCAGACCTTTGTATCGCTGCAGGGTAAAGTCGGAATGTGTCTTTCTATATTTCTCCAGTGCCTTATCATCGTAAAGGTACTCTTCTTCTCCCTTTTTCGGCATTGCCTTATAAAGCGGCGGCATTGCCACGTAGACATGACCTTCGTATATCAGTTCCGGCATAAACCGGTAGAATAAGGTCAGCAACAGTGTGGAAATATGCGCTCCATCCACATCCGCATCCGCCATGATGATAATCTTGTCATACCGCAGCTTTGTGATATCAAAGTCATTACCGTATCCCTCTGAAAATCCACATCCGAATGCATTGATCATGGTCTTGATCTCGGCATTTGCCAGAACCTTATCGATGCTTGCTTTTTCCACGTTCAGGATCTTTCCACGGATCGGCAGGATTGCCTGATACATTCTGTCGCGGGCAGTCTTTGCGCTTCCTCCCGCAGAATCTCCCTCAACGATGAAGATTTCACATTTGGATGCATCCCTGCTCTCACAGTTGGCAAGCTTACCGTTACTGTCAAAAGAATATTTCTGCCTGGTCAGAAGATTCGTCTTTGCCTTTTCCTCGGTCTTACGGATCTTTGCTGCTTTTTCTGCACAGGAAAGAACCTTTTTCAGTGTCTCCAGATTCCGGTCAAAGAAACGCGGGATCTCATCACTGGTCACCTTTCCGGTCGCTTTTGCCGCATCCTGGTTGTCCAGCTTTGTCTTGGTCTGTCCCTCAAATCTCGGATCCGGGTGCTTGATCGATACGATCGCCGTCATTCCGTTCCGTACATCCGCACCGGTAAAGTTGGCATCCTTATCCTTTAACACACCAATTTCACGGGCATACTGGTTCATGATCGTCGTAAATGTCGTCTTGAACCCGGTCAGATGGGTTCCCCCTTCCGCATTATAAATATTGTTGCAGAAACCTAGTACATTTTCATGAAATTCATTCACATACTGGAATGCAACTTCCACTTCGATACCTTCTGCTTCTCCTTTATAGTAAACCGGATCGTGGATCACTTCTTTTTTGGAATTCAGATCCTTGATAAATCCAATGATCCCATCTGGTTCATGATACTCGATCCTCTCTTCCTGTGTCTTTCTTTTATCTGTAAATATAATCGTCAGTTCCGGATTCAGGTAGGCTGTCTCATGCAGTCGGCTCTTGATCTCTTCCTCTTTAAATCTCGTCTTCTCGAAAATTGTCGGATCTGGAAGAAAATTGACACAGGTTCCGGTCTTTTTGGTCTTCCCGATCACCGGAAGAAGCCCATCCTCCAGTTCTACCACCGGAATTCCTCTCTCATAACGGTCGTGGTGGACCGCACCGTCACGGCTGATCTTTACATCCATATAAGTAGATAGTGCATTAACAACCGAAGAACCTACTCCGTGCAGACCGCCACTTGTCTTGTATGCCGAATCATCGAACTTACCTCCCGCATGTAGGGTGGTATATACGATTCTGGCCGCCGATACTCCTTTTGCATGCATACCTACCGGCACACCGCGTCCATTATCTGTTACCGTTGCAGAACCGTCCTTTTCCAGTGTCACCTCTATCTGTGAACAAAATCCTGCCAGATGCTCATCTACCGCATTATCTACAATTTCGTACACCAGGTGGTTAAGCCCCTTGGTACTGACGCTTCCAATATACATTCCCGGTCTTTTCCGGACGGCTTCAAGTCCTTCCAGAATGGTAATACTCTCCGCGTCATATGTAGTCTTTTTTGCCATTTTCTTTCTCTCCTCTTATGATCTATCCTAAAATATCCAGGTAAAATCCTGCGGCAGCAGCCTCCTTACAATTTCCCGGATTCCCTGATCTGTTTCTTCAATTCAGTAAGAAAAATTCTATCTCAATTTCAATCCTCTTGTCAAGCCAAATTGACCCTCCCTGCCATTATAACATATTTTATATCATTAAACTTCTGTAGTTTCCATTCTGTCATAAGAATACTCCCTCTATCGTCCGGTCAGCACACTATTTAAAAGGTCTGCCAGCACCTCCATGGCATTTCGCATTTCCTCTACCGTGTTGGTCTGCGCGCCCGCCTCAATAAGAAGCATCCGCGGCATCAGATCCATATTGTATTTATAGCCGCGAAGATAGTTTCTCCTTGCAAATCCCGGATATTTTGTTTCTGCCGCAATCTTCATCTGCAGGGAAAATGCAAGATTATCCTGCAAATATGGATTGGCCATTCCGACAAGGTCTCCGTTTACCCGTGTCCGGCTCAGTCCGTTAAAAAACATGATCTGTGCCGTCGGTTTCCCATTTATCTCTGTCACCAGATGCGTAGTATCCGCCACTCCGTCTCTATGCAGATCGATCACCACTTCGATACTCGGATTTTCCGCAAGGATCTGTTCCACCTCAGGTTTGGCAAATTCATAGGCCTCGCTCCGGTCCAGTTTCCCATTGATCAGATCATATACACCCTCATGATGCATGGTCGGAATCTTGTATTTGTTATTTAAAATCTCCGTCAGATAACGCCCGATCCCTACAATTGAGGTGGACGGATCATTGTCCGAATCTACGAATGTCTCCTGGGAATGGGTGTGATAGATCAGGATTTTCGAACCGCCCGTACTCAGATCGATCCTCAAATCCTTTCCAAGCAGCTCCGAAGCGTTCAATTCCGAAGGATTGATATAAGTCACGCTATCCACCGTATAAAAATTGCTCACAAGATATTCAAAATCATTTAGCCGCTCCATCGAAAGATCCATCGTCGGTACGGACGCCTGCCTTGTCTCTTCACTTTTGTCTTTCCCGATAAGCTGTCCATTTTCATCCACCGAATTCTCTTCTTCTGCCTGCTTTTTTGCAAGAATCGCATAGGTAGCCTCATCTTCTGTCAGAAGCTCTGCCGCCTCCCGTTCAGTCACATAATTGCCAAGAGGAATCAGAGCAGATGCCATGTGGACAACAGCCTCCGTCACCCGGATTTCCCCTTGTTTTTTTTCCGTATATGTAACTCCCGGCATATAAAGCCGCTCCGCATTCTCCTGAACGCTCTGGATCATCCTAATCTTCCAGGACTTCGGAATCAGTGAACCGCTGCTTTTTGCTTCCAGTCCCCAGATTCCTAAAATCATAATGGCAAGAAGCACACAAATTCTCTGTTCTTTTTTCATCTGCGCGCCTCCCTGCCAGTTTCTGAAGATCGCTGTAGCAAAACCATATCTTTCCAGACTGGATCCTGCCCCGGACCTTTTGTGTCATATTGACATAATATATGCAGCTCACTGCCTGATTATGTCGCTGAAGCTGCAAAAAGCATATTCAGTGCCTCCGAAATCGTATAACTGATTCGCCTGACGGTCTCGTCAATATCTTTTGGTGTTACAAACATTCCATTTAAATGTGGCGCGATCAGTTCTTTGATCAGCTCATATTTTTCTGCCGGACTGTATCCTTTGATCACACTTGCCATGCCTTTTAAAGATTCAGATACTTCCACTGCACTGAGCAGATTATCCATCGTATCGCCTACAATGGTTGCCGCATCCACTACAGTCGGCACACCGATTGCAATCACCGGGATCCCGACTGTCTTTTCCGTGATTGCATTTCGGTGATTTCCCACCCCGGATCCCGGATTGATTCCCGTATCCGCAATCTGGATCGTCCGGTTCAGCCTTTTTGAATTTCTCGCTGCCAACGCATCGATCACCAGAAGGATATCCGGTTTTGTCTCTGCCACCACCCCCCGGATCACCTCCACAGTCTCCATTCCGGTCTGCCCCATAACCCCCGGCACGATCGCGCTGACCGACCAGACCTCATCTTCCCCTACCGCATACTTTCCGTACTCCTCAATGATATGCCTTGTGATATGCAGGTTGTCTACCACATAAGGACCAAGTGCATCCGGTGTCACCTGCCGGTTGCCAAGACCGACCACCAGGATCTTTTCCATCTTTCTTTTAGGAAGCAGTTCTCCAATGAATTTCCGGAGCTGCTGTGAAATCTCCTCATGATATCCTTCATCGGGAACTGCCATTTCCGGTGCCTCGATCGTGATATAGCTGCCAACCGGTTTCCCCATCACTTTTGCTCCGTTTTCGGTCTCAATCCTCACGGTCGTGATGCGGATCTCATTTTCCTCATCATACTCTTCCGTCAAGATCACACCCTGGACCTCAACATGATCAGATTCAAACCGTTCCTTCTCTTCCAGCGCCAGATCCGTCCTGATATTATACTTTTCAACCATAGTCCTCTCCCATTTCTGTATTTTCTGTCTTATTCACTTAGTTTTTCGCAAAAAATTGGAATTATGTATTGACAAGCAATCTTTCTTCGCCTAAAATAAATAAGTGTGTTCGACGGATGTTCCGTGTCACTTTTCGTCGAATTCAATATTATGATTATATAATTTATGAAATGATAATTTGGAGGTGTCGGAAATGGCTAATATTAAATCCGCAAAAAAGAGAATTTTAGTAACTGAGACAAAGACAGCTAGAAATAAAGCAATCAAATCTAAAGTGAAAACTTATGTAAAGAAAGTTGAAACTGCTGTTGAAAAGAAAGACGTTGAAGCTGCAAAGGTTGCATTAAAAGAAGCAATCTCTGTAATCAACAAAGCAGGAAGCAAGGGTGTTTACCACAAAAATACTTGTGCAAGAAAGATCTCTCGTTTAACAAAAGCTGTTAACGAAATTGCTTAATTCCGGTTTCGAGATAAATAATGAATGATAAAAAGGCAGCCATCCCGTCAGTGGCTGTCTTTTTTGTTTTCATAAATCTTTCAAAAAAGAGTCTGTACTGAAATGCTGCTTGTATTCGGTACAGACTTTTTTTGTCTTCTGATTTTCTCTTATAATTTAGAATAACCGTAGCTGTTCACGATAGCTTCGATCCGCTGTCCTTCTCTGCACTTCGGGCAATCTTCCGGAGAATATGCTCTGTAATGTGGAAGGTCACTGCTTGTGAAGATCGTATTGACTTCCATTCCTGCAATCTTGTTGACTGAACTGAAAATTGCGCTGATTCCGCAGACTCTTCCGCCGTAGTACAGAATGGACTCGATTGCCTGTTTGACAGATTTACCGGTTGTGATGGACGCTGCAAGGATCAGAACCTGTTTGTTCTCAACCATTCTCTGTTTGTTGTCACGGAACAGGATCTGTCCATCCTGATACATCTCCGGGGTAATAATGGAAATGTTGTTTCCTTTGCTGAGTGAGTACTGGTTCTCATCGGCAAGCTGCTCGGCAAGGAAGGTTCCGATCACTTCTGTCTCTTCCATGCAAACGATGGTATCTACCGTTGTGTTAGAAAGGTAAGCTGCTGCAAGAACTTTTGCAGTTTCACGGGCGTTGTTGTGACGGGATTTGACCGTTGACATGTCGATGTAGGTGTTGATGTGGGAATGACTTGTTGCAAAGTGTCCTTTTAAAATTTTAATTCGCGCCTTTGGGTTTTTAGCGGAGCGAAGGTCTTCCAGTCTTTCATCCATTTCTAGTTCCTCCTTTAAGTTGTTTTGGTGGTTTTGACTGGTTTTAGTATAGCACAGAGGGATAGATTGTGCAATATGTATATTTCGTGAGGTTTTGAAAAGGAAACAAGTTAAAAATTTTTCTAATCTATTCTCCGTACCAACTTAGTTGTGCATTCCATAGTTTTTGATAAAGTGAATCTGAATTTGCTAACAATTCTTCATGTTTTCCCTGCTCTGCTATTGTACCATGATCCAGCACCAGTACACGGTCAGCCATTTTTGCAATACTAAGACGATGTGAAATAATGATAATCGTACTGTCATTTCCTATACGTCTGAAAATAAGATCATTTAATTCTTTTTCATATAGCGGATCAATGGCTGATGTAGGTTCGTCCAATAAAAAGAAAGTCCCTCCGTGGTAAAATGCTCTCGCCATCGCCAATTTCTGCCATTGCCCTCCCGACAAATCTACTTTTCCAAACTCCCGTCCAAGAATTTCATTTTTTGCAATCTGACTGAGGTTTAGTTCTGTAAGAAGCTCTTCTGCAAGTACTGGATTTTTTAATTCCAATTCCTGGGGAGCAAGATTTTCCAGCAACGTTAATGCATATTGCTGATATTCCTGAAACATAACAGAAGGTGTATCAGCGAGAACACCTTCATTTTTCCCTTCTGTAACTACCAGTAATCCTGCCAGTAATTTAGAAAGCGTTGTTTTCCCAGCACCATTCACCCCCACTATAGCGATTTTCTCTCCGGCATGTATTGTAAAATTCAAATCATGAAGCACCGGTTCTTTTCCCGTCGGGTACGTAAATCCTGCATGATGGAATGCAATTTTACCCGTTGATGCGATTCTTTGTGTTTCGTTCTCTGTATCCAGAAACAGGAAAAATGGTTTTACCATTAGACAAAACTGCGAAAAAGCTCCCAAGTCTGAAAACAACTGTGCATACTGATTCTGAAGCTGAAATGTTGCAGAAACTGCTACCATGAACGCTGGATAATCAATTTTTCTCTGGAAAAACAAATAGCCGGCCAGTACATAGACACCTGCTGTTGCAGCAACATTTAAAAACATCAAAAAAGTACGAATCTTTAACACCTGCATTTCCACTTCATATTCTTTTTCACGCAGTTTTCTGGAAGAAGTTTTCCATTTCTGAATAAGAAAATCACTGCTTTCATATACAATCCGCTCTTTTGTGTAACGGATATCAGTTGTACATTCTTTTCGGTCCTTTTCTTCTTTTGCAAGAGCCGCTAATTGTGTACGCCTGCGACTTTTTAAAATTGCTTCACTGACATTTCCAAAAAGTGCTGGAATGGCAGCCAGTACAATAAGAAGAAAAAAAGACGAATGGATAATAGATGCATATCCAGAAAGAAGAACAATTGACAGCACCGCACCAGATAAAGTAATCACGCATTCGACTACCCGATATACATTGATACTTGCAACTTTCGCTTCCCATAGTCTGTTATAGAAGGACGGCATCTCATAATAACGCATCGCAATTTTTCCACATTTTTCATGAAGTATCAATTTTGTTTTCTTCTCAAATTCCAGCAATCCTCCGAACTGAACAATCACACGCTCATAGTAAATGGTGTAGCTTTTCATCAGAAACAAATACGCTCCATAGAGCAAAACCGGAAGAAGCAATGTTAATACCTGATAGTCTGACAATACAGACTTTTCGGCAAGCTGATAGATTCGGCGACTGATCTGAATACCAAATACTGGAAGTACAGCCAGAAATAGGTGGACGAATATCATCCCTGCAAAATGTTTTGGCATCATTTCTGCACCCAGTTTGAGACATTTCGCCACAACCGTATGCTTACAGTTAAATTTCATCCACATACATCTCCTTCTGTGTTTGATAAAGTTTTCGATAAACTCCATTTTTGCGCATCAGTTCTTCATGACACCCATGCTCTACCAACTGACCATGATCCAATACAAGAATTTCATCCATCTGACTGACAGCGCCGAGACGGTGCGTGATAAATAACGTTGTCTTTTCTTGAAATATATGTTCACTCAATCTATATACTTCCCGTTCAGAAATAGGATCAAGACTGGCTGTCGGTTCATCCAAAAGAATGAAATCTGCCTCCGAAAGAAAAGCTCTGGCAATTGCCAGTCTTTGCAATTGTCCTTTTGAAAGTAATGTTCCTTCTTCTGTCAAAAGTGTAAGTGGTGTGTCAAGCCCCTGCTTCAGATTTGAACATTCTAGCATGTCCAGTACCTCTGACACTCTGGCATTCGAAAGATTCGAATCATTTCCCATCAAAAGATATTCCCTTACAGTTACCGGATAAACCTGAAAATCCTGAAATAGCGCTGTCTTTTTCTCAGTTCCATCATAGATTCTGCCATTTGTCGGTTTATAAAGATCAAGCAACAGTTTTGCAAGTGTCGTCTTTCCAGCCCCATTTACTCCAACAAGACCATAGTGTTTTCCCTTTTCAAAAGTAAAGCAGATCCCTTTCAAAGTATCTTCATTATTTTCATAATAACGAAACTGTAAATTGTCCAAAGACAATACATTTTCTCTGGGTGATTCTGCCCTGAAGTTATTCGCTGACCCTTTTTCCAAAAAATCATTTTCTACAAATCGGATTAATTCTGTGCGAAGACCATGAAACTCCCAAATTGGAAATACGCTTTCTGCACACCGTGAAAGTTCCTCTAGCATTCTTGCAATGGTTTCCGTGATTGCGGTATAAGTTCCGAGTGTAATCGACTCCATTGTATTCGGCAAAGCAAAATAAAACATTACAAAAACTGTAATTCCTATCAAAATACTCTCGAGCAATATTTGTCCACGAAACCGAGTATGACCACTCTTTCGATTTATCCTGGCAGCCTGATCAAATTCTTTTGAAAATCGTTCATCCATAGCCTTCGATGTGTCATAAATCCGGCGCTCATAAGCATATTCCCGTTTAATTTGTAAATCAGAAAGATAATTAAACCGACGTGCTGTCTCCATATATCGTTTCCAAAAACCAAAGGTATTTTTTGTTGTCCGTAAATTAATCACAAAAGCAACTAAAACGAGTATGCTCATAACAAGTATTGCGAAAAATGAAGTATTTCTCATAAACCAGACTAAAACGATAGAAGACAAAACAAGTCTGAGCCAACTGACTAATGCATCCGTATATTCCAATGATTTTTCAAAATATGAATCGGATCGTTTTATTATTTCCTGTATATTTTGCTGTTCTAAAAATTGAAGAGAAAGTTTTTGACAGACATGCATAATCTTTTCCGGCATTACGTCTTTATATTGTTTTGTAATCCATATTTTCGCAGCCTGTTTAAATATATGTAAGATGTTTTCTAGTAAAAACAATATAATGATCCAAATAAAATCCATTATAATAATTTTAGAAGAAGCATCATATACAATATGGTCAATTAAAAAAAGCTTTAAAAATATCTCAGACAAAACAACAAGATGTATTATTGTCTGTACAAATACCATTGTAAAATAAATACTTTTATTGTACTTTTTTTCGTTTCTCATTTCATCGTCCTAACAATCAATTCCTAATAAGATTTCCCTTTCCACCTCATTTTTTATATCATATAAGAGACTTCCATAAATTTCTTCAGCTTTCGAAATAGTTTGTTCATAAATAAGTTTTAAGAAATTATCTTTTCCACCTTGTTCCAACAACTTAGTGCAAAATTTGCAAGCAATAAAATTAGAATAATTTCTATCATAACTATCATAATTATTCCATATTTCAAAAATATCTATGTCATGCTTATTTAACATATAATGATTATTATATTTTACACTATTAAAACATTCAGCAACTCCTTCATTTATAAATTTTGTTTTACTTTTAATTCTCCCTTTTAAATAGAAACAAACAACATGTGTAAGTTCATGTCCGCACTCTTCCCATATATATACATGAACAGAACCGAGTGGAGGATTTGCATAGCTCAAAGCTCCATTTAATTCATCTCTATGAGAGGAATATACAAAAACATCTATTTTCTTAGGCAATATAACTCCAAAAAATTTTATTATTATTTGATATTTATAAGTGTACGCATCCATAAATTTTTTTTGTCTTAAAGCATCAATATCATCAACAAAGTAAAATCTCAAACAATCATTTTCATAAAATTTTTTCACTTTATCAGATAAATGTAATAATATATCCCATTTTTTACTTTCTCCTGAAAATTCCCCTTTCATATTTGATGCAATTGCTAAATTACTTTTTGCCAAATCATATTTTCCCATTGAAAAAAATCCAAGTGCAAGATAAGTAATCCCCCTCGAAGTATCAAATGGATATTCTGTATTATTTTGTTTTAATATTTCCATAAGAATCTTAACTGCTTCTTTTATATATCCTAATTCGAACAATACCAAACCTAAAATATAAAAATTTTGATTATTTTTCTCTAAAACAATTTGCTCAAATGAATCTAAAATTAATGAATATTTTTTTTCGTTATACCATTTGGCGATTTCCATAAATAATGCTCTCACTCCTACAATTATATTTCCATTATTAAAAAATATTTAATCATAAAAATATGAAAGAGATGTCATATCAAACGGTGTACATGCTCGTTTTCCATATACACTTTTATGTAAAATGCAGCCTCCAAAACAATCTGGAAGTCTTTTACATTTTACACAAGTCTCTTCATCAAAACAATCCGCTGCGGAATACCACTCAAGCATTCTTTTTGCATCAATTATCATATCACCGTTTTCATTAATGTAGCCTATTTTACCATTTTCAAGTGACATAGTATTAATACATTTCCAAATTCCTAAATCAGGTGTAATATAGAACACTTTTTCATCACAACACGCTTCACAAGATCGATTATAATATCTATTATTAGATAGTTTATAACCTAAAGATGCCGCAGTATCATAAAATTCTTTCAATTCATCAATTGTATTTTTATTTTTATTTGAATAAGTTTCCGTATTATAAACGACTCGAATTGATACAATGATATATTTCCTTAGTTCTTTTTTTATTTTCAATAAAGTTTCCTTAAGTTCCATAACGCTGTTATTATTTAAATTAATTCTTAAATAGAATTCAGAATTAGAATCCTCAAAATACTTTTCTAATTTTTCATTAATTATTCTTATCAGCATATCAAACGAAGGTTTATTATTTTTAAATTTTCGTGTTTTATCATGGCTTTCTTTTCCACCGTCAAGAGTAATTTGTAATGTCCTGCAATGATGTTTTATTAGTGAATCAACAATATTTTCTGTAATCAAAGAACCATTTGTTACAATTGAAGTAGAATAGTCAAAACCATATTGCCCTGATAGTTTCTTTGTATATTCTAGCATATCATTAAATTGACTATATAACAAAAGAGGTTCTCCTCCAAACAAACTTAATTCTACATGACGGTAATTTTTAAAATTTTTGTATGCATATTTTTTTAAAACATCAAAATAATTTTTTGAAGTTTTAGTTTTTCTTTGAGGAGCTTCAAAACAATATGGACATGAAAAGTTGCATTCAAAAGTCGGTGTTAAAATAAGTGTTAACTCCGACGAATCAAAAAAATTCTTTTTGTAAATATATTCAAGTGATTTAAGTTCATCAAAATCATCCTCTATAATAAAACCATTATTTTGAAGGGATAGACATTGTTTTTTGTTAAATAAATTTTCAACATCACATAAATTATCATCCTCAAAATCAATCTCACATCCTATTTGTAATTGCAAAACTGATTTTGATATAGAATTATAAACATATCGCTTATTATCAATATTACATACCATATTATAACTACTAAATCTCATAATTAATCCCTCTCATTATATCTTTACTGAAATTCGTAATTTACAAGATAGGTGTCTTTACTTGCACTAAATATCTACATTTTAATACGCTTTATATTTGCATAATTTACATAGCACCACAATTTCCAGTGCATTTGCAAGCATCTAGTGGAGAAATATGTTCTGTTTTATGCAGTTCACTGGCCATAGTTTCTATTTGTTGAATCGGGTTCGTTCGTGCATCTTTAATAACTTCAAAAATATCATTTTTTTTATCATTTTTCATTTCATTCACCTCTCCAATAAAGACACCTATTATCTTTACTATATCACAGATGGGATAATTATCAATATATTACTTGATACAAGGAATAATATTCAGTCTTTTTTGTTGTTTTATTATTTTTTTGACAAATCAATTTAAAATATATCATTGAACATTTGTGATAGAAAACGGTTTTTATTTTATATAATGTAAGCGTATCGTTTTGTAAAGAGCAATATTGTAGTTTTATGCAAAAAATGTTAAAAACAGTAATTCAAGCAACTTTATTATAGTTTTACGCCTCATTTATATAATATCACTAAAAAATGACAGAAAAATCTGTTTTACAACTGTCTTTTATAATATCATACAATTTCTTTTGTCCATTCTTCATCCACTCTGCTCACAGTAATATAATCTTATTTTTTTCGACTTAGGTAAGTGAGATGCTGGAGATGAAAATTATTGGTTTGACGGGACTTTTGTTTAGAGGGGACGCCAAACTGGCGCAGGAGCGCGATTTGGCTGGGTGTGTTTGTGGAAGGACAGGACTTTTGTTTTGAGGGGACGCGGAATTGGCGCGGAAGCGCGATTCCGCTGGTTGTGTTTTTAGAGTTTGTGGGTCGAATGATTTACGATACAAGCCGGTCAGAGTCTCACAAGCAGAGCTTGTTCGACCGTTGGCGGCGCCAACTAACTAATCAGAAATAGAAGGAGTCCGGGAAAAGCATGCGAACATGTTTTTCCCGGACTCCTTCTATTTCCGCTTAGCTGACCGGCTTGTTGCCTATCGCTTAGTTATTGATCAATTTATCCTCACCGTTCCAGCTATAAAGTTTTCTAATCTCTTCTCCAACCACTTCTGATGGATGTTCTGCGGCTTTCTTTCTCATTGCTTTGAAGTGTACCTGACGTCCTGCCGGTGACATGTCGAGAAGGAATTCTTTTGCGAATGTTCCGTCCTGGATGTCTGAGAGGATCTTCTTCATTGCTTTCTTTGTATCTTCTGTGATGATCTTTGGTCCTGTGATGTAATCACCGTATTCTGCTGTGTTGGAGATTGAGTATCTCATTCCAGCGAATCCGCTCTGGTAGATCAGGTCTACGATAAGTTTCATTTCATGGATGCATTCGAAGTATGCGTTTCTTGGATCGTATCCTGCTTCGCAAAGTGTTTCGAAACCTGTCTGCATAAGGGCACATACACCACCGCAAAGTACAGCCTGTTCTCCGAAGAGGTCTGTTTCTGTCTCTACTCTGTATGTTGTTTCAAGAAGTCCTGCTCTTGCTCCACCGATTGCAAGACCGTAAGCAAGTGCTCTGTCCCAGGCTTTTCCTGTGTAATCCTGTTCTACTGCGATCAGACATGGTGTTCCTTTTCCTGCCTGATATTCGCTTCTTACTGTATGTCCCGGTGCTTTTGGAGCGATCATTGTTACATCTACGTATGCCGGAGGTGTGATGCATCCGAAGTGGATGTTGAATCCGTGTGCGAACATCAGCATGTTACCTTCCTCAAGGTTTGGTTCGATGTCTTTCTTATACATATCAGCCTGAAGTTCATCGTTGATAAGGATCATGATGATATCAGCTTTCTTTGCAGCTTCTGCTGCTGTATATACTTCAAATCCCTGAGCTTCTGCTTTTGCCCATGATTTGCTTCCTTCGTAGAGACCGATAATGACATTGCATCCCGAATCTTTCAGGTTCAGTGCATGTGCATGTCCCTGGCTACCATATCCGATGATAGCGATTGTCTGTCCTTCTAATACTGATAAATTACAGTCTTCCTGATAAAAAATTCTTGCTGCCATTTTTAATTTCCTCCTATGACTTATTGAATTCTATAGAGTTAAAGGCTCCATGCCCCTAGCTTTCTTATGTAACTACTGCTGCATCCCTGAAGGTGCCACTTTCGAGCTCGTCGCTCTTTTCAAAACGTCTCTCTGCTTTAATCAAACATGATCACATCATCGCTTCCGCGCTTCAGTCCGGTAATACCGGTTCTTGCCAGCTCCAGGATCTCATATCCGTCCAGAAGCTCCATAAACGCTTTCAGCTTTGATTCGGTTCCCGTCAGTTCAATCATCAGACAGTCTTTTTCAACATCAACGATCTTCGCACGGAAAATATCTGCCAGTGAAATAAGGTCTGCTCTTTCAGATGCATTTGCACGAACCTTGATCATAACCAGTTCTCTGCATACTGAATTGCTGTCATTTAACGGCTTCACCTCAATCACATCTTCCATCTTGCGAACCTGCTTCTCGATCTGTGAAAGAATCTGTTCATCTCCACTTGCTACGATCGTGATCCTTGTAAATCTCGGATCTGCAGTTGTACCTGCGGTAATACTTTCAATATTGTACCCCCGTCTGCTGAACAATCCTGCCATACGGCTTAATAGTCCCGGATTGTTATAAACCAAAATTGAATAAGCTTGTTTTCTCATAACATACTCCTTTACTTTACAAAACAGAGTGCGTTCTGTTTTTTTATTGTAGCAATTGACACCACCTTTGTCAAGTAGCTTTCTAAAATTTTATCACTTTAATTCGATTTTATCAATTACAGGAACCTCTAATTATCGTTTTCACACTGATTTTTCCGGATTTTGTCAAAATATATCCTTTTATTATCTGCACATATAATTCTTCGATTGCCTGCCGGACTAATCGTTTTTTGTCAAACTCTACTGTTGTCAGCTGTGGGCGGCAAATAAGTGCTGTTTCTTCTTTTCCGACCGCTATCACTTCAATTTCCTTCGGCACCTTGATTTCCAGATCATGCAGATAACCGACAGCCTCTGCTCCCTGTACGGCAGATGCAAATACGAGCATATCTGCGGATAAAGCAAGCCCTGCCAGCCGGATTTTATAGAACATTCTCCGCAGATCCCTGTCTTTTGGAATTTCCAGATATTGTTCTTCTTCAAGACAGCAGCCTTTTTTTGAAAATATTTTCTGCATTCCCTGCCATACCGCTTTTCCGTACTCTTCCGTTCCATCCAGAAACCAGATTCTCCGTTCCTCTCTTTTAAACAGAAACCTTGCGACTTCCTCACCGGCTTTTCCGTAAATCCGGTCTGTTCTGTATATCGCAGCCACCGGAACTGCACACATCTGCCGGATTCTTGTACACTCCTCTTCATTGAGCCAGATACAGATAACCCCATCCAGTTTCCATACCGCCGCATATCGTACAAATTCTTCTGCTGTTTTTACAAAATGCAGCAGCATATAGTATTCTCTCTCATC
The DNA here is from genome assembly GCF_027686195.1 of Coprococcus sp. AF102-57. Lineage (NCBI taxonomy): Bacteria > Bacillati > Bacillota > Clostridia > Lachnospirales > Lachnospiraceae > Coprococcus > Coprococcus sp. AF102-57. The sequence goes on along the minus strand of NZ_JAQCSY010000021.1, from coordinate 23,956 downwards.
CAGACTCTTCTCGATCTCACGCAGTATTTCTTCTAATTTTTCACTCTCCTGCTCCCATTCCTGCCTTTTTCCAACAACTACAGCAATCATCCCGGAAGATTTTCCAGAAAGGATACGTGCTCCCATGCTTGGGGCATATTCCTGTTCATCCAGGATCTCCTCTATCCTTTTTCTCGTCTTTCTTGATACCTTTTCCGTTCTTCCATGGATCACATTCGATACAGTTGTTGCACTCACTCCGGCTATTTTTGCAATATCTTTGATCCTGATTTTCCCCTCAGCCATTTCTTTTCCCCCACTTATTTCTTTTGTTTTCTCTGTTTCTACTATCTTACACTTCTTTTCTTCTATCTTACTAATTCGCATTTTTTCGACAGCACCTGTAACTTTTCGATAAAATATTTTGCAGATCATTGCCCGGATACTCGCCTTGTGCTATCCTTAACCTGTTAAATATTTTTTTCAGATACAGGAGATTGAATTATGGATGGTATTATATTTGACGTAGACGGCACACTCTGGGACTCAACCGAAGCAGTTGCCAGATCCTGGAATCAGGCGATAGATGAGAATACGGATTTTTCCCTCTCACTTACAGCTGATGGGCTTAAGTCACTTTTCGGAAAAACTATGGATGAGATCACGCTTGCACTCTTTCCTTCCTGCCCAAAAGAAGAACGTGACCGGATCGGCTATCTTTGCTTTGACTATGAAAACCGGCTGCTTGAAACCGATCATGGTATTCTTTACCCGGATGTTGCACGGACACTGGAAAGCCTTTCTCAGAAAATCGATCTTTATATCGTCAGCAACTGCCAGTGTGGATATATCGAAGTTTTTCTAAAAACGATGGGACTCGGAAAATATATCAAAGATTTTTTATGCTTTGGTCAGACACAGGTTCCAAAAAATGAATCCATCCGTCTTCTGATGGAGCGCAATCATCTGCAGGATGTGGTTTATGTCGGAGATACTTCAGGTGATTTTGATGCCTGCCAGAAAGCAGACGTTCCTTTTATTTATGCTTCGTATGGATTTGGTGATATTCCGGATCCACCAAGACAGATTGGCGCAATCAGGGAACTTCCTGCTCTTCTTGGACTGTAGATTTTCTCTGTTTATGTTCCTGGTTCAGGATTATATAGCAGTTTTTTCCATCATTCAGCATCTGCAGAGTCTGCCACCGGTAGTTTCCTTCCATACACATGACAATATAAAAAGATCAGAGTCTGATAATCACATTTTTTATCATTCTCTGATCTTTTTATATTGAATTCTTTCCAGTGGATTTTTCCTTTTCTTTATTCCACATCCTCTTCATCAAATTCACACACCACATAATATCCCTGCGGTGTCTGCTTTACGTCAATCACCTTTCCCTGTCCTGACTTAAGTCTCTGCCATGAACGATAATTGGCGCTCATTGCCACAGCCGGCTCAATCGTATAATAAAAATACGCAGCTACAACGCCCTCTGTCACATCAACAATCTGTCCGGGTTCAACCAGTCCCGGACGCTCCATTTTAAATTCCATCTGTCTCATTTCCGCTTGATACCTGCCTCTTTTTCTATATTGTATTCGTTTTTTCTTGTAATTGCAAGTATTTACACAGTCTGTTTTGTGACGAAGCTTTGAAGTAGAACGCCGCTGTCAGGTGGTCTTTTTAGCCACCTGATCTAAAACAACTGAAATCACATTATCCTTCGTTCTATTCGGATTTCTTACACTGTTTTTCATGCAGAACTTCCGGAACGATCATATAATGCTCCTCAATCAATTTTGCTGTCTTTTCAACAGGCAATTCTTTTATTCCTTTTAAAAGGATCTCATGATTGTAGCGAAGTACATCAAAGGGGATGATGGATTCAACACCCATTGTATAATATCCGCACAAATTGCTTTCCCGGAGCATTGCCCATATTTTATATAAGGTTTCGCACTTTGCTGCTCGAACAATGCATGAATGAAACTGTTCATCATAACACATAATGTGGTACACATCTTTTTCTTTCGCAGCTTTTTCCATCTGGTCCAGACACTCATCCATTTCCCGTTCGATTTCTTCCGGAAGTTTTCCGGCAATGATCCTGATTGCCAGAACTTCCAGGGTAGAGCGGACAAGATATTTTTCCTGCATTTCTTCATAGGAAATCGTCTTTACTGTACTGCCTTTATGAGACTCATAAACAACAAATCCTTCCTCCCCGATATGACGCAGGGCTTCTCTGACCGGTCCCCGGCTTACATGAAACTTCTCCGCAATATCTTCTTCTACAATTCGTTCCCCCGGTTTGATCTTCCCCCGAATGATGTCTTCTCTTAACACATCAGCGATTTGCTGCCAAAGAGTTTTTCTTTGTATTGATGCCTTCCTGGTATAATCCATTCATTCTTCCTTTCAGATTTTTGCAGTTTTTTTATAAAAAGAACAGGCTGATCCCCACAATTACTGCCAGTGTAATTGCCAGAGCCGGCCAGAGTGCCCAGAATGCCCCCAAAACCATTGCCAGATAATCTCCCTTTTCAAAAACAATGTTCTGGTCACTCATCTGCTTTTTAAATTCCAGGAACTTTTTATCCTGTTCTTCCAACTGTCTTCCTCGTTTGCTGTATCCTCCAAAAAAGCTCATGCTAATTCCTTTCTGATTTTATGAATCCTTTTCTACTCCGAGTGGATTATGACAGGCTACAAAATGTCCAGGTCTCATTTCCACAAGTTCCGGTGTAATATGCTTACAGATTTCTGTACAGTATTTACATCTTGTATGGAACTTACATCCTTTCGGCGGATGAACCGGACTTGGGATATCTCCTTCAAGCGGGATCATCTCTCTGTTAGAATCTACGTCTGTCGTCGGAATTGCTGATAGCAGCGCTTCTGTATATGGATGTGTAGGATGATCAAACATTTCCTGTGACTCTGCAAGCTCTACGATGTTTCCAAGGTACATAACACCAATTCGGTCACTGATATATTTTACAACACTCAAACCATGTGAAATAAATAAGTATGCAAGATTGTCTTCGCTTCCGAGATCTTTCAGAAGGTTGACGATCTGCGACTGAATGGAAACGTCAAGTGCGGAAACCGCCTCATCGCAGACTACAAATCTTGGTTTCAATGCAAGTGCACGTGCAATACCGATTCTCTGTCTCTGTCCACCAGAGAACTGATGTGGATAACGATGGATCATATATGGTGCAAGTCCACATTTTTCCATGACTTCCATAACATACGCCTGCATTTTTTCATCATTTTTCTTAAAAATGCCATGTGCAAGAAGACCTTCTCCGATGATCTGTCCAACTGTCATACGCGGATTCAGTGATGAGTATGGATCCTGGAAGATCATCTGCATATCTTTACGTAGGAAACGCATTTCTTGTGTTTTCAGTCTCGCAAGATCTACTCCATTATCACGGTATGCTTCGTATTTTGTAAAAGCTTCATCGTTTTTATATTTACTGCGGAGTTCTTCTAACTTCTTCTCCGCTTTTTCAAGTTCCACTTTCTTCTCTGCGATTTCTTTTGTCTTATCGACACCTTCCATCTGGTTTTCTTCATTTAAACCACTGATCACTCTGGCAACTTTGAATTTTTCAAGCAGTAACTGTTCTGCTTCTTTTGTGTCATCTAAGCTATAGAATCCACCAATGATCTGAACAAGATTCAGGAATTCCATATTACATTTCTTCTGGATATTTTCACATTCAGCCTGTTTCTGGAATTTTTCCGCAGAATCTTCCATTTTTTCATATTCCGCTTTTAATGCTTCTGCCTTCGCTTCTAATTCGGCAATTTTCTTTTTACCAGAAGAAATATTTTTGATTGTTTCGTCTACATAAAGCGGTGCCATATCGGTAAGAGTTCTGCCGTAATACATTGTCTTACCTTCTGTCTGTTTGTAGATCTGAAGTAAAGTTCTTCCAAATGTTGATTTTCCACATCCGGATTCTCCAACAAGACCAACTGTTTCTCCTTCGTAAATATTCAAAGTAATTCCGTCATTGGCTCTTACATACTCCTGCTCTTTCTGGAATAACTTTGTTTTCTTAAGTGGAAACCACTGTTTCAGATCCGTGACCTTCAAAAGCACTTTCTTTTCATCATTATTTGGCATGGCGTGCCTCCTTATCCGGGTAGAAACAACGAATCAAGTGATTGTCTTCTGCCAACTCTAATTTTGGTTCTTCATTCATACATTTCTCTGTTGCATATTTACAACGCGGAGCAAATTTACATCCCTTCGGAAGATTGAGCGGATGAGGTACTGCTCCCGGAATTGCCTCAAGTCTTGCTCCGACCGGTGTATCCAGACGTGGAATTGAAGTCATAAGTCCTTCCGTATATGGATGTGAACAGGTTGTCTCTTTTGCAAAGATAGTTCTTGCTTTACACATTTCCACAACCTGACCACAATACATAACTGCCACTTCATCTGCCATCTGGTTGATAACTCCAAGGTCATGTGTAATGAACAGAATAGAGGTCCCTTTTTCCTTTTTCAGTTCATTCATCAGCTTTAAGATCTGTGCCTGAATGGTAACGTCCAAAGCAGTAGTCGGTTCGTCAGCGATCAGAAGACTTGGTTCGCAGGCAAGAGCCATGGCGATCATAACTCTCTGACGCATTCCACCTGACAGCTGATGCGGGAACTGTTTCATAACAGATTCCGGATTCGGGATCTTAACAGCTTTTAACATTTCAAGTGATTTCTCACTTGCTTCTTTTTTTGTGATTTTCTGATGGGTTAAATAAACTTCATTTAACTGTTTTTCGATCGTATATACCGGGTTCAAACTTGTCATCGGTTCCTGGAAAATAACGGAAATCTCATTTCCACGAATCTGGTACATATCATTGATTGTACACTCCGCAAGATTTCTTCCCTTGAAAGTAATTGTACCGCTGTCGATATATCCGTTTCCATCCAAAAGTTTTAAGATACTCATTGCCGATACACTCTTTCCACTTCCGGATTCTCCTACGATACCTAATGTTTTCCCAGGCTCTACTCGATAGGAAACACCGTTGACCGCTTTTACAATTCCTTTTTTTGTCTTAAAAAATGTATGTAGATCATCTACTTCCAATAAATATGCCATCGTTATTCCTACCTTTCATTTGCTTTCGGGTCAACTGCTCTACGAAGTCCGTCACCAAACAAGTTGATACTTACAGTACAAAGTCCTAATACAACTGACGGGAATACCCATCTCCACCAGTACTGTGAGATAACTTCTGAAGAACGACAGTTGTTCAGCATATTTCCCCATGAAGGAATTGGCTCTGCAACACCGAATCCTAAGAATGATAATCCGGATTCTGTCAGCATACAGGTTGCAAATGAGATTGTTGCCTGTACGATAATGATCGTCATTACGTTCGGTACGATATGACGGAAAATAATATTCTTTTCTCTTACACCCAGTGCTTTTGCAGCGACAACGAATTCTTTGTTACGTTCTGCAAGCACCTGTGCACGGACAAGACCTGCGATACCGGTCCATCCGAGGAAACCGAGGATCAACATGATCATGATGATTCTTCCGACATCAGATACTTTATTTCCGATCAAAGCTGAAAGAATCAGTGCCAGCGGGATAAACGGAAGGGATCCGACAACCTCTGCCAGACGCATAAGAAGGATATCCACAGTTCCACCGTAGTATCCGGAAATACCCCCTACTAAGATACCGATCGCAAACTGGATGATAACAGCGATGAATCCGACTGTCATAGTCATCTGTCCACCCTTTAAGATACGGTAGAATACGTTTCTTCCAAGATTATCTGTTCCAAGTAAGTAACCTTTCAGTCCCCATGTCACAACAGAGCCGTCTTCTTTGATAATACAGTTCTGATAATAGCCGGAAGCTAATTTTGCAATATTGGTTGCTTTAGCAGGAACCTTTGCCTGATTGTTTTCATTTCCGCCCCAGGCCACTGCGTTTCCATCTTCTGTCACAACAACAAGATGGTTACGTCCACCTGAAATATCCACTGCTTTGCCCTGCACTTCTTCCGGTACGGAGAAAATATGGTCGTGATTGTTTCCCCAGACTTTTACAGTACCATCTTTTAATACAGCTGCTGCTGCTTTATCTGTTAAAGCGATTTTTTCTACTTTTCCCTGAATCTCTTCCGGTACATTATCTAAAGCAGTTTCTTTCTTTGCAAGCGAGATGACTTTTCCATCCTTTGTAAGGGCAATGGCTGTCTGAATATTTGCTTTTACTTCTTTGACTTTTTCGTCCTTTACATTAGCTGTAGAAATATCAACTGCACTTGTATTTCCCCATGAAACAACTTTTCCGTCTTCTGTTACAACAACGGATACCTGATATCCTGCTTCAATGTCAGCAATCTTTTTGCCTTTCAGTTCCGGCGGAATCACATTAAGACCCATTCGGTTGAAGCCCCAGGTGTATAAGTTACCTTTATCGTTGATTGCCAGCACGTGGTCCTGACCAACTGCGATATCAACAACTTTTCCCATATCAGCCGGAATTTTTTTCAGGTTTTTCGTTAACTGTCCCCACTCATAAACGTAACCGTCTTTGTCTACTCCTACACCATATGTCGGACCAAATTCAATCACTTCGGCATTGTCTTTTAAATCTGACGGAACCGAAAGGAATGAAAATCCCGGTGCGATATTTTTCTGTGTTGGATCCTGATAGTTTAAATCCTGGTGAAACCAGATCGGAAGGATGAAGCACATTGCAAAAATTGATACAAATACGATCAATCCTCCCATAGCCAGTTTGTTTTCCAGCAGATTTTTTATAATCGTACGAAAAGGACTTTGCATCTGTTCTTCTTCAAGAACGGAACGCTGTTCTTTTTCTTTCTTCTTTCCAAATAACATTTGTCTTCCTCCTAATCGAGTTTAATTCTTGGATCAACGATACAGTAACATAAGTCTGTGATCAGGTTTGCAGCAAGTCCTAACAAAATGTAAAACATCTGCATGGACAGTGCGACTGTATAGTCATGCTGGTTCAAGGAATCGATCAGAAGTTTTCCGACACCTTTCCATGAGAACAGAGTCTCAATGATAACCGCTCCACCAAAAATACCTACGATAGAGCCTACGATCCAACCTGTGATCGGGATCATCGCGTTACGGAACGCATGTTTGTAAATAACAGTTTTTTCTTTCAGACCTTTGGCACGGGCTGTTCTTACATAATCCATAGATAATGCATCAAGAAGAGCTCCTCTGACATAACGGATCAGACCACCGATACCTGTCAGACATACAATAATAGGAAGTGCCATATGATATAAATAATCTAAGAATGCACGGAAGCCTGTAAAATTTGCACCCGTTGTGACCATTCCACTGATTGGAAAGATCGGAATTTTAATTGCAAACAGGTAGATAAAGATCAGTGCCGAAATAAATGAAGGAATACTGATACCGATCATAGTTGCTACCTGGAGTGATGTATCAAACACCGTGTCTTTTTTTACCGCACATTTGATTCCCAGCGGAATTCCGATTGCGAAAAGGAAAATATAATATACAACGTTCAGGGCGATTGTATTTTTCATCGGAGGTCCGATCAGTTCTTTAACCGGAATACGATATACGGTAGAGTAACCGAAATCTCCCTGTAAGATATTTCCCATCCAGCTTAAATACTGAACCGGAATCGGTTTATCAAGTCCGAGACGTACTCTTGCCTGTTGATAAAGCATCTCATACTGTTCCGGTGAAACACTCTGCTTTTGTCCCTCGACCATAAGTCTGGCAGGGTCACCAGGTACCATTTTGAAAATACCAAACAGTAAGATGGAAAGCAGGAAGAATACTATAATAATATAACCAAGTCTTTTCAATATGTATTTTGCCATAATGTAGTTTTCTCCTTCTGGATGAAATAGTTATTCCTGAATTATTCATGACATGTGATTCTGTCCGAACCATTACCATAATTTTGTTTTCGTATAAAGAAAAGATACGGGAAGACAGAACATTTCCCTTTGTTCTGTCCTCCCTGTTTTGTCATGCATATCAAAAGTTAATAGAATTGATCTATTCTGATGAATCCTTTATGCTTATTCTTCAAAGTATGCATCTAATACCATTGCTCCCCATCCCACATGAGCTCTAGGAACGAAATTCTTAAGCTTCGGATTGAAGAACATATAAGAAACTCCTGATCCCATTGGAAGACTTGGAAGTTTTTTGTTGTATGCCAGCTGGAATTCTCCATATAATTTTCTGAATCCGTCAATGTCTTCAGAATCAACTTTCTGCATCTCTTTACCGATTGCTTTTAATTCCGGATCGGAAATGTAGTTAACATTCCAGCTTCCCATTAAACTCGGATCGTCATCGAAACAGTTCCAGTAGAAGAGAATTTCCGGAATTCCGATACTACTGTAGAAAATGTTATATTCTGGTTCATCGATACCCTGGCGATTCAAATGGTTGATCATAAGTGCAAAGTCCATAGATGTGTATTTGTATTCCATACCGATCTTTTCTGCTTCCGGTGGGATTACTGTGTTGTAAAGTTTTGAGTAGTCATCTTCGCAGCATGCTACTTCAACTTTTAATTTCATCAATTCACCATCTACTTCTTTATAACGGTATTTGTCTGTACCTTCTTTGTACTCTTCACCTTTTTCGTTCAGTGTCCAACCACCATCGATGAGTTCCTGTTTTGCTTTATCAAGGTCATATGAGTAGTGAATCAGTTCAGATTCAATATCATCTTTGATTGCTGCAAAATCTGTTGTAGCATCTGTTGCATAACAATCTACCACTGTACCGTATCCGCCTGTTAACTGTTTGTTGATTTCATCACGGTCTACGATATAAGCGATTGCACGTCTTACTTCTTCAAACTGTGTCGGTCCAAAGTCACACATATAACGCATCTCGTTGATACGTGTTCCCGGTACAAGACCATAGTTTGCATCTAATTTTCCTTCTTCTACTTTTGTTAAAGCAGCTTCGATCTTTTCTCCTGTACCTGCTGAGTAGAAATCAATTGTTCCTTTTTCAAATTCGTCACGGATTGTTTCATCTGCAACCGGTTTGGAAATAATTGTCTGGATATGTGGTTTTGTTCCATCATATGTTCCAAGGTATTCTTCGTTGATTTCAAGTTCAACAGTTTCAGTTGTAAGGTCAACACTCTTTAATTTGTAAGGTCCACATACAACCGGTGCTTTGTAACGGAATCCTTTATCCGGATCAAGTAAGGTTTCTCTGATGAGATCTTCTGTAAATCCGTCTGTGAGGTATGCTCCGTTTCCATCATCCTTCACGTCGCATCCCGGAGCGATTGCTGCAAGCGGTTCCGGTCCATAGGCAACATTTGCCATCTCATAGTAGTTCGGAAGCTGATCTGCACTGATTGTCATAGAAAATTCGTAATCCCCAAGAAGGTTAACACCTGCGAATTCTTTTGTTGTTCCCTGTACATGATCGTTGTATCCAACTAAAGCCCATCCGTATGTTGCATCACCTTCACAGGCTGCAAATTCCGGAGAAGAATGAAGCAGAAGACTGAATACATAATCTTTTGCTGTGATCGGAGAACCGTCACTCCATTTCAGGTTATCATTGATTTCAAAACGGTATGTCTTGCTTCCGTCATCGTTTTCGATTACTTCGTGATCTTTAACAACAACCGGGTCCCAATCAAGAACATAATCACGATTGTAATCAGCGAGGGCGTAACCACTCATCAGTCCGATAAATCCAGAGTTCGTTGCACTATTTGTCCATCCGCCGTACATATCCGGTGATAAGGTACCTGGTGAAATTGCAACTACAACCTGTCCTCCTACAGGTGCATCTTCCGGCGGTGCACTCTGCATATCTTCGGTTACCTCAACTCCAACCTGTTTGCTTTCACCATCATCCTGATTATTCTGGTTCTTGCTGGAAGCTCCTCCACCGCCACAGGCTGTGGCTGAGAATACCATGATACCAGCCAGCATGAGGGCTATCATTCTCTTTTTCATTTTGCATTCCTCCATAAATGTAAACTTTGTGTTAAGACAATTATAACATTTTACCAATTAAACATCTATTGTCGTTTTCGTTTTTGTGCATTTTTGTTAAATACGACGTATTTTTATTGTATACAAAAAAGCAAGTCTTTCATGGACGGATTTTACTACATATATGGACGATATCTGTTTTTCGTTCACACACATTCAGATTGTTAACAGTCTACAATTTGTGCATTTTTAACAAATTGTTAAATGTTGACATTTGACTAAAAACAAAAAAGCAGAACGCTTATTCTGCTTTTTTTCATCAATCTTTTTGTTATCGCGATAAGAGTACGACGGTTTCAACGTGCTCCGTAAACGCAAACATTTCCACCGGCTGTATCTTTTTTACCTGATATCCTTTTTTTGTCAGATACTTCAGATCTCTTGCCAGTGTCTCCGGATTGCAGGAAATGTACACGATCTTCTCCGGTCCCATCTTCACTGCAGATGCCATAAATTTTTCATCACTTCCGGCTCTCGGCGGATCCATAAACAGCACATCCATACTATTTCCCTCTGCTGCCATCGCCTCCATAAACTCCCCGGCATCTCCCTGGAAAAATCTCACATTCCGGATCTGATTCTCTTTTGCATTTAATATTGCATCCTTCACGGCATCCTTATTAAGTTCCACACCGACTACTTCTTTTGCATGTCCCGATGCGATCAGACCGATCGTTCCGATTCCGCAATATGCATCGATCACGCTTTCTTTCCCTGTCAGATGTGCAAATTCAATCGCTTTCTGATAAAGGATCTCCGTCTGCACCGGATTTACTTGATAGAAGGACTTTGGTGAAATCCGGAAAGTACACCCGCAGAGTTCATCCCGGATAAATCCTTTCCCATATAACACTTTTTCTCTCTCCCCAAGGATCATACTGGTCTTTCTGTCGTTAATATTAAGGACAACCGTTGTAATCTCCGGATGCTCTTTTCTGAGTGCTTTTACGAAATTATTAGACGATGGAAGGATTGGTGATCCAAGCACCAGAACCACCATAATCTCTCCGCTTTTAAACCCTCTTCTGATCAGCACATGACGGAACAAGCCATATCCTGTATCTTCATCGTAGGTTTTGATCTTAAAAGATTTCAAAAGTCCCCGGATCGTCCGGATGATCTCCTGACTCTTTTTGTCTTCGATCAGACAGTTTTCAACAGGAACGACCCGGTGTGTCTTCGCTTCATAGGTTCCGGATACGATATTTCCCTTTCGGTCTCTGTCGAATACGGCGTGTACTTTATTTCTGTAATAATACGGATTCTCCATTCCGATGATCGGTTCTACTTTTCCGTATTTTGACAACAGAGCGTTCACCATTTTCTGCTTCTTTTTCAGCTGCTCCTTATATGGCACTCCCTGATACTGGCATCCTCCGCATTTTTTTGCCACTTTACAGGCTTCCGGTTCTGTCTGTTTTTTCTTTTCTTCCATTTTTTACCTCTCTTCTTTTTTTATTCTTTTCTCAAAAGAGATCCGGCATATTATCCAGATACAACTCTTCTCTGACCTGGAGATGGTAATATGCTTTTTTTGTATCTGATGTATTCATTCTTATTATAATCCTTTTAATCATTCAGATCCGTCTGGAATCTTGATAAATGTTCATACGGCAGGATCAGTCTCCCCCTGTATAATCCGCATCCGTCATTGATGAGACTATTATTTGCCGCAGCAAACATATTGACTTCCAGATCCTTCAGTTCCAACCCCAGAAGCCGCATTCCTCTTTCGTATGCCTCATCAAAATAAATGCATTCTCCTTCCGGAATAGCTTCTCTTCTTGCCCTGACTCTTTCCTGTTCCTTCTCGTAGGCCTGGTGATTTGCCGCTCCAATCTCCGCTATATCATCCATCTTCTTTGTCCGCAGTTGTACTTCCATGTAACTTCTCGAACAGTTATCATAAAACGTGATGTGGAGTGATTGATAGCTGCCTCCGCTTCCATTGGAAATATAATCCCGATAATAAGGTTTCACCGCCTCATCCATAAAAGGAGATGTACTTTCAAGCACCCCTTTTGCAGATTCTGCCGTAAATCCTCTTTCCTCCAGAAACCCCGGAAGAACATTCGCGATCCTGTATAAATACTTGATTTCCTCTTCTTCTCGCAGTTTGTCATCCCTGATATGGCATTTTGGAAGAGAAATTACCAGACGGTATGCGATAATATCCCGAAAGCAGCTCAGTTTTTCCCTTAGATCAGGCACCGGCGGATAGGTATGATGTTTTTCATAATAATCATAAATATATTCTACAATATACCCGTTGAATTTTTCCTCTGCGCGGATCAGGGACTTGATCCTTCCTTTAAAAGTAAAAGCAAGCAGAGGATATTCCTGTACCATGTATTTATAAAAATCCCTGATTTTCTGCGACTGTGCAGTAAGGAAATCATTGTGTTCAAGCAGTTCCCTGAACTGGATCAGGAAATTGGAATGGATGAGATCTATTTCATTGTGATTCTTCTTTGCTTCTTTCTTCAGATCCACTGTATAATTTCTTAAAATCCGAAAAATCGTATCACCTGAATATAAATAGTCATTTAATGTGATCATACGTTCCATCCTTTCTATTTGATTTTCTTATACAGTATAGCAGAATCTGGCTGGATTGGATACCGTTTTGTTAAATAGAAGCAGGGATTGATCTGCTGCATATAATCCAGCAAGGTCAATCCCTGATTTATCATATTTCTAAAATAAAAGCTGAAGCCCCATAGCAATGATCCACATATACGCACATGTCTTCAGAATCATCAGTAATCTACTTTTGGTTTTGTTTTACTGAATAGTGTTACCGGAGTGTAACATCCAAAGGAGATAATGATAGCGGCAATCAAATCAAAAATCAAATATCCGACATCAAATGCTCCTTTCGGATCTGCTTACGAAGAACATGCTGCCATCAAGGATACTGCAGCAGAGGTAAGAGCGCTTCGCAAAAACGGAATTCATGTATCCGCCGTCTTTATGGGAAACGATGGCGAAGTGACAAATGCTAAACAGATTTACGGAAAAGAATTTACCAGGATCCGCCAGATTGATCAGCTTTCAAAAGCAGCTGGACGTCTGATTCAAAAAGAGATCCGGGAGTTATATAGTTAGTTACTTGTGGTTTTCCAGCTCCAGAACAACCACTTCACAGCTCCGTAAATTCAATGAATCCTTTTCACAATCTACCGTTCCATCTATACGGTTCGATAACCATACTTTTTCGATTTCGCTCTTCAGTTTGATTGTTGCAGCATCCTTTCCGAAATTAGCAGCCACAAGAATGCACTTGGATTCATCTTTACGGTAAAATGCCATGACTCCGTCCACATTTTCATATTCCGGAAGAAATTTTCCATAGGTAAATACTTCTTTCAGTTCATCCGATTTACGCAGTGCAACCAGTTTGCGATAATAATTCAAAACTGAATCCGGATCCTGTTCCTGAGCTTCCACATTCACGTCTTTAAATAAAGGATTTACCTTTAACCATGGAGTTCCTTTTGTAAAACCGCCATTTTCCCCGTTCGTCCATTGCATTGGTGTTCTTGCATTGTCACGGCTCATACGGCTGCATACTTCCAATGCTTCCTGATCAGATAATCCCGCTTCACGGGCAGTATGATACTGGTCTTTTGTACTGATATCATCAAATTCCTCCATGCTGTTCCATTTGGCATTTCTCATACCGATTTCCTGCCCCTGGTAAATGAAAGGAATTCCTCTGAGGAGAAGGCTTATGGTACCAAGCATCTTGATTCCGTCCGGTGTCTGAGCATAAGATGGCAAAAATCTGGATGCCCCTCTTGGCTCATCGTGATTTTCAATGATATTCGCCTTAAAGCCATACTTCTGTGTTTCTAATTGTGCCTGAATGATCGCAGCTCTCCATTTCGCAAATTCCAGCTTCGGAGCATCATACCATCCATGTTCTCCATCAGTGAGCGTATGGGCGCTAAAATCAAATATCGTTGAAAAATGACCGGTTTCTCCAATAAATTCCGGTAATTCATCCGGTTTCATGTTAAATACTTCTCCGACTGTAAAGGCATCATACTTTTCAAAAGTTGATTTTTTCAGATCTTCCAACAGCTCCCCTACTCCGTCTACACTTTCAACCATCTTCCAGCAGCTTGCCAGACCATCTTTCCCATCCGGTGCAAAATCAGGAAAGTTCAGATCCTTCTTAATGTTTATGATCGCATCGATTCGAAAACCGGAGAGACCTTTTTCCAGCCACCAGTTGATCATTTTGTACAGTTCCTGCCGTAACTTCGGATTTTCCCAATTCAGATCCGGCTGTTCCTTTGCAAACATGTGAAAATAATATTTGTCCGTTCCCGGTACCTTTTCCCAACAGCTTCCTCCAAAATAGGAACGGTAATTGCTCGGTGGATTGCCGTTTTTTCCCTTGCGGAAATAAAAATAATCCGCAAACGCTCCATCTGGATCAGCAAGTGCTTTCTGAAACCACTCATGTTTATCGGAGCAATGATTAATAACCAGATCCATAATAATATGCATGTCTCGTTTTTTTGCTTCTGCCAGCAGTTCATCAAATTCTTCCATTGTTCCGAATTCTTCTGCAATTGCATAGTAATCCGCAATATCATATCCCTGGTCTACAAATGGTGATTTATAAATAGGTGATAACCAAATAATATCGATTCCTAATTTTTTCAGATAATCCAGTTTAGAAATAATTCCTCTCAGATCTCCGATTCCGTCTCCATTTGTATCCAGAAAACTCTTTGGGTAAATCTGATACGCTACTTTGTCATGCCACCACTTTTTTCCCATTTTTATCAACCTCTTTCATCTATAATCTTAGTATTTGTTCGCCATTGCGTTATTGCTTTGGCTGTATTATACTGCTATTATAAGATCTTATTTTTGACAAATCTTGCATTATTTTTTCATTATATAACACAATACTGCTATTATGGAGAGGACAAAAAATGAAAACGCCACATTCACTTATACCGGAGCAAAAAGAAAATATCAAACATGGAG
Organism: Coprococcus sp. AF102-57; assembly: GCF_027686195.1. NCBI lineage: Bacteria > Bacillati > Bacillota > Clostridia > Lachnospirales > Lachnospiraceae > Coprococcus > Coprococcus sp. AF102-57. The sequence goes on along the minus strand of NZ_JAQCSY010000021.1, from coordinate 8,917 downwards.
AAGTTTATTTTCCAATCCAGAAGTATATTACAAAGCTGACAAAAGAAGCACCTGTCATAACAATGCACTGGCACGAGGAAGCAGAGCTTACCCTTATAACAAAAGGTTCCTGTGTCTACCAGATCGATTTAGTTGAATATGAAGCAAGTACCGGGGATATCCTGTTTATTCCTCCCCTGCTGCTGCATTCCATTATCCTGAAAAGCAGTCAGGACTTCTGTTCGGAAACCTATGTATTCCATATGAATCTTTTGGGAGGAAATACTGCAGACATCTGTTCTACCCGCTACCTTACGCCCATGGTAAACCACGAATTATCTTTACCCTGTCTCATTACCGCGGATCATCCTGCATATGATTCTCTTTGCAAGTCTTTTGCACAGCTTGCCTCCCTTTACGATACCCGGATGTTTGGATATGAACTCGCCATAAAATCTTATCTGCTGCAGACACTTTTTCTTCTGCTCCAGTACAGTAGCACAAGATTCTCCACGGAATCAGACTCTTCCGACAAATTAAAAATTGTACTTGATCATATTGATCTGCATTATGCAGAAGCTCTGTCGGTTTCTGAACTTGCAAAGCTATGTTATTTCAGCGAGTATCATTTTATGCGCTTTTTCAAAAAACACATGAATATGACCTGCATTCAGTATATTAACAATATCAGACTGGAAAAAGCGGTAGAGTTATTTGAACACGGTAACACCTCCATATTAGAGGTATCTTTATCTGTTGGCTTTCATAATCTTTCTTATTTTTACAGAGCATTCAAAGCAAAATACCATATGACACCGCTGGCTTTTATAAAAAGATTAGAACTGGATTCTGTATAAGCTCATTCCCTGAGCGATTTTATATTTTCTTTAAATCCTGTTATTTTTTACGATAAATCCGAATCATCAAAGGCGTTTCTACCAAAAGCATGGCAACCCAGCCTGCCAGATAGGAATATGGCAACGCTTCAATTCCAAAGTTCCACAACAAAATCATAGGTGCTGCTGCAATGACTCGGACTGCCATATTGGTAAAACTGCTCATCAGTGTCACCTTCAGGTCTCCGATTCCACGGAAGAACCCTTGAATTGCATTCGTAACGGCCGGAAGAATATACATCACAGCAATCAGATGCAGATAAATGACACCATGTCCTATTACTTCCTCATCTTTTACGAAAAGTGCCATTAGTTCTCCGGCAAATACCTGGCAGATCACCATAACAGCTGCTCCATAAACAATTTCCAGAATCATCCCACAACGAAATCCCTCCCGCATGCGGTCATTTTTTCCGGCTCCCTTATTCTGCGCCATAAGTGCCGTCATGGCATGGGCAATATTCTGTTCCGGTGTAATTGCAAAGTCATCAATCCGATTGACCACCGCAAAAGCTGCAGCCACGGAAACTCCCATCGTATTAACCAGCGCCTGGATCGCAATTTTTCCCATTTGCACGGTGGCCTGCTGCATGGCGGATGCCCATCCGTAAGCAATTGTTTTCTTCAGCAAACGTGAATCGAATACCAGCCATTTCTTACCCAGACGAAGAATCGGTACTTTTTTCTGTATATAAATAATACAGAACAGGCAGCACAGTGCCTCACTAAGCACTGTGGAAATGGCGCATCCATTGCTTCCTGCCTTTAGTACAATGACAAAAAACAGATCTCCGAATATATTCAGGACTGCACTGATAATTAAGAAATACAAAGGCGATGCACTGTCTCCCAAAGCTCTTAAGGTACTGGAAAAAAAGTTATACAAAAAGGTAAACATTAATCCCAGAAAAATAATCCGTAAATACTGCCGCGTCATCTCCATAATCGATGCATCTACCTGCAACAGATGCAGGATCGGTACAGCAAATACCACGCAAAATAAAGTCAGAAAAAAAGAAAAAACTACTCCCGACAACATGGTTGTACTGATCTGCCTGTGCAAAGTCTTATAATCCTTTGCCCCATACTGAATTCCCATGAGGATACTTGCCCCCATACATAATCCATTTAAAAACAGTATCATAAGCGTACTGATCGGATTACAGATACCAACTGCCGCCAGCGCTTCTTTCCCCACAAAATGCCCTACGATGATGCTGTCCACCGCATTATAAGTCAGCTGAAACAAATTTCCCAAAACAAGCGGCACAGTGAAATTCACAAGAATCGGCATGATTTTCCCGGTTGTCAGATCTTTTGTCATCTCATTCCTCTCCTTCGGTAAAATTTAAAATTAATTCTCTTCCGTTTTCTTTCTTTTCCTTTCAGAAACCCTTGGCACTGACTGAAGAGTAATAGATGGAATTTTTAAACCCATTATTCCCTTCAGAATCCAGGTAAATGATAACATGACCAGAACCGGAATGGCACAGGTTGTCACAAGCAGCACTGCCACGCCCTCTATAATTCTGTTTAATCCATCCTCAAAAGCAGAGAGTTTTTCTGTAGCGACTTCACCTACCGCATCAATCGCATCATCAACCTTATTCTTCGCATTATTAAGAAATTCACTGAGAGAAAACTTTTTATCTTTCGTTTCTTGTGCTTCATCCTTCTTGTCTGCGTTTGCAGAGGTATCTCCCTCATCTAATAATTCTTCCGTATCTTCCAGTGTAAAATCAGCTTCATAGGACTTTGCATAGGTTTCATTTACCATATTCGTCACCCATGCACTGGTAGGAACCAGTCCCCACAAAAGAACACCCAGAATGATACTCTTGATTCCGATTCTGTAGATAAATTCTTTCCATCCGTTTTTCAAAAAGTTGCCTGCTGCCAGAAGCACGCATCCGATAGGAAATAAGATTTTAAATGCAATATACCCGGTGATAGTCAGTAAATATTTTTCAACAATGATCACTGCATAAACGATCACCATATAGCCTGCGACATCTGCCAGCTTATTGGCGATCGGAGTTGCGGCTTCTCCCGGTATTGCTGCAGCACCTGTTGCAAGAGCGGTTGCTGTTCCGGAAAGCCCAAGTGCTTTTTTCTGCAATCCATTCAGCGTTTTGATAACCCAACGGTACGATTCGACAGAAGTTGCCCATTTGGAAACAACAAAAAATGATGCAAGAGCAATCCCAATGCAGATCAGCATCATGATCAGACGATTTCGCATCGGTTGCTTATAGTTTCTAACTGTGATTTCATGGCTGTCTGCCATCATAGGTTCTTTCATACTTATTTTCCTTTCATGCTATCTATTCTCGGATAAAGAAAGGATCGGATACAAGCTCCCGATCCTTTCCACCTTTTCAGTTTTCTATTTGTCCAGAACCGCAACCTGAATTGTCTTTACTGCTTCCTCCATACATTTGATGTCCTCGGCACGCAACCTAATATCCAAGCACTTTACAGTATCTTCTACACTGGAAGCTTTTCGCATTCCAACCAGAAGACTCATCCGGTCGTACTGAGATAATGCCCAGGCTTCTACCAGCGTTGCAAAACTGCAATGATATTCCTCACAAAGTGGTTTCCAGATTTCAAAGGCCCTGCGAAGTCCTTCTTTTTTCTCCGGATCTGTCCAAGGTATTCTGGATCGGATATCGGTTTTTGCAAATTCCCGTTCCATAAAGGCAGGAGAAGTTAAAAATCCTTCTTCCAACACACCATAGGTCTGAAATACCGTGTTATACTTTTTACACAGATCAAAATATTCTCTGCCATGGAAAGGAGAGAGAATACTGAAAAATTCCTGTACAACAGATACGTTTCCGCCGGCTTCCTGATATGCAGCCAAATCTGCCGGCTGACTGTTAGAAAGTCCATAGGTGCGGATCTTTCCTTCACGAACCAGATTCTCCAAAGCTCCTACAGTTTCTTCCACCGGAAAGCTGCCGCATACATAATGTACAATAACAGAATCCAGATAATCGGTTCCCATTCTGCGCAGAGAGTCTTCCACGTCTTTTTTCACTGCTGATGCGCGGGTGTCATTGTTAACGGTATAACCGTCTCGTTCGTAATGGAAATTACCACCCTCATTTCTCCAGTTCAGTGAGCATTTGGTCTGCAAAACAAAATCATTTCTTCTGCCTTTCAGTGCCTTACCAAGCAGTTCCTCACTTACTCCTGTACCATATACCGGTGCGGTATCGATGTAATTCACGCCATGTTCATGACAAATATCAAGCAGGCGCTTCGTATCCTCAACTGTAGAATCTCCGTCTGTCCAGACACTTCCGCCGCCAAGCCCCCAAGTACCTAATGCAACCACAGAAACATCGATGTCCGTGTTGCCAAGCTTTTGAAATTTCATTTTAATTCCTCCGTTTTTCGTTATTCTTTCCTGCTTTTTATGCAGTATCCTAACCGTACAGCGTTCCCCTCACAAGGCTGTCTATATTTAAAAAGACAATTTTATCACATCTGTGCGTTACTTACTCTACCTATTAGTATATACCACGCTCCGGAATAAGTAAAATAAAATCACTTTACCATTTCAAAAGCCACATGAATTCATCAAACCGGAATCGATTAATAACCCCAACTGATTATTTCCCAATTCTTTTTATCTTTTGTTTTCACTAAATGCCACTGCCAGTTGGTATATGTAGCATTAGGATTCAACCCACCATCTCCACCTTTTTCATCTGTATCAAAGGTTAATAATACTACAATAAGTTCTTGATTATTTTCTTTCCAATCCATTACTTCTTAGTTATAAAATGTGAACGCATGCGTTCACTATTCCAACTGCTGTTCAACCAAAACTTTTTCCATTATACAGTGCAAAATAAAAGAGACTTCACTCACCATGAATGAAGTCTCCTCAAAATACAATACTGTGAATGATTCACAGAACATATTTTATCGCAAAGCTTTTAAAAATAGAATAGATTTTACCAAACGACAGTTTTCAAAAAAGCTTGCAAATATGCACGCTCTTGTTGTTGCACTTTTCTTCAGATTGTCTACAAACATCTGATAAGCTTTTTGAACATAAATTCAAACACTGCCTCTTTCGTCGGAATCGCAGGGATTCCACCTCTCTTTTGCACACATAATCCAGCAACTGCATTTCCCAAAACAGCACACTTTTTGATTTCTTCCCATTCCATTTTTTCAACATTCTTATTCATAGAAAGGAGACTGCATAATACGCCTCCCCAAAATGAATCACCTGCCCCAGTCGTGTCGACCGCATGTATCTGAAATGCTTTGATGATTTCTTTTCTGCTTTTTGTTGCCATAAGAACGCCCTGTTCTCCCAATGTAATGGCAACCAGCTTTGGTCCCATAGCAAGGAGTTGATCTGCAGCCTGCTCATAACTTTTCGCCTCTGTCAACAGAGTACTCTCTTCATCCGATACCTTCATGACATCTACCAATTCTATGACAGATCTCATTTTTTTCACTGCATGCTCTTTGTTCTTCCAAAGAGACGGGCGATAATTTGGATCATAGGAAATAAGTGCACCCGCTGCTTTTGCCATTTTTACCGCTTCAATCGTTGTACTTTCTGCCGGTTCATCTGTCAACGATAATGATCCAAAATGAAAAATTCTACAACCTGAAATTAATGTCTGATCCAGTTCTTCTTTTTTTAACTGTGTATCTGCACCCGGTTTTCTTGCAAAAGAAAAATTCCGTTCTCCATTTTCACCGATTTCCACAAATGCCAACGTTGTAAAATAACCCGAGTCTTCAACAATAGCATCTGTATTGATTCCTTCCTTTTGCAATGTCTTCTTTAAAAATTTACCATGCATATCGTTTCCAACTTTTCCAATAAAAGATGTGCGATACCCAAAGTGGCTTGCAACGGTTAGAAGATTTGCCGGAGCACCGCCGGGATTCTGTTCGAACAATTTTCTCCCATCCTGACTATGTCCTGCTTCCGTAAAATCAATCAACAATTCACCCAATGCCACGATATCAACTTTTTCTTCCATTTTTCAGTTCCTCCACAATCTCGTTATAACGTTTTTTATTTAACCGGTAAAAAAATAATACAACCGCAGTCACAATCCACAGTACACCTGGAATCGTCGTAAATGCATGTTTCATAATTGAAAGTACAATTGCATTTTGTGTCTGATTTGCGATATAACCATATTTTCCAAGTAATCCTGCTAAAAGTGCTGTTCCAACTGCCATTCCGATTTTATTTCCAAGTGAAATAAATGCATACTGAAAACCATCATTTCTAAGTCCGGTTTTCCACTCCCCATATTCCACACAGTCTGGAATAATTGCATAGATTGCGGTATTAAATCCAGAGAAAAAAAACTGTGTGAGACCAGATAATGCATAAAAAATAGCCGGTGATTCTTTGGCATTGAAGAAAAACATAGACAACATGGAAATTCCTGTAAATAAAGCAAAGAGAGATGCTGTTCTTCCTTTGTTATTCAACTTGCGGAATAATGGTTGAAAACAGGCTGCCCCGATGATAGAAGGAATAATGATGCACATTGAATAAGTTGTGTAGTAGGAGGCATTCCCTTCCACATATGTAAAATAATACAGAATATCTGCGTTTCTACCATATAATGTAAATCCAAATAATATCTGTCCTGCCAATGCAAGAAGATATGGTCTGTTCTGCATGACTGCTTTCAACTGTATCTTTACAGAAATTTTTTCTTTTTCCGGAGTAATCACTGCCTCTTTCGTCTTCGCAAAGCAGAAGAAATGACAGGCTGTAAAAATACATCCATATATGACCGCAACCGTCAGATATCCTGTCTTTGCACTATGACTGCCGAATTTGCTGAGCAGTGGAACTGTAATAATATTTAACACACCAATTGCAATCATCGCTGCAACCGAACGGGATGTATTTATTTTTGCACGTTCATCAATATCCTGTGTCATAGCACCACACAAGGTTCCATATGGAATATTCACACAGGTATACCCCAAAACCAGCAGACAATATGTAATTACCATATAAATGATCTTTCCATTCTGCGGCCAGTCGGGTCTTGCCCAGAATGTCATAACAAGAAGAATCGCTGTAATTGGTGCCGCTACTAACAGCCATGGACGGTACCGTCCCCATCTCGATTTTGTTTTATCCGTAAGTCCCCCGACGATTGGATCATTGATTGCATCCCAGAATCTTGAAAAAAGCATAAGTGCTGACACAGCCGCCATACTGATTCCGAACACGTCTGTATAAAATATCATCAGAAAATTACTGACAAACATCCAGCTGAAATTACATCCAACATCACCAAACCCATATGCAATCTTACTGATCAGCGATACTTTTCCATTTTTGTTTTCGCTTCCCATATGTTCCTCCTATTTTTATCAGAGTTTCTGACAGAACTCTATTCTTTCCTCATTTGGTCCTTTAATCATAAAAAACTTCACACCATTTTCCCAAAATGGTAGTTCTTCGATTCCGTCTGTAATAATTGTGTATTTTTCATTGCAGATTTTCTGATACATACTTTCAATGTCTTCCACATCAAGTGCAACATGTTGGTATGCACCGTCTGACATTGCCGCCTGCCCATTTTCAAAAGTCTCTATACAGTAATTTTTTATCTGTAAAAATGCCACTTTTTCCCCTGCTTTTTCATTATAAGACTGCATAATCACTTCAAATCCAAGACTCTTATAAAACTCAACTGTTTTCTGTAAATCGTTTGTCGGAAGCCCGATATGGGCAACTCCGACAATTCCATATTTATTTTCCATACGAACTCCTTACTTTTCACTGACGTTGATAATTACTTTCATCGTTGTCTCGCGGTTATCATCAATATACTGGTATGCTTTCAGATAATCTTTAAAAGCAAATGTCTTTGAGATGAGCGGTTTCAAATGAACTTTGCCCTCATTTACCAATCTGATTCCATCTATGTAATCATCATGGCGGTACATCATCGTGCTCTTAATGTCAAGTTCGTGGTCATTTGCCACTGCAAGATCTACTTCTGCCATTCCTGCAAAAACAGCCACCAGTACAATCGTGCTTCCTTTTCTTGCATATTTAATTGCCTGTCCCATTGTGATATTGTTTCCGGCACAGTCGTAGATTACATCCGCCTTATCCGGTCCAAATGCTTCGATCATTGCCTCACCGAAGTCTTTATTTTTGGTATTCACACACACATCAATTCCGCATTCTTTTGCCTTTTCCAGTCTAAGATCACTAATATCTGTGATCATCACTTTCGCTGCCCCCATTCCTTTTGCTGCCTGTGCCACGAGATTTCCAATCGGTCCTGCTCCAAGGACTGCAATATTCATGCCAGCCACATCGCCCATCTGTTTTACACCATGAACTGCCACTGCAAGAGGTTCGATCATAGCGCCTTCTTCATAGGACATATCTTCTGGAATAGGTGTTACTTTAGATGCATCCACTGCAAAATACTCAGATGCTGTTCCTGTCGTCTGAAATCCCATTACTTTTAATTCCTCACAGAGATTATACTTTCCATGACGACATGGATAGCAATGTCCACAATATACCTGAGGCTCTATCGTCACCTTCTGTCCCACATGAAACTCTGTGACATTTTTTCCAAGTTCTGTAATCTCACCGGAAACCTCATGTCCCTGTGTTACCGGATATTTTGTAAATGGATGTTTTCCATGATAAACATGAATATCTGATCCACAAACACCAATATTCATAATCTTTACCAACACCTGATTTTCCTTTACCTCCGGAACCGGAACCTCTCTGAAAATAATTTCTCCTGGATTTGTCATTACCTGCTGTAACATAATTGTTTCCTCCCTTTCATGTTGTTTTGTTTTATGTTTTATAAAATGTTTTATTAAAGTAATTATATTATTGCCATACAAACACAATTTGTCAATATGTTTTTTCATATTTTTATATATTTCATAATTTCAAAACACATTTTTTGTATATTTTTCACAATTAACACGCAAAAAAACGGAAAGAAAACCGTAGTTACTGTGATATGCTCCCTTTTAGGTAGACA
>NZ_JAQCSY010000020.1:0-63984 GCF_027686195.1 Coprococcus sp. AF102-57 | reverse complement strand
AAAACGCTATGTTTTGACCCCGGCATCATTTTCATACTTTTAATACGGAAAATCTTCCTCTTTTGGTAGAATATTTTCTGCTTTTCCGTGAAAAAGTTAGTTTTTTTATGATGGAAGTTGAATATTTTTAGCTGCTATGATGATCGTCGCATTTGTGCCTTCATTTTCCTTGCTTTCAAAGAACACTCCGTATTCTTCCCCGTAATAATACTTGATTCTCTGGTTCACATTCGATACACCAAAGCCCTTCGCTTCATCTCCTGTATCCGTCCCTGCCATCTTTTTCCGGAGACTGTTCAGTTCTTCCTCTGTCATACCTTTTCCATTGTCAATGACCTGGAAAATGATTTTATCTCCCTGCTTTTTACCGGTAATCAGGATTTTACCTTTCCCCCGCTTATTCTTAATTCCATGATAAAGCGCATTTTCGACAAGAGGCTGCAGTGTAAGCTTCGGTATAATGTAGCCGTAGATCTCCTCATCCATCTGGATCTCATAGTCCAGAATATCCTGATAGCGGAACTGCTGGATCTCCAGATAGCTCTCAATATGCGTCCGCTCTTCTTTCACTGTAATATAATCATGTCCTTTGCTTAAGGTTGTGCGGAAAAAATCAGAGAGCGAGGTTACCATTTTCACAACCTCTGCACTTTTATTTTCCTCAGCAAGCCAGACAATGGCATCAAGAGTATTGTAAAGGAAATGTGGATTGATCTGTTCCTGCAGAAGTCGGTTCTCAATAATTCTGAGATTTTCCTGTTTTTTCCGGATATCATCTACCAGAATCCCGATTTCCTCTGTCATATCGTTAAAGCTCCGCGTAAGCACCGCAATCTCGTCCCCTGCTTCGACCTGTGTTTTTACAGAGAAATCACCGCCGGCAACCTTCTCTGTCAGATCACACAGATCGCGGATCGGTCTTGTCACACTTCGTGCTGCTCGTCCACTGAGCAGCAGGGAAATACTCATCGCAACAATTGCCACTCCGACCGCCAAAATGGTCGAATTACGGTTATTCCGGTTCAGTTCCGTCTGTACAGTCACAAAATTGGAAGTTTCCAGATAGACATAGTCCTGGATTCCGGTCTGTACCAGTGTCGTCAGATCTTTGACATTACTGTTAAAATATTCCATTCTCTCATCATAAGAAGTCCGTTCTTTAATCTGTTTATCCAGATCCTGTACACAAAAACGGAGTGAAGACAGTGAATTTTTAATACGTCCCGCCTGTGACTGGGTGAGCGGAACCGTCGCATTTTGCGTCATCTTATCACACGCCTCTTCCATCTCCGTAATATAGTCGTATGGATTCACCGTCACTACTCCATTTACCGTTGTAACTCCATCTCCGACCTCCTTAAGCTGCTTATTACTTACCACAGCAAGATACACACTATAGTCCAGCCGACTTTTAAAGTCTTTCACATAACGGTTGGCATAGGCAATACTTTTTGTAATCTCAGAATAAGCTGATGCCGCATTATTTAAAGACACAATCAAATAGGCGGACAAAATTACCATTGGCAGAAATGCTGACAGCGAAATGGAAAGCAGTTTCTTATTGATCGACCAGTTCTTATATTTCACCTTCATATTTTATCCCCTTCCTCTTGAACGGAATTCCTTCGGCGAACATCCCTGTGTCTTTTTGAATATATAGCTGAAATAATGGGAATCTTTGTATCCCACCTCATATCCGATGTCCGATGTCCTCTTATCCGAACACATCAGAAGCTCTTTTGCTTTTTCCATACGAACACCCGTCAGATATTCTACAAAGGTTGAGCCAACCTCCTGACTAAACAAAGAGCTGAAATAGCTCGGACTGATGTTGACGCTCGAAGCCACCAGGTTCAGTGAAATATTCTCTGACATATAATTTTGTCCGATATAATCTCTCGCTTTTTCAATAATTTCTGAATAGCGTCTGCCCGATGCCTGCTCTCTTAACCGGATCATTCGTCTGACTATATTTTCCAGGTACTTCCTCGTTGCCTCCAGTTCCTGCACATACTGCGATACCTCCTGCACATCGCCAAGCTCTCTTTCAATATCTTCTTTTTCAATGTTCAAACTGTCTCCCAGACTTTGGACGCTGATAAAAGTATCCATTACAATATACTGTCTCAACATCATCGACTGCAGGTTCTGCTCACCAATTGCATCAAAATATGCATCCATAAAGCTTTTTACTTCATTTTCCGTTCCTGTCTTCAGGAAACGCTCCAGCATTTTCCGGTTCTCCGCCATGGTTCCGAGTCTGTGCATCTCAACATCATTCTGAACCCCCATTTGATGAACCTCTGAATAACTCACAAATTGTCTCAAACTTCTTGAAAAACGCTCTGCAAAGGCTCTGTTTGCATCATTGTAGGATCTTTTAATCTCACTGAACCTCCCCACCTGACTTCCAATTCCTCCAAAATATTCCAGATTTTTATATTTTTCCAGAACTTTTTCCAGATCTTCCCTAAATGTCTGAGCTCTCGCAGTCAGTTCTTCACCAACAGCTCCCTGTGCAATAAATCCCCATCCTTCTACACCTCTCCGGAACCACAGGAGCTTTTCTGTCTGCTCACTCAGATTTTCTATATCTTCAGTTGCACTTACAATATCCTCGTTATAATCCATCGGATGATCGATCATAATGATCTTAAAGAGGATCACACAATATCCCTCTGCACTGATTTCAATTCCCAGTTGCTTTCCCTGCTCCAGACATTCTCCAAATGGCATACTTCCTGCAAACACCTGATTGAAAAACTGAAACTTTTCACTTTCTTTGTTTTCCTGCATTTCACGGGCATATTGATTCATCTGCTCTTTTTCGCTTTGCTCTTTCCGGATTTCTTCTGCTACTTTGTTAACTGCATCCAACAATTTTTCTGAAGAAATTGGCTTCAGAAGGTAATCGGTTACACCGATCTTAATCGCCATCTTCGCATAATCAAACTCATTATATCCACTCAGAATCATGATTTTCGTAGCCGGAAGTACTTTTTTAACCTGCTCACTGAGTTCCAGTCCATCCATAAAAGGCATCTTAATATCCGTGATCAGGATGTCTGGTTTCTTTTCAAGAATCATCGGTAACGCAAGTTCTCCATCACTTGCCTCTCCGACAAAGTCATATCCATGCATTTCCCAATTAATACTGTTCTTGATCCCATTTCTGATAATAATTTCATCTTCAACCAAAAATACTTTTATCATTCTTCTTCCTGCCTTTAATATGTTCTGTTTTCTATAATTTCATCCAAATCCATAGTCCCATCAAAATATGTTTCTTCCACGTATTGTTTCTTATCAATGGAAATATCCGATTCCAGTCTCTGGATCAGTTCTGCCGCTTTCGGTCCCTGGTCGGGACTGCATTCAAAGGTTACATTCAATTTACCTTCTTTTACAGCTTCGATCCCCGCTTTGCTTCCACCAAATGAAATCACAATAATATCTCCATCCTCTCCACAGGTCTTTCCGGCTTCCCCGATCGCATCGATGACTCCCAGTGCCATCTCGTCACTCTCTGCAAACACTACCCGTAAATCCGGTTCCTGCTCAAGAAACAGTTTCATGACTTTCTGTGCCTCTTCTCTGGAATTGTCACCGGTCTGCTGTGCCACCATCTCCCAGTCCGAATACTTCTCCAACATAGTCTGATATCCCTGCGCTCTCGTTAGCTGCTCTTCCGAGCCGATGGATTCCTGAATCGCAGCGATCTTGATGGTAATGTCTTCTTCTGTCTGCTCCTCCTCTGTAGAATCCGTCTCATCCTTCGCCGTTGAACTGCTTTTCATAATTTTATCAAAAATGGATGCACTGCTATCTGTCGCTTTTGAACTGCCTGTATTTACTTCCGTATCTTCACTGTCCGTCTGTTCCGATTCTTCCTGAGTCGGTGCCTCAGAAGCCGCCTTTTCTTTCTCTGCCTTTTTCTCGTCCTCTTCTTTCAGATATTCATCCAGCCATTTTCCTGCCTTTTTCATCTGTTTTCCGTAATCACTTCCAAGCATACACGAATACAGACTGCTGTCATCCGTATCAACACCGTTATTCACAAGGATTACAGGAATATGTGCCTTTTTTGCATCTTCCAGCACATCATCCCAGCCAATTTCCGAAACCGGATTCAGAATGATGTAGTCCACGCCCTGTTTTATAAATCCTTCCACATCTTCAATCTGTTTTTCCTGATCGCTACCTGCATCTGCATACACCGCTTCATAGCCGTTTGATTTGACAAATGTATCCATAAAAGACGCTGTATTTGCATCCTTCCATGAGCTTTCTTCTCCACTCTGTGAAATTCCCACTGTGATCAGATAATCGAACTCGCTTTGCAGATTATCCCCATTTCTTGTCTCTCCTGTAAATAAAGAAAGTGCAAATGTACCCGCCGATACAATCAATATTAATACTGCCGCAACTTTTAAAATAAATCGTCCTACACGTCCCATGTCGTTCCTCCTTCACGTCTGCTAAAGGACATTCTTTTCAGATGTTTTCTATTATACACTGACTTTTATCAGAAAGAAAGGCAGAAATCGAATAGACCGGCTCACTATATATACAAAAAGCCACAGGCATAAATGCCTGTGGCTTTCGATCTCATTTGATTATACAAGCTCAAGAATAACTTCCATTGCAGCGTCACCTTTACGCTGTCCAATTTTGATGATTCTTGTGTATCCGCCGTTGCGGTCTGCATACTTCGGAGCGATCTCTGTAAACAGTTTGTCTACCAGATCAACTTCTTTTGTATTTTTCTTCTTTCCAGCTGCAGCAGTCGGAACTTCTGTTACAGAGTAAAGTACTTTCAGCATCTGCCGTCTTGCATGAAGTCTTGACGGGTTGTCTTTTTTGATTGTCTTTTCAACTTCTTCGTATACAGTAACTTTCTTACCATCTACTACTTCTTTAACTCTCTTGCCTTCTGCATCTTTCTTAGCAACTTTAGCTTTGATTGTAACTTCTTCGAAGTTATCTTTTTCTTTTACAGCTGAAGCGATAAGACCTTCTGCGATCTTACGGATTTCTTTAGCTTTAGCTTCTGTTGTTCTGATTTTTCCGTGCTGAAGAAGCATTGTTACCTGATTTCTCAGTAATGCTTTTCTCTGACTTGCTGTTCTTCCAAGTTTTCTATACTTTGCCATTTTTTAATCCTCCATTATTCGGGACATACCGGCATGCACCTTCGGTCTTACTGCGGATATGCCATCTGGTTATGCTTTCATCGGGCTTACTAGCCAGATCGTGTGTCAGTGTTTCTGCCTGTATTCACATGCGAAACGGGAACTCCTTATTCGTCTCCCTGGCTGAGTTCAAGACCAAGTTCTTTTAATTTAGCAAGAACTTCTTCAAGAGATTTACGTCCAAGGTTACGAACTTTCATCATATCTTCTGATGTTCTGTTTGTAAGTTCTTCTACAGTATTGATTCCTGCTCTCTTCAGACAGTTGTATGAACGAACAGAAAGTTCAAGTTCATCAATACTCATTTCAAGAACTTTTTCTTTTTCATCGTCTTCCTTTTCAATCATAACTTCCGCTGACTGAGCAACTTCAGAAAGATCAATAAAGAGCTTGAGATGTTCATTTAATACTTTTGCAGCAAGGCTGACTGCTTCATCCGGTGCAAGAGTACCATTTGTATAAACATCAAGTGTGAGTTTATCATAATCGGTAATCTGTCCGACACGAGTATTCTGAACTGTAAGATTTACACGCTCAACCGGTGTATAGATAGAGTCGATCGGAATCACACCAATCGGCATATCTTCTGTCTTATTCTTATCAGAACCTACATATCCTCTTCCCTTTGTGATAGTCAGTTCCATATAAAGCTTGCTGTCTGCACCGCCGTTAAGTGTAGCGATTACAGTTTCCGGATTCATGATTTCAATATCAGAATCTGCCTGAATATCAGCAGCTGTAACTACGCCCTCTCCCTCAAATTCGATGTAAGCTGTTTTCGGCTCATCTGTCTCGGAAGAATTCTTAATTGCGAGTGTTTTTAAGTTCATGATAATTTCAGTTACGTCTTCCTTTACGCCCGGAATAGAACTGAACTCATGCAATACTCCGTCGATTTTAATCTGGCTGATTGCAGCTCCCGGCAGAGAAGAAAGCATAATTCTTCTCAGAGAGTTTCCAAGTGTTGTACCATATCCTCTTTCAAGTGGTTCTACAACAAATCTGCCATACTTCTTATCATCTGAAATTTCTGCAATTTCAATATTAGGTTTATTAAAATCAAACACTATTTTGGTCCCTCCTTATGGGTTTTTGTATGTTGAGGGTGTCAGTTTTTGTCCTGTTTTCGATAAAAAACAGGATATTTCCTAACAGAACCTTAACGAACCCAGAAATCAGGTTCGTTAAGTATTGCATTTTATATGAATGCGTTCTATTTAGAATATAACTCGACGATCATCATTTCGTCAACTGGAACATCGATTGCTTCACGAGTAGGAAGTTCTTTAACTGTTCCTTTCAGGTTTTCGATATCTGATTCAAGCCATTCCGGAACAAGACGTCCACCTGTAACTTCTACGATATCTTTGTATCTCTGTGAAGATTTTTTACCTTCTTTAATCTCGATCACATCACCTGCTTTAATGAGGTAAGAAGGGATGTTAACCTGTTTTCCGTTAACAAGAACCTGTTTGTGATCAACGATCTGTCTTGCTTCACGTCTTGTTCTTGCAAATCCAAGACGGAATACTACGTTATCCAGTCTTGATTCAAGAAGAACCATCAGGTTTTCACCTGTCATTCCGCTCATCTGATCTGCTTTCTTGAAGTAATTCAGGAACGGTTTTTCTAATACACCATAGATGAATTTAGCTTTCTGTTTTTCACGCAACTGAAGACCATACTCGCTCATTTTTCTATTGGATCTCTTTAACTGTCTGTTAGACTTTTTATCAATTCCAAGATATACCGGATCCATTCCAAGGGAACGGCATCTTTTAAGAACCGGGACTCTATTTACTGCCATGTTCGTATCCTCCTATAATAATTCGACTAGACTCTTCTTCTCTTCGGCGGGCGGCATCCATTGTGTGGTACCGGTGTTACGTCTCTGATGCTTGTTACATCAATTCCGCATGCCTGAAGAGCACGGATTGCTGCTTCTCTTCCTGAACCTGGTCCTTTTACGAATACGTCTACTGATTTAAGACCATGCGGCAGAGCTGCTTTAGCTGCTGTTTCAGCTGCCATCTGAGCTGCGTATGGAGTAGATTTTCTTGAACCTCTAAAACCAAGACCACCGGCACTTGCCCATGATAAAGCATTTCCCTGTGCATCTGTCAAAGTAACGATTGTATTATTGAAAGATGACTGGATATGTGCCTGTCCGCGTTCAACGTTTTTCTTGACACGTTTTTTTGTCACTTTTTTTGTAACTTTCTTAGCCATTTAAACTAACCTACACTTTCCTTTTTATTATTTGTCGAAATTATTTCTTCTTGTTTGCTACTGTTCTCTTAGGACCTTTTCTTGTTCTTGCATTGGTCTTTGTCTTCTGACCACGAACCGGAAGTCCTTTTCTGTGACGGATTCCTCTATAGCATCCGATTTCCTGAAGTCTCTTGATGTTAAGAGCGATCTCTCTTCTAAGATCACCTTCAACTGTCTGAGTTTCATCGATCACTGCACTGATCTTTTTAACTTCGTCGTCTGTAAGATCTCTGCAGCGAGTATCAGGATTAACTCCTGCTTCTGCGAGAATACGGGTTGCACTTGTTCTTCCGATTCCATAGATATAAGTCAATCCGATTTCTACACGTTTGTCTCTTGGTAAATCTACACCTGCAATACGAGCCATTTGTGATTTCCTCCATTTTCTTTCTTTTTTTGGTTTCACATTGTCCTATAATGAGGCTGCGGGCATCCCGTTATCAAAAAGAGCCCTACCGGACTTTTCAAAATGTATCCAATGCCTCAGACACGTCCGATATCCCAGCCCAGATGCGGTTCGGTATCCGCATCCTTTCCGGCAACCGATCTCTCGGCTAATGACCGCCGGTTTTTAAGCAATATACTAGAAACCACTTGCCCGTGGTGTTCATGTATATTAAATAGTGGATAACGCTCTACACACACCCTGGCGTATCCTCTATCAGCCGCCTAATTAAGTTTACATAAATCTGTCTTTCGCTGCTCCGTGCGCCTAAGTTCCTCTGTCGCCTACGGCTCGTCGTCACTAAGGCTTGGGAGCGGTCTTCTCACTAAATTCAAGCTGCGCCTGTGGCTTGCTTTCATTAAGTGTTCAGAACCTATCCCTGACGCTGTTTATGTTTCGGATTCTCGCAGATAATTCTGACGCTTCCTTTTCTCTTGATAACTTTGCATTTTTCGCAAATCGGTTTTACTGATGATCTAACCTTCACGTCAAATCCTCCTTTCATACCTTGCCTGGTCTGCATTTTCCCCCTGTGCGCAGAAAAAGTCCTTCGCACAGTTCGCATAAAATTATATCACCTGGGTTTTATTTTTGTCAAGTAATATTTTATTTATCTCTCCAGATAATTCTTCCTTTAGATAAATCGTATGGTGACAGTTCCAGAGTAACTTTGTCACCCGGTAAAATCTTGATAAAGTTCATACGCAGCTTTCCGCTGATATGTGCAAGTACCTGATGTCCATTTTCCAGTTCTACCTGAAACATGGCATTCGGAAGTTTTTCTACTACTGTTCCTTCGATTTCAATTACATCTGCTTTAGACATTTATTTGTCCTCCTTCTTTTCTGACATCTTATATTCTTTTAATATCCGTTTCAGCTTTACATCATCCGCTTCGGAAATCTCATGCTGTTCTCTAATGAGCTGTACATGTTTCTTTTTCTTTTTCTTTGGACTCTGAAGCGTTTTCCTCTCCCCGTCTGCAAGATATGTAAACTGTTCATCCAGTCCGACGATCACATATACCTTATCTTTATCATGACCGGCCAGAGATTTCGCAAGCATTCCTGTTTCCCATCTATCCATTTTCTGTTCCTCTGTTCTGTTATACATTTCCATCTGCAATCGACAGGATCTTCGGTTCGTCTTTTGTGATCAGAATTGTATTTTCATAATGTGCTGATTCTTTTCTGTCTGCCGTCACCACCGTCCAGTTATCACTCATCCAGCGAATCCGCTCTGTTCCGAGATTGACCATCGGCTCAATTGCCAGTGTCATTCCGGCTTTCAGCTTCGGTCCTCTTCTTCGCATCTGGAAATTCGGAATCTCCGGTGATTCATGAAAACTGGTCCCGATTCCATGTCCGCACAGTTCCCTGACAACACCGTATCCAAAGCTTTCCGCATAATCACCGATTGCTCGGGATATATCATACAGATGATTGCCTTCTTTTGCGAACTTTATTCCTTCGAAAAAGCTTTCCCTCGTTACATCGATCAGTTTCTGAAGATCCGGTCTGATCTCACCGACAGCATGTGTCCTTGCAGCATCGGAATGATAACCTTTGTAGATCACTCCTGCGTCCAGGCTCACAATATCACCTTCTTTTATGAGGTGCTTTGCTGACGGAATCCCATGAACGATTTCATCATTTACAGAAACACAGATAGACGCCGGATATCCATTGTAATTCAGAAAAGAAGGTTCGCAGCCATAGCTGCGAATAACTTCTTCACCTAATGCATCGATATCCAGTGTACTCATTCCTGGTTTTAATGCCTTCTCCAGTTCCTTATGTACGATCCCCAGAATCCTTCCGGCTTCTGTCATCAGTTCAATTTCTCTTTCTGATTTAATCGTAATCGGCATCTGTTACTCTCCTAATATAGAAACAATGGCTCCGAATACATCTTCCATATCCACTGTTCCATCAACGCTTTTCAGAATTCCCGCTTTTGTATAATAATCGATCAGCGGCTGTGTCTGATCATGATATACATGCAGCCTCTTTTCAACTGTCTCCGGTTTGTCATCATCACGAAGGATCAGTTCTCCTCCGCAGACATCACAGATTCCGTCTTTCTTCGGTGCAGCATATACAAGATGGTAAGTTGCGCCACATCCTACGCATGCGCGTCTTCCACCCATACGCTTTACAATATTTTCATCCGGAACATCTACATCGATTGCATAGTCCATCTTCTGGCCCTTCGCTTCCAGTGCCTTATCAAGCGCCTCAGCCTGTGGAATTGTACGTGGAAAACCGTCCAGTACATATCCCTTCGTACAGTCATCCTGACTCACACGGTCTACAACAAGATCTACGACCAATTCATCCGGAACAAGAAGTCCCTGATCCATATAAGTCTTCGCTTTCTTTCCAAGTTCAGTTCCGTTCTTAATATTTGCGCGGAAAATATCTCCTGTTGAAATATGAGGAATTCCGTACTTAGCGGCAATTTTTTTTGCCTGTGTACCTTTTCCTGCACCAGGAGCACCTAACATAATGATTTTCATTTTACTATTCCTCCTTCAAATGTCATAATGGCAAAAGAGCCCGTTGTCTTTGATTATACTCTAAAAGACAACGGGCTACAATTGTTTTAATATCCAAGAAAACTATTTTTCATAGATTTTCCTTTGACATTCAAAAATCCTGTGTAATTACGAACGAGCATCTGAGACTCAATCTGTTTGAGTGTCTCAAGAACAACACCGATGATAATGATCAGAGAAGTTCCCCCGAATGATACATTCGCTCCAAACACACCATTGAACACAAACGGAATTACCTGTACAATTACAAGTCCGCATGCACCAATAAAGATAATATAATTCAATATCTTATTTAAGTAGTCCACAGTAGGTTTTCCAGGTCTGATACCTGGGATAAATCCACCGCTTTTTTTCATATTATTTGCAATTTCCAACGGGTTAAAAGTAATGCTCGTATAGAAATATGCAAAGAAAATCGTAAGTACGATATATACTATAAGTCCCCAGGAATAGTAAATCTTATTCGGATTACACCAGTTTCCTGAACTTAAGCCTCTGAGGATTTCACTTCCGATGCCTTTTCCGTTGCCCTTGCCCATAAATGAAGCAATTACAACCGGGAACTGCATAATAGATGAAGCGAAAATAACCGGAATTACTCCGGCGGTATTAACCTTCAGCGGAATGTTCGTTGACTGTCCACCTACTGATTTTCTCCCCTGTACTTTCTGCGAATACTGAACCGGAATTCGTCTCTCCGCATCCTGAAGTATTACCGTAAATACTACAAGTACGAGAATGATTGCAATGATGATGATTGCTGCAAGTCCTCCACTGGCAAGACCTTTGCCGCTGATGAACTTCTCATACAGTGAGGTCATATCACTTGGAATACGTGATAAAATGTTAATGAGCAGGACGATAGAAATACCATTTCCCACTCCTTTTTCTGTAATTCGTTCCCCGATCCACATAAGGAATGCAGATCCTGCAGTTAATGTAAGAACTACAATTGCAGCATTTACAAAATTGAACTTTTCCAGAAGTCCCTGACGTCCAAATCCAACAGCCATAGCTGTAGATTCAATCAGAGCAAGCACAACTGTCACATAACGAGTTAATGCGGTAAGCTTCTTTCTTCCATCTTCCCCTTCTTTCTGCATTTCCTCAAGCTTTGGAATTGCAATTGTAAGAAGCTGGATGATAATGGAAGATGTGATATACGGGGTAATACTCAATGCAAAGATGGACATCGTCTCAAACGAACCGCCGGTGAAAGCGTTAAAAAAGTTAAACGAATCACCGGTCTGGTTCGCAAAGAAATTCTGAATATAGGTCGGATCAACTCCCGGTGTCGGAAGCTGAGATCCGAGTCTTACTACAAACAGCATTGCAAGGGTATACAATATTTTTCTCCGTATGTCTTCAATCTGAAATGCTTTACGGAATGTTTGTAGCATTAGATCACCTCTGCTTTTCCACCAACAGCTTCAATCTTTTCTACAGCACCTGCGCTGAATGCATTTGCCTGAACAGTAAGCTTTTTGGTTAACTCTCCATTTCCAAGAATTTTAACACCATCTCTGGCATGTTTTACGATTCCTGCTTCAATCAGAGTTTCAACAGAAACTACTGCATCGTTGTCAAATACTTCAAGAGCACTGACATTGATTCCAACGATTTCCTTAGAGTTTCTGCAAGTGAAACCTCTCTTAGGAATACGTCTGTATAATGGCATCTGTCCACCTTCGAAACCTGGTCTCGGAGCTCCGGAACGAGCTTTCTGACCTTTGTGTCCCTTACCAGCAGTCTTACCATTTCCTGAGCCGTGTCCACGACCTCTTCTGAAATTATCGCTATGTTTTGATCCGTCAGCCGGTCTTAAATTAGATAAGTCCATTGTGACACCTCCTATCTAAGATTTATGCTTCTTCTTCTACTTTTACCAGATGTCTTACCTGCTGAACCATTCCTCTGGTTGCAGCGTTATCCGGAAGGACAACTGTCTTATTAACCTTCTTAAGGCCTAATGCTTCTACTGTTCTTCTGTGTTTCGGAACAGCACCGATTGTTGATTTTACTAATGTGATTTTTAAATTTGCCATTGTAATCTCCTCCCTAGCCTAAGATCTCTTCTACAGTTTTACCGCGAAGTTTAGCTACGTCTTCTGGAGCTTTCAGCTGACTTAAACCTTCGATAGTAGCAAGTACTACGTTCTGTTTGTTGTTAGATCCGAGAGATTTTGTACGGATGTTCTTGATACCTGCAAGTTCGATTACGGCACGAGCCGGTCCACCTGCGATAACACCAGTACCTTCCGGAGCTTTTTTCAGAAGTACAGAAGCACTTCCGAATTTTCCAATATAATCATGTGTAATACTGTCGTTTTCATCTAAAGTAACTTTGATAAGTTTCTTCATAGCATCTTCTTTTCCTTTGCGGATTGCTTCCGGAATTTCAGCTGCTTTTCCTAAACCTGCACCAACATGGCCGTTTCCGTCGCCAACAACTACTAAAGCTGTGAATCTCATGTTACGACCACCCTTAACAACTTTGGTAACACGTTTGATTGATACTACTTTTTCGGTAAGTTCTAACTGATTAGCATCAATACGTTCCTGTTTCATGTGTCCGTCCTCCTTCTAGAAATTCAAACCAGCTTCTCTTGCTGCGTCTGCTAATGCTTTGATTTTTCCGTGATAGATAAATCCTCCTCTGTCAAATACAACAGAAGTGATACCTTTCTCGATTGCTTTTTTTGCAATTACTGTTCCAAGGTATGCTGCTGCTTCAACGTTGTTGGTTTTTTCCAGTTCTGCTTTCACATCTTTCTGAAGAGTGGAAGCGGAAACCAGAGTGTTTCCAACTGTATCGTCAATAATCTGAGCATACATATGATTATTACTTCTAAACACAGCGAGACGCGGTCTTTCAGCTGTACCACTGAAACGGTTACGCAGTTTTCTATGTTTATTTACACGAACTTCGCTTCTTGATTTCTTACTAACCATTTGTTCACACTCTCCTTACTTATTTTTTACCAGTTTTACCAACTTTACGTCTGATAACTTCATCAGCATATTTGATTCCCTTGCCCTTATAAGGTTCCGGTCTTCTCTTATCTCTGATTTCAGCTGCGTACTGGCCAACTTTTTCTTTACTGATTCCCTTAACGATGATTTTGTTCTGTCCGTCAAGAACAGTTTCGATTCCTTCCGGATCTTCCATCTCAACCGGGTGAGAGTATCCCAAATTCAATGTTAATTTGTTTCCTGATTTGGAAGCTCTGTAACCTACACCGTTTACTTCAAGAACTTTTTCATATCCTTCAGTAACACCGATTACCATGTTGTTGATCAGTGTTCTTGTAAGACCATGAAGAGATTTCATCTTCTTGAGATCGTTCGGTCTTGTTACGATAACTTCTTCGCCTTCTTTTTTGATTTCCATTTCAACTGGAAGTTCTCTTACGAGAGTTCCCTTAGGACCTTTAACAGTCACTACATTCTTCTCTGCGATTTCAACAGTTACGCCTGCCGGGATCGCTACTGGATGTCTTCCGATACGTGACATACCTTTTACCTCCTACACTTACATTTTCGGAACAGCACCTTATGGCTGCTCTGTTTTCAGTTGCAATTTATTGAGTATCGAATGAAATCACAGGAAATATGATTTCATTCGTTTTCTCCATTTTATCTGGTTATTACCATACGAAGCAAAGAACTTCTCCGCCTACGCCAAGCTTTCTGGCTTCTTTGTCTGTAATCACGCCCTGGTTTGTAGAGATGATTGCAGTTCCAAGTCCTCCAAGTACTCTCGGAAGTTCGTCTTTACCAGCGTAAACACGAAGACCTGGTTTAGAAATCTTTTTGATTCCAGAAATAACTTTTTCGTTCTTATCTGCACCATATTTTAATGTGATGCGGATTGTGTTGAAGTTTCCTTCTTCTACGATGTCATATTTTGTGATGTATCCTTCGTTAACGAGAATGTCAGCGATAGCGATCTTCATCTTTGAAGCCGGAACATCTACTGTATCATGTTTTGCAGTGTTTGCGTTACGGATTCTTGTAAGCATATCTGCAATTGGATCACTCATAGTCATTGTGGATTATCCTCCTTT
Source organism: Coprococcus sp. AF102-57 (assembly GCF_027686195.1). Classification (NCBI taxonomy): domain Bacteria; kingdom Bacillati; phylum Bacillota; class Clostridia; order Lachnospirales; family Lachnospiraceae; genus Coprococcus; species Coprococcus sp. AF102-57. The sequence continues at coordinate 49,452 of NZ_JAQCSY010000020.1, read as the reverse complement.
TCTACCAACTTGCTTTCTTTACGCCCGGAATTTCACCTTTGTATGCCAGTTCACGGAAGCATACACGGCAGATTCCATATTTTCTTAAATATGCATGTGGACGTCCACAGATTCTGCAACGATTATATTCTCTTGTAGAGAATTTCTGTTTGCGCTGCTGTTTCAGTTTCATTGCTGTCTTTGCCATGAAAATTTCCTCCTTATTTTGTGAATGGCATGTTGAACTGTGTTAACAATTCACGTGCTTCTTCGTCTGTATTAGCAGTTGTTACGAAGATAACATCCATACCTCTAACCTTATCTACTTTATCATATTCGATTTCTGGGAAGATAAGCTGCTCCTTGATACCAAGAGCGTAGTTACCTCTTCCGTCGAATGCGTTCGGATTAACTCCTCTAAAGTCACGTACACGAGGCAGTGCAAGGTTGATGAGACGATCAACGAACTCATACATCTTTTCTCCTCTTAAAGTAACTTTGCATCCGATAGCCATTCCTTCACGGATTTTGAAGTTAGCTACTGAATTTTTAGCTCTGGTCAGAACTGCTTTCTGTCCAGTGATCTTTTCCATATCAGCTACAGCTGAGTCTAATGCTTTTGCATTGTCTTTTGCTTCGCCAACGCCCATGTTGATAACAACCTTGTCGAGCTTCGGCACTTCCATAATATTCTTATAACCAAATTTTTTGATCATTGCGTCAATGATCTCGTTCTGGTACTGTTCTTTAAGTCTACTCAAAGCCTTTGACCTCCTTCCTAGAACTAATCAATTACTTCGCCTGTTGATTTTGCAACACGTACTTTTTTGTCTCCATCAAGTTTGAAGCCTACTCTTGTAGCTTTTCCCTTGTGAACATACATTACGTTAGATGCATCGATCGGTCCTTCCTGATGAAGGATTCCGCCTTCCGGATTAGAAGCGCTTGGTTTAGCATGTTTTGTTCTCATGTTAACGCCTTCTACCAGGACTGTACCGTTTTTCTGATCTACTGCGATTACTTTGCCTTCTTTGTCTTTATCTTTTCCAGCGATAACTTTAACGGTATCGCCTTTTTTGATCTTCATTGTTGACATACTCGAACCTCCTTACAGTACTTCCGGAGCCAGTGAAACAATTTTCATAAACTGTTTCTCACGAAGTTCTCTGGCTACAGGTCCAAAAATACGAGTTCCTTTTGGGTTTTTGTCATCTTTAATAATAACAGCAGCATTTTCATCGAATCTGATGTATGATCCATCTTTACGACGAGTGCTGTTTACAGTACGAACAACTACAGCTTTAACGACATCACCTTTTTTAACAACGCCGCCTGGTGTTGCATCTTTAACCGAAGCAACGATTACATCACCGATAGCTGCATATCTTCTTGTAGAACCGCCTAATACACGGATACAGAGTAATTCTTTAGCACCTGTATTATCTGCTACTTTTAATCTGCTTTCTTGCTGTATCATGCAGGTAAACCTCCTTATACTTTTATCAAAGTCAAACTATTTAACTTTTTCTACGATTTCAACAAGTCTCCATCTCTTATCTTTAGATAACGGTCTTGTCTCCATAACTTTTACTCTATCACCAATATTGCATTCATTATTTTCATCATGCGCTTTCAGTTTGTAAGTTCTTTTTACGATCTTATTGTAAAGCGGATGTTTTACATGGTCTTCTACTGCAACAACGATTGTCTTGTCCATCTTGTTGCTTACAACCTTACCAACTCTCGTTTTTCTCAGGTTTCTTTCCACGGTTATACTCCTTTCTGAATATCACCTAATTAAGCATTCTGGCTTTTTTCTGTGATCACTGTCTGGATTCTTGCGATATTCTTTCTTACTTCTTTGATTCTGCTTGTATTATCTAACTGATTTGTTGCGTTCTGGAATCTCAGATTGAAGAGTTCCTTTTTAGCAGCTACTAATTCTTCATTTAATTCTGCAACAGATTTTGCTTTTAAATCTTCTACAAATGTCTTAATTTTCACTGTTATCACCGCCTTCTAAGTCTGCACGAGAAACGATTTTACATTTACATGGTAATTTGTGCATAGCAAGACGTAATGCTTCTTTCGCAACTTCTTCAGGTACTCCTGCAAGTTCGAACATTACACGTCCTGGCTTAACTACAGCTACCCAGTATTCAAGAGTTCCTTTTCCAGAACCCATACGTGTCTCAGCCGGTTTCGTTGTTACTGGTTTATCAGGGAAGATCTTGATCCAAACTTTACCACCACGTTTGATGTAACGTGTCATAGCGATACGGGCAGCTTCAATCTGGTTAGATCTGATCCAACATGGTTCCATTGCTACAAGACCATATTCACCGTTCGTGATCTTGTTTCCTCTTAATGCTTTACCTTTCATGGAGCCACGGAACTGTTTTCTACGTTTTACTCTTTTTGGCATTAACATTATTTATCGCTCCCTTCCTTACCTGCCTTTGTTGGAAGTACTTCGCCTTTGTAAATCCATACCTTAACACCAACTTTTCCGTAAGTTGTGTCTGCTTCAGCGAAGCCATAGTCAATGTCTGCTCTCAGTGTCTGAAGCGGAATAGTTCCTTCGCTGTAGAACTCTGTACGAGCCATATCAGCTCCGCCGAGACGTCCGGATACGGATGTCTTAACACCAAGTGCTCCTGATTTCATAGTTCTTGACATGCAAGATTTCATTGCACGACGGAAGGAAATACGATTTTCCAGCTGCTGTGCGATGTTTTCAGCAACGAGCTGAGCATCTTTGTCAGGTCTTTTTACTTCTTTGATGTCAACGATAACTTTCTTATCTGTCATTTTCTGAAGTTCAGCTTTTACTTTTTCGATCTCAGAACCGCCTTTACCGATTACAACACCCGGTTTAGCAGTATAAACGATGATCTTAACACGATCAGAAGCTCTTTCGATTTCAATCTTAGAAACTCCTGCGCTGTATAATTTATTCTTCAGAAATTTTCTGATTTTATGATCTTCTACTAAATAGTCAGCAAAATCTTTTTCTGCATACCATTTAGAGTCCCAGTCTTTGATAACACCGACTCTTAAGCCATGAGGATTAACTTTCTGTCCCATTATTGCCCTCCTTATCTTTCATTAAGCACAAGTGTAATATGACTCATTCTCTTTTCGATTCTGTAAGCTCTGCCCTGTGCTCTCGGTCTGATTCTCTTCATTGTTGGTCCTTTATTTGCGTAGCATTCCTCAATATAAAGGTTTTCAACACTCATACCGTTGTTATTCTCAGCATTTGCGATAGCTGATTCCAATAATTTCTTTATAATGCTTGAAGCGTATCTTGGATTGTATGTTAAAATACCAAGCGCTGTTGTTACATCCTTACCTCTGATGGCATCTAATACGAAGCATGCTTTCTGAACAGAAACTCTGGCGTAAGATAACTTAGCTGAAGGTCTGGTGTCCTTGTTTGCATTTCTTTCTCTCTTAATTTGACTTCTATGTCCTTTTGCCATGGGATGAAACCTCCTTTCAATACGTTAAATATTATCTAACTTTCGATTTCTTTTCGTCTTTTCCATGTCCTCTGTATGTTCTGGTTGCTACGAACTCTCCGAGTTTATGTCCAACCATATCTTCTGTTACATATACCGGAACATGTTTTCTTCCATCATGAACTGCGATTGTATGTCCAACCATAATCGGGAAGATTGTAGAACGACGAGACCATGTTTTGATAACACCCTTGTCTCCTGATGCGTTCATTGCTTCCACTTTCTTAAGCAGGCTTGCGTCTGCGAATGGTCCTTTTTTAAGTGAACGAGCCATAGGTTCTAACCTCCTTGAAAATTAACTATTTGATTCCTCTACCGTCTTTTCTTCTGATGATCAGCTTGTTAGACTGTTTGTTTTTCTTACGAGTCTTAAGACCAAGTGCCGGTTTACCCCAAGGAGTGCACGGACCCGGACGACCGATTCCAGTCTTACCTTCACCACCACCATGCGGATGATCATTCGGGTTCATAACGGAACCACGAACTGTAGGTCTGATACCCATGTGACGTTTACGTCCTGCTTTACCAATGTTTACAAGGTTGTGATCGCCATTTCCAACAACACCAACTGATGCGCGGCATTCGATCGGAACCATTCTCATTTCTCCTGAAGGAAGACGAAGTGTTGCGTACTTTCCTTCTTTAGCCATGAGCTGTGCGCTGTTTCCTGCTGAACGAACCATCTGTCCGCCTTTTCCAGGATGAAGCTCAATGTTATGAACCTGTGTACCAACCGGGATAGCTGAAAGCGGCAGGCAGTTTCCTACTCTTACTTCTGCTTCTGGTCCGTTCATAACTTTCATTCCGTCTGTAAGTCCTTCCGGTGCGATGATGTAAGCTTTTTCTCCATCAGCGTAGCAGATAAGTGCGATGTTAGCACTTCTGTTCGGATCGTATTCGATTCCGATTACAGTTGCCGGAATTCCGTCTTTTTTACGTTTGAAGTCGATTACTCTATATTTTCTCTTAACTCCGCCTCCGCGGTGTCTAACAGTGATTTTACCCTGATTGTTACGTCCGGCAGTCTTGCTCAGAGAAACTACTAAAGATTTCTCCGGTGTTGTTTTTGTGATTTCTGAGAAATCAGAGCCGGTCATATGTCTTCTGGAAGGTGTATATGGGCGGTATGTTTTAATTCCCATTACTCTATCTCCTTTCGCATTTTGCTAGTTATTTTTGTCACGGATTTGCACCGTTTAGGTTCCAGTTTCTTACAGTCCCTGGAAGATTTCGATCTCTGCTGATTCTTCTGTCAGCTGAACGATTGCTTTCTTTGTCTTAGCTGTCTTTCCGAATGTCATGGTTCCGCGAACTCGTTTGTTCTTTCCGTCCATGTTGATTGTGTTAACGCCAGCAACTTTTGTTCCTGGGAACATTTTTTCTACAGCTTCTTTGATCTGAGTCTTATTAGCTTCTGTGTGTACAAGGAATGTGTATTTCTTGTCAGCCATAAGAGCCATTGTCTTTTCGGTTACTACCGGTTTAAGGATTACATCATAATACTGAATGTTTGCCATTATGCGTACACCTCCTCGATTGCCTGTACAGCAGCCTTAGTTGCGATTACTGTATTGTATTTCAGGATGTCATACACATTGATTGTGTTTGTCTTAGCAGTTTTAACATCAGCAATGTTTCTAGCTGAAAGTTCTGCATTCTTGTTTCCGTCTTCCAGAACTACGAGAGCTTTGGATACTGACAGGTTATTAAGAACATCCTGGAATTTCTTTGTCTTGATTTCATCAAAGTTAATTTCATCAACAACGATGAATTTCTTTTCTTCTACTCTTGATGTCAGAGCGGATTTGAGAGCTGCTCTTCTTTCTTTCTTGTTAAGTTTGAAAGAGTAATCTCTCGGTGTCGGAGCGAATACTACTCCACCGCCTGTCCACTGCGGAGCTCTTGTAGATCCCTGTCTTGCATGACCGGTACCTTTCTGTCTCCATGGTTTTCTTCCGCCGCCGGAAACTTCTGAACGAGTTTTCGCTTTCTGTGTTCCCTGACGTTTATTTGCAAGCTGGCTTACAACTGCCATGTGTACAAGGTGTTCGTTTACTTCTACACCGAATACAGCATCGTTTAAGTCGATTGTTCCAACTTCTTTACCTTCGATATTGTAAACAGATACGTTTGCCATCTGTATGTTCCTCCTTTCCTAGTGCCAATCTTAGATAGATTTTACAGATTCTTTAATCGTTACAAGAGATTTCTTTGGTCCCGGAACTGCGCCCTTAACCAGAAGAAGGTTGTTTTCAACGTCTACTCTTACGATTTCAAGGTTCTGAATTGTAATCTTCTTTGCTCCCATGTGTCCTGGCATCTTTTTGCCCTTGAATACTTTACTCGGGTCAGATGCAGCACCGTTGGAACCAGCATGACGATGGAACTTAGAGCCGTGAGCCATAGGTCCTCTGTGCTGGTTGTGTCTCTTGATAGCACCCTGGAATCCTTTACCTTTGGAAATTGCTGTTGCGTCTACTTTGTCGCCAGCTTCAAAGATATCTGCTTTAATTTCCTGAGCTAACTGATATTCATCAGCGTTCTCGAATTTGAATTCTCTTACAAATCTTTTTCCTGTTACTCCAGCTTTGTCAAAGTGTCCTTTTTCAGCCTTTGTAACTCCGTGTCTGTGCACGATTTCTTTCTTTCCGTTCTTGTCAACGTTAACAATTTTGTCTTTCTTGTCAACGAATCCAACCTGAACTGCGCTGTATCCGTCATTTTCAACGGTTTTGATCTGTGTTACAACACATGGTCCAGCCTGAAGAACAGTTACCGGAGTAAGTACTCCATCTTCGTTGAAGATTTGAGTCATTCCGACTTTGGTAGCTAAGATAGCTTTCTTCATTTTATTTTACCTCCTGTGATTTACAGCGGAACGCCCTTATGGGTGTTCATCCTAAATATTAGGAACTACTGTGTTTTAATTTATTAGAACTTATTTGTTCTTCATTTTGATATCGATGTATACACCTGCCGGCATTTCCAGTCTTGACAGAGCATCTACAGTCTTCTGTGTCGGTGCAATGATATCGATCAGTCTCTTATGAGTTCTCTGTTCGAACTGTTCTCTGGAATCTTTGTATTTGTGAACCGCTCTTAAGATTGTTACAACTTCCTTCTTTGTCGGAAGCGGTACCGGTCCGCTAACCTTTGCTCCATTTTTCTTTACAGTTTCGATAATTTTCTTGGCAGATGCATCTACAAGCTGATGATCATATGCCTTCAATGTGATTCTCATTACTTGACTTGCCATAAAAAAAGTCGCCTCCTTTTCGTACTTAAACCTCAGTACGACAAGCGGTGACTGTACACTTCCCCGTGTGTGTCGTGAGAAACTCACACGTTGTTACTGCATTTCAGCAGCTGTTATGATTTCGTACAGTGACTTGTCGCCAGTTTCCTAACTTGACATTCGCTCCACGGAAAACCTGCCATTCTTCTCGGCAGCAACCTCGCGCTTCTTTGCTATCATGTCACAGCTTTTTTAGTATACCCGATGTTTCTGCATTTTGCAAGCATTTTATTTTATTTTTTGTACTTTTTTTCATACAAAATTTTCTTAAAAAATCTTCTCCTTTTGTGCTATTTTTCTTATTCCCTTTTTGCGGTATAATATTCTCATATTCAGCGGGGTACCAGATCCATAGGCTTCTTCGCTAAATGCAGCCTGTCTCACATGAAGTGATCGAGAAAATCGTAGAAGCAAGTGCCTACGCTCCATCCTGGAAGAATACGCAGACAGCAAGATATATTATAATAGAAGAAACAGCTCTCAAAGACAGGATTGCCAGAGAAGCTGTTATGGGATTTGAATGGAATACAGGCATCATTCTTGGTGCACCGGTACTGGTTGTTCTCGCTTCCGTTCCGGGAAAAAGCGGTTACGAAAAGGACGGAGCTTATTCCACCTCAAAAAAGGATAAATGGGAAATGTTTGATGCCGGTATCGCTGCGCAGACCTTCCAGCTCGCTGCACACGAATGTGGAATCGGTTCTGTTGTCATGGGCATCTTCGATGAAACACAAGTAAAAGAAATTCTCAGTCTCGATGACAGCCTGAATGTATCTGCCCTGATTGCAATCGGTCATCCGGCTGTCAGCCCAACTGTTCCGGCACGTAAATCAGTCCAGGAGCTGCTCCAATACCGTTAATCTCTCACTGTCGTACAGTTGACCGTGTTGTACATATTCTAATACACAAATTATCTAGAAATTTACCAGTTTCTTGTTGACACTACTGTGATAAAGTGATATAGTGTAACCAACTTAATCAGAGAGCTAAACCAAAGGCGGTTTCCAACACGAGGATACCGCTATTTTAAAAAGACTTGATTAAGCTACAACATTGGTTGTTATTGCAGTTATATTGTTGCCGGTCGTTTCCCCCAAGAATGATCTTGCAATGATAAAACTCCAATTTATATATACATCCTCTTTGTAGGAGCATTCCCCAGCTTTGTATATAAGGCAAACTGCAATGCAACGAGGAAAAACCTCTCAATGACATACCAAAAAGAAAAGACATGACCTCGAGGGGTCATGTTTTTTCTTTCCAAAAGTAAAGGAGACGTGAAAATATGAGTAGTTCAAGACCAATAGATAACCCGAAAGATCCCCGTACAGACGAAAAACCCGTATTTTCAAAAGAGCTGGTGCAGGAAGATCTGAAAGATGAATTCAAAGCAGGCTCCAACTCCGAATGGGCCGCTGATTCCCAGGATGAACTCGAAGACTGGATTGAGGAGCAGGGGATTCAACTGAGATATTAATTCCATTCACAGGAATATTTTCAAAGAGCGGCTGGAAAATCGATTATATGATTTCCCAGCCGCTCTTTATTATACTTTATTTTTCACTCACGAAAATAAACTTCACACTTCCATCCATTCCATCTGCAATTCCAGAGAAGTTCTTATATTCTTTAGATGCATCAAGAAGTTCATTTGCTTTATTAAGAAGTTCATCAATATCGCCATCAAATACGCTTACAAGCTTTTTAATTCCTTCTTCATTAAACTGAATCATACCACTGTTTAATTCGGCTGCGCCAGAATCAAGTTTCTCAACACCGGAAATCAATGGTGCTATGTTGCTCTGAAGAGTGTTAAGACCTGTCGAAAGTGCGACAGCTCCGCTGTCAAGTTTAAGTGCACCTGCTGCAAGCTGACCAGATCCATTTGCAACAGTCTGTGCTCCGGCATTTGCTGTCTTCATATTCGTATTTAAAGTAGCACTTCCCGCACTTACTTGTGAAGCTCCGGCACTTAATGTTCCGAGTCCCGAATTCAGATCTTGTGTTCCTGCAAGTAAATTTCCACTTCCATCTAAGAGCTGTTTTGTTCCAGCTGTAAGCTGAGTCTTCATACTTCCAACACCGCCTTGAAGCTCTGTTGCTCCAGCTCCCAGAAGTTCCAGTGCCTCTTCTAACGAGCCGGCTCCTCCTTGTATATTTTGTAATCCTGCAACAACCTGACTTGCTCCGGATCCGATGCTTCCGAGGTTATCAGATAAATTTTTCGCACCTGCTGCAAGTTCATTCGCACCTGCTGATGCCTGGGTAATTCCGCTGTTCACAGCTTGCTGCTGTGTTTGAAGTCCACTTATAACATTATTCAGTACAGCCTGCTGCTCCGGTGTTGCTGACTCAAAAAGACTTGTCAGTGCTGCAATCATTGCTGAATTATCATTCCCTGCCGCAATCTGATCAAGTGAACTTTTAAGATTTGCCGCTCCGTCCGCAAGTCCGCTGGCTCCTGTCTGTGCCTGTGTAATTCCACCACTTACACTCTGCGCACCTTCTGCAGCACTTGCAGCTCCATTTTTCAGATTTTCTGCTCCGGCTTTAGCCTGTTTAATTCCACCATTCAGTTGTTCTGCACCACTGCTCAAAGAATCCACACCTGCACCAACCTGGTTTTGCATTTGTGCAATTCCATTATTCAGATCTTTTGCTCCGCTTTCAAGTTTAGCTGCTCCCGCACTGGCATTTTGTGCTCCTGCCTCAACCTGTGCTGCCCCTGTTTTCAAACTTTCTGTACCATCTGCCAGTTGACTCGTTCCTTTTGCAAGACTCTTACTTCCATCGGCCAATGTGTTTGCCCCACTGACCAGACTTCCTGTTCCACTTGCCAGTTCCTTTCCGCCGCTTGTCAGCTGATCTACTCCGCTTACCAGTGTTCCTGATGAAGAAAGCAGTGTATCCAGTCCGTCTTTTAGTTCTCCGGAGCCGCTGACAAGTTTGTTCGATGCATCTTGAAGTTCTGTCATAGAATCCTTCAGTTCATCCAGGCTGTCAAATTTATCGGTACCTACTTCATTGAACACTTCGTTTGTTGCAACTGTAACGGCTTCTACTTTTTCGTAATCTGTCACATCTGCTTCTACTGTAAAGGAATCCGGGATATCCAGATCATCCACCTTGCTACTAACTGATGTAAGCTGTTCTTTCAACTGTGGAAGTCCCATTCCGATCACGATATCTCTGTCACCATCTGAGATTACTTTTCCATTATCAACGGTTACATTTGAAAACTTCTCTCCATCCATCAGAAGTCCGGTTGCCATCAAAAATGGTGTGTATTTCCCGCTGTCAGCACTTGTATTCTGATATTCATAATGAATCTTTAAGTGTCCACTCTTTCCTTCCAGATCATCTGCGCTGACTTTCTTTCCGTCAAGTTCATAAGTAACCTTCATTCCTACAGGAATCTTCTTTGTGGTTGTTCCCTGATAACAGATATCTTTCTTATCTCCCTGCCATACCAGTTTACCGTTATTTTCAGAAAAGGTTTCATCACCTTTTACATTCTTGATATCTTTCAGATCTGATACATCATCGATTGTTCCAAGACTCGAAATATTTTTCAGCTGATCCGATACCGTAACATCTTTCTGGTTTCCTGCGTCATCTACTTTTACATATACAGTCTCATCTTTTACAGGTGTTGCGCTGCTGCTTGTTTTTGTTTCGCTTGTTTTCTTTGTCTCTGTACTTTTATCTTTATTATCTGCCGCCTGTACATTTACAGATGTTCCTGCAATATTTCCAACTACAAGTGATGCCATAAGTGCAAGTGTAACTAATACTCTGTATTCCCTGTTCTTCATGTTTAAAAACCTCCTGTAAGCCTCTACTGACTTTCCTGTCGGTATGCCTTCTTCTTTTTTGACTACTGGTCATTTTCTAGCTCGCACTTACTATAACTCAAAAATGACCACAAGTCAATATTTTTCTACAAAAAAGTTGACGCTGAGTCATTTTGATTTTATAATAAAGATAATTCAAAGGAAAAGAGGAATGAATCATGGGAAAAGTAGATGAAAACAAGCATCAGAAAATGGATGCTCTCTTTCAAAGCGCATACGATTTATTTCTGAATCAGGGAATCGAGAAAACATCAATCAGCGATATAGCAAAAAAGGCCGGAGTTGCGAAAGGAACGTTCTATTTATATTTTGCAGACAAATACGAGATACGCGACCGGCTGATCGCACGGACAGCCAGCCGACTTTTCCATAGAGCACACAAAGCTCTGGAGACAGCCGACATCCCCGAATTCGAAGATAAGATTATTTTTATTGTAGATTACGTTTTAAATGCCATGCAGAAAAATAAACTGATTCTGAGATTTATCTCTAAGAATCTCAGCTGGGGCATTTTCAGACAGGCTATCACCAATAATACGCAGGATGATGAGGGTGAAATTCTTGCATATTTTAGTAATATCCTTCTGGATCATCCGACAATCAAACTTCGTGCGCCGGAAACTATGCTGTTTCTGATCATAGAACTTGCAAGTTCTACTTCATACAGCACGATCCTGGACAACGATCCGATGTCGTTTGAAGAATTGAAGCCATATCTTAACGAAAGTATCCGCGCGATCATCCGTAACCATATTATCGAAGATACCGCAGAAAATTAAACAACAAAAGTCCTGTCAGAATCCGAATATCGAATCCGGATTCTCAGCAGGACTTTTCTATATCTTCTTTCCCTGCCAGCTTTACTTTTGACAGTTTTCTTCAAATTTCAAAACCTTAACGCTTCTCATTTTTCCGCATTTTCAGCTTCAGCATTGCAGTAACCTTTTTCGCATCCAGCTCCGTCACATTATTTTCTCCGAGTACATCTGTCTCAATGCCCTCTTCACTTTTATTGATATCCAGAATTTCTCCCAGATGATCATTTTCTACCACAAACTGGCCAACTGTACCACTGAATTTCAGACCGGTTACCGGAATTCCTCTGATTTCCATCTGTTCAGCCGTATTTGCGAAATCTACGTCACTGTTTCCCCATCCATCGGACGACAGGATAACTCCGTCTGCCCGCATAGCTTCCGCCCATACTGCCGCACGGGTTCCAACAAGCAATTTATCTGTATTATCATCCGGCGTTCCAACAATTATGATTCCCATCAGATCCAGATCTTCATCCGATGATACCACATCAAGAAGAGGATCCCTGAAATGGTGTAGTGATGTTTCCTTTGTCGATGGTCCAATTCCCATAATCGCACCTCCTACTGCATAGAACGGATAATTCCGTCACGATATTCGTTTGGTGTAACGATCACCGGCATATTTCCCATATCAATGATCGAGCGACCGTTTTCAGTTCCCGAAGGCTCTTTTGCAAATAACGAAGTATCGTACATCGCACCCTGTCCGGCAACCTGTTTTACGATCAAAACACGTTTTTTCCCCGGGCGAACCACATCATGGTACTCATGTCTCTCTGTGCAGAGATCGCCCCTGAACTTCTTCATCTGTTCCCGAAAAATCTGGATAAACTCGTCACAGGCATGGTGGGCTGCAAGTACACCTTCTCTTTCCTGTCCCATTCCAGGTTTCAGAACAACATCAAATGACACAATATAATCATCATCCCCCGGAGTACCCGCACGGTTCAGATACAGCTTCTCTTTCAGATTGCCTTCACTGGACCCAAATTCGTGTGCCTGTTTTCCGTTTTCATCTACACCGGTAAGGATTACATAAACGCCGGTGAGCGTATGCGTAATCCCGTCCCCAATCTTTCCAAGTACTTTGGTCGATATCGGAATGATATCCATCATCGTATTGGTATAACGGTCATGTTCTCCCGGTCTTATAATCTGTACATCTAATTTGGAAAGCTGTGGATATTTCGGTAAAATTTCATCCAGTATTTTCTTCTCGATCGTCATTTTTCCAGATGCTGTCACTTTATTTTCTCCGCCTTCTTCCACCTCAGTAATATGGAAAGCTTTGATCACAAGCCGACGCAGATCTATTTCTTTCTCCATATAATCATCCTCAATTCTAAATTGAACCCAAATGCGCCCTGGCACATTTGAGGCACGTAGCACCTTTTATCTAACAGGAAATTTTATCAAAATATCCAGTTAAATAAAAAGGACATCTCCGGCAAATCAGAGCTTTCGCCCCAATCCTGCCGGGGATGTCCCCTTTTTACTATTTGATTATACTTTCGCTACATATTCAAACGGCAGCGGAACAACTTTTCCTGGAGTATCCAGCTTCACGAGCTGTTCCAGAGTTGCTTTTACGATGCCTGTCTGCATCTCAACGTTGTGTGGTTCACCAGCGTTAGCTCCCATAGGAACACGCGGAGCAACCGCACGTGGGGTACCGGTCTGACGAACAACCGGCGGAAGCGCAGCAATAATAATTGTAGGAATTCCTGCGGCTTCAATCGCTCTCTGCACCAGAACTGCAGAGCGGTGGCAGGTACCTCAACCAGCGGTGAGGATAACTGCGTCTACGCCTTCCTCTACAAACATCTTTGCAATGGCAGGACCAGTTTCATGTTTGAATTTTTCCTGGTTTCCGCCACCACCCATGAATCCGGCATGTACCGGTGCACATGCTTTGATAAATCCTTCTTTAGCAAGCTCATGGATACGGTCAATCGGGAACATACAGTTGATGTCTTTGTTTACATCACTGTTGTCATATCCACCGTGAGATACCATTAATTCATCTGACGGCATTTTATCTGTTATTTTTCTCCAGGTAAAGTCACCGGCAAGGTTGAATCTCTTCTGATCCTTGTGGTGCACACCTGCTGCTGTGGCGAGGGCAATCGTCATATCCTTCAGTTCTTTTTTCACCGGAGCCCATACTGGCGGCGGAGTTACCGGAACAAAGATTTCTGACTGAAGTCCTTTAACAACGGTCAAACTCATGTCTATTTCCTCCTGATATAATTACACTTCATCATTCTTCTTATGAGACTTCATTTCTTCCTGACGTCTCTGATACGTCTGCAGGTTACTAACATATTTTTCATTGGCGTCCGGTCCAAGCTGTTCAACAAAACTCATATTCCATCCAACTTCCTGTCCTACCACTAATGGATAATCCGTAATCAGCATTCTCATCGGGATTTTCAGATAACCTAATCGTCCCTTCAAATCGATTCCAACACATCCATCATGGATCTCTACGATTACGCCTTCCATATAGATGATCTTATCGCCATATTTCATAGTCATTCACCTTAATCGTATTTTTCTTTTCTCTTCTGGCTCATCGGCAGTGACTGCTCGTTCTTAACCAATTCAATTGTTCTGTCCATAGTCTTTGAAATCAGTTCGATGTTATTTGCTTTTACATTCGGATTCCATTTTCTTTCTGCCTTCTTCACTTCTTCTCCAGCCATTCCAGCTTTCAGCATAGCAAGTGCACGGATTGCTTCTTCCTGGCAAAGCGTGTTGCAGGCAAGAACTTCGTTCTCGATTCCTGATTCAGATTTGTTGTTATCTACCATGTACTGCATGTATTTGTTTCCAACTACAAGTGCTCCCTGTACTGCGCAGAATGAAAGTCCAACAACCGGAATTCCTCTCATACCGATCTGTTCAATATGGCTTGCGAAATCGATGTGGTTATTACCAAATCCTTCTGTTGTAACAAATGCACCATCAACATCAAGAGCTTCTACCATCATACCAACACGTTTTGATACATAGAATTTCTCTGTATTGATCTGTGGACTACCTACAAAGATAACACCGCAAAGGTCAACTTCTTCATCATGGAGAGTTTCAAGAACCAGTGGTTCTCTCCAGTAATGTCTTGACATTTCTTTTGATGCAGGTCCGATACAGGTAAGTGCATGGATACATCCGTCAAGTACTTCCAGTGGAGATGCCATGATCGGTACGTTTCCAAGGTCAACGTTTGGTCTTGCGCCAAGTACTCCGACTGGTTCCATAGGAAGAATCAGGTTGTCATGCATAGCACCCTGTCCCATGATTTCTTTTACGATAACGACTTTCTTCTTACCAGGTCTTCTTACCTGATTGAATGTCTCTGTACCTACTACAAGGCTTTCGTCTTCTACTTTCTTCAGAGCTTCACGGATTTCCTGTGTGATCACGTCTGTTGCAGAATGTGCAGCAAGCGGGCCAGGTCTTTCCATGTTGGTTCCTTCTTTGATGATAACTTCTGTCTTGATGAAGATTTCACCTTTATCAGGAGCTCCCGGACGTCCCCACATGATATTTTCATCCAGGTATCCTTCGGAAGAACCGAATTCGCCAATCTGAACACCATTGTCGTCTGTTCCGGTAACCATCATGATAACACCATCAAGTACTCTTGTTGTACCTGTACCGATTTCGTCTTCGCCCTCTTTTGTAGCGATCGGCTGTACGTCCATGATTGTATTAGAATAAGTATGGTACTGATCCGGTGTAATGATATCAATCTTTAACTGATGAACCAGTTCCTGTGAAGCAACTGCTTCTTCTTCAATTCCTTCTCGGATGTAAAGAGTTGTTCCTTCGATCTTTGTCTCCGGTCCACGCTTTACTTCTGTAATTTTATAATGCTTTCTGGTAACGCTTCTTACGACTTTCGGTTCCAGCTCTTTTGTCGGTGTTGCGCCTGAAACCACGCCTGCCGGTAATTCTACCTCTGCCGGTACTTCCGCTACTGCAACACCGTTATTAAAACCCATCGGCATTTCGATATCGATATCTTTGCCTTCTCCAATGTGGATTTTTAACACGCCGCCAACTTTCTGTACACTTGCTGTAGAATTTGCAGTAACTGCTGGTGCTTCTTCTTTCACTTCTTCTTTTGCTTCTTCAGCCGGTGCTTCCTCTGCTGCAGGTGCTTTTGCGCCTTCGACAAGATCAGCTGTAAGTGGTGTAAGAGAATCGCAGGTCTTAACAAGCTTTGCTCCAAGTACCTGTTCGATTGTAAGTGTTCCATCAAGTTTCAGAAGTCCTGAATCTACCAGATCATCAAAGATAGCCGGATCTTCAAGGTTTGCAGCCTGGATTGTAATGCCGCCTTCTGCTCTACAGCATAATACTGCAGGATCTTTTGCATGTTCTTTTGCGGTTTCCGCTGTAATTGACATAATAATTTCCTCCTTGTTAATTTAACAATAACTCAATTAACTATTTATACACTCACCGAAGTGAGGTATCAACTTATCTATTTACCTTCCGGTAACTGTTCTACCTGTTTTGAAACACGCAGATATCTGTAAAGTGGATGTCCGATTGTACGCATTACATGGTCTGTCTGGTGGAATACCTTAAGTCCCATCTTCGGTGCTGATCCCATTACTGTATTTGAACAGTCTGAGCAGTTACCAATAATAATATACTCGCATCCATCCTTCTTGAACTGGATATTATTCTTAGCCTGTCCAGGACAGTTTCCAGGTCTTTCGCATTTAAGCGGAGCTCCCGGTTTGTTTTCAATTGCCTGTTTACATCTGGCTACTGATTTCACTACACCATTCATCTTCTGACAAATATCTCTCATACGTTCTTCGCTACCACCGCAGGCACATACCAAAAGACCTACACTTGCACCATGAAGATCCGGGAAATCAATTGTAACAATGATTCCACCAGTTGTCTTTGTGATCGGTGCATCCTCTGTAGTAGCATGTCCGGTAAATGGACCACCCATGATGATTTCCCCATATACACCATCAATACCGCCGGCACGTTCGATCATTTCCCCAACGCTTGTGCCGACCGGTACATCCATAAATACATGTGGCTCATTACCGCCATTGATCTTACCGATAACAGTAAGGTTCTTAGAAAAGCATGGCTTTCTCTCTTCAATTGCTTCCGCAACTCTTGCAAGAGTTTCTACATTACAGACAATTGCATTCGCTGCTGACGGAAGCTGTGTTGTATTCAGTTCGATTCCAAGACATTCTCTTACAACCGCACGTTCTTCTCCCATCGGATAAATATCCGGAAGTAAGTGGATTGTGATCGCTTCTTCATCTTTTAATGCCTCGCGCAGTGCCTTTACTGCTTTTTCATTTTTCTTCTTAATTGCAAAAATAGCTTTTGATGCATTGGAAATCTCCATGCAGTGTTTTACTCCGCGGATAACTTTCGCACAGTCATCTTCCAGCTGCTGAATGTTATGACGAAGTCCAGGCTCACACTCCGCTGCATTTACAAGGATATATCCTCCCTGCAGATCTGTTCCGAGTTTTACACCTGTCGGGAATCCGGCGCCACCCATTCCGACAACACCTGCCGCTTTTACCATATCAAGCTTGCTGCCTTCCGGAATCTTTACATATTCATCCTTCTGTTCTTCATCCGGCTTGATGATGATACGGTCTTCCAGTACGTCTTCTACCACACCATATGCACTTGAAAAAATATTAGCTCCAAGGCCTGTCGGTGTTGCAATCAGAGTCCCTTTTTCTACTCTGTCTCCGGCTTTTACAACCGGTGCACAAGGAGCTCCTACATGCTGACGCAGCAAAATCTGTAAGTTTGCCATGTCTCTTCTCTTCCTTTCTCCTCTACGTCGAAATCTATATCTTATCTTGTCCTACGCGTATTTGACTATAGTTTAACAAATAGATATATTTTTTTCAATAGCATTTATAGATTTTCACTTTTCATGTTGGACTCAATACTAGAATCTAGTCTAGTGATTGATCTGTACTATAGTCTATATGATTTTACTTGAAAATTCAATATCTTTTTTATATATAATCTATTTATTTTTTTCATCGGTTCTGTCTGATTTTTACAGATTGTCTATTTTTTCTCATTTTACTTATCCGCATTATCTATAAGTATTCTGGTCAAGAGGATTTACGTCAAAAAAGAAAAGCCACCGTACTGTTTCCCCTAAAACAATACAGCAGCTTTTCTCTTTATCTTTTTAAGGCTTTTCGCCCAAAAACCTCTCTTTTTGGCGAGGGCATGTGGGAATCGAACCCACCCAGGACGCTCCTAACGCCCCACACTGGTTTTGAAGACCAGGAGACACACCAGTTATCCATCTACCCCCATATATTGATTATTCCAATCAAGCTTATTCATTATAGCAAATTACCATTGACTTTTCAAGTATTTTCGTACATAATATTTTTAAAGAAAACTGAACTGCATACTAGACTCTGGTCTGGTCTTTCAACTAAGGAGGAATATTAAAAATGGAAATCAATCCAAAACTGAATCTTGACGCATTTGAGGCATCTTTCCATGCGATTGACACACATACAGTTGGGGAATTTACAAGAATCATTACATCAGGTTTCCCGAAGCTTGAAGGGGATACCATGATCGAACGTAAGAACTTTCTTGCAAAGCATTACGACAAATACCGTCAGGCTCTTATGTTTGAGCCACGTGGACATCATGATATGTTTGGTGCTCTTCTGACAGATCCGATCCACCCGGAAGCTGATTTTGGTGTGATCTTCATGGACACTGGAGAATATCTGAATATGTGTGGTCATGGAACAATCGGTTCGGTTACAGCAATCATCGAAACAGGACTTGTTCCTGCCGTAGAACCTTATACAGAAGTTGTTCTGGATGCTCCTGCAGGAATTATCCGTACCAAAGCAGAAGTCAAAAATGGAAAGGTACTTAATGTAACACTTACTAATGTACCGGCTTTCCTTTACAAAGAAAACCTCACAACAGAAGTTGATGGCAGAGAAGTTCACTATGATATTTCTTTCGGCGGAAGCTTCTTCGCACTTGTTGATATCGAACAGTTCGGATGGCACGTAGATCCACAGTCAATCCCACAGCTTACCGATTTCGGTATGAAGCTGATCGAAAAGGTCAATGCCGAAGTAGAGATCCGGCATCCGGAACTTGATATCACAACTGTCGACCTCGCAGAGCTTTACTGCTCTACCGATACTCCTGGATGCGACAAACGTAATGTCGTTATCTTCGGAGATCATATGGCTGACCGTTCTCCTTGCGGAACCGGAACCAGCGCAAAGCTCGCCACCCTTTACAAAAAAGGTGAGATCAAAGTTGGACAGCCTTTTGTATATGAAAGCTTTATCGGCTCTCAGTTCAAAGGCGTAATCTTAGACACTACAAAGGTTGCCGACTATGATGCCGTTATTCCGCAGATTACCGGAAGTGCTTATCTGACAGGGGAATCTACTTATGTGATCGATCCAGATGATCCGTTAAAATATGGCTTCAAAGTAGGCCGTTAAGTCAAAATCTTTCAGGAGACAGAGCTATGTATATGGCTTTGTCTCCTTTTTTTGTAAACAAATTACTTTCTTGTTATTTCATGTCCATTCTGCTATAATAAAAAAAGATTACTATTTTCAAAGGAGGGGAATTTTCATGCCAAAGAAAAGAAGTTCCACCAAAAGCCGTATCATAAAAGCCGCGTGGAATCTATTCTACAAGCATGGTTATGAACAGACCACTGTTGATGAGATCATCTCGGCTTCTAAGACCTCAAAAGGAACCTTTTACCACTATTTTAAGGGAAAAGAAGCTCTTCTCAACACACTTTCTTATCTGTTTGACGAAAAGTATGAAGAGCTTGCAGGAATCGTAGATCCGGATCTTTCCGCTTATGACAAGCTGTTATTTTTTAACCATGAACTATTTCATATGATTGAGACCAGTGTCGATGTCGGGCTTTTAGCCTCCCTCTACTCGTCCCAGCTGATCACCAAAGATAAGCGCTCCCTTCTTGAAAACGATCGTTACTATTTCGTGTGGCTCACTGAGACAATCAGCACTGCACTGAAAAATGGAGAATTCAACGGCACCAGTACTGCTGATGAACTTCTGAAGATTTATGCAATGTACGAACGTGCTGTTCTTTATGACTGGGCATTATGCAAAGGCAAGTATTCTCTCACCGCATACAGCGACAAGCTTCTTCCACATGTACTTGATCAGTTTGTAGAAGGATTTTAATTCTGTCATTTTTTCATTGACAGTATAGACACCCTTCTGCACATGGATCATCGCACTACAATCGAGTAGGCTGACTCCTACTCGATTCTTATACTTTGTACATCATCTCGCTTAACAGCTCGATGATGTACATTCGTCAAATGCAGATCCTTGTGCAAGCACAAATCTGCACTTAGCTCATCGTATACACAAAAAGACCAGAACCCGCCCCACTACCAGGGCATTCTGGTCTTTTTCTTTTCACTGCCGCACTTTTCCCTTAAGCACTGCACTCTATTCTTCAATCAGGAAGCTTTCCTGTTCGATTCCCTTTCCGGTTTCAAGAAGCTTTTCTTTTAACTCCTCTAAAAGTGGAATATTTACCTTTTCCAGCTTTTCCATCGTCTCTTTCGAGATTGTTTTCGCATATTCTTCATATTTCTCGTAGGTCTCCACATCCATCTGCAATGGCTTTATTCCCGGGAAAATATGCTTCTGGATATATTCAAAAATCCGGATTCCACCGTAATCCATATCTCCGCTGTGGAATACTTCCACGTCTTTCCCTTCGATCACTCTCTGCAGCTTCTTCAGAAATTCTCTTTCAAGTGGTGAAAAATATCCATGACTGTAGATATAAAGGATCTCCGGATCATATTCCATCGCAAGGTAATTCGTCTTATTCTCGATCGTCACGATTTTTTTCAGTGCCGGCTGCTCTACCTCAACCATTGCATGCTTGACTGTCTGGCTGTTCAGCACAACTCCATATGTAAAATCGGAAAGATCCACTCTTTTTGCTTCTGATCCTTTCCAGATCTTCAGTTTAAGCGGTCCTTTAACTGCCAGTTCCTGGGAATTTTCTTCGATCAGCAGCTGCTCCAGAACCGTCTGGATATCCATATCTGCCGTAATCTCCGGGCAATATCTCCTTGCAGCCGTCACCACATTTCGTTCCATCTCCCGCTCGAAGATCTTGCTGTCCTTCAGATAGCGTTTACTGAAAATCCGCTTCATCATCGGTTCTTCCAGAGAGTCCAGTCCCCGGTAACAGTCCAGATATTTTTCCAGCTTCTCTATATTTTTCGGCAGATCACCTTCTGCGATCCGCTCTTTCAGCTTTTCCAGATAATTCTCGATCCATTCTTTCTGAAAGCCTTCCGAAAGCTCCTGGTCAATCATACGTATATAATAATTTACCTTCGCCTGCTTCGGCCAGTATTCTTCTCCACTTTCGCTGTCTGCAAGACGGTAAAAATCCGGAAGATGCTCTACCTGATATGCCACAAGCTCTACATCGCTGTCTGGGACAACCCATTTTTTCACAGTCAGAAGTCCTGCTCTTTCTAGGCGCTGCACCTCTTCGATCAGCTCTTCTTTCCCACAGGCATCATAATCCTCCTGTGTGATCCGAAGGGTCCTCCCTCCAGTCGCTCCTTCCCGCCAGTCACGGCTGCTGTTCTCACATCTTTCTATAATCCTGTCTACCAGATACATTTTCTATCACCCCTGTTCTTCCTCATCCGCAAGCTGTGCGAACTCGTTTTTTTCAAATTCCTGAATTGATATATGCCGTTTATTCGGGTTGGCATATACAAAGGTTTTATCAACATTTTCCAGATAATTCTGGATCTTATCATTTGTGGCACTGATGATCGCCTGGAAACCAAGTCCACGGATCAGCGCAATACAGCTTGCCACCTTCTCGGCATCCATTTTTGAAAATGCCTCATCCAGAACGACCAGTCTGAGTGTCGGATTCCTGTGGATTTTCGGGGAAAGATTGATCCTGTAAATCTGTGCAAAGCTTGCAAGAAGTGCAACATAAAGAGGATTTTGCCCTTCTCCTCCGGAATTCTTACGGATCATCTTGCCAAGACCGATTTTCATGTCTTCCTCACCCTGGACAATCTGCTGCATGTCGAAGGAAAGATAAGTACGGTAATCCGCGTACTTGTCCATATTTTTCTTCGCCTCTTCCAGTTCCTCATGGGTAGCATTTTCCGGTGGGATAAATATGCCGATCAGTTCATTCATCATATCACCGTAGTTTTCTTCATGCTCCATCGTGAACAGATTCATCTGGTTCTCAATAGAACCTGAAAGCTGTGCCGGATTGATCTGCAGGGTATCATCCATAAACATCTTATAGTACTTTCCGTCTGCACCCTTATTCTTCGTGATCACAAACTGGTACTTATCTTTTCCGAAATCCAGCCGGCTGATGATCCGGTTCAGCTCATCTCTTCTCTGGTAGGCCTCGCGGATCGCACTGCGGATCTTGAAAACAAAGTCATCCTTGAAGTGCTCAACCGCTGCCTTTGCCTGTTCATTCGCTGCCTGCCGGTAGGTTTCCAGATTATCACACGACAGGCTTTCCAGAAGCTCCTGATAAACCTTATTATCTTCTTCTACCACTGAAAAATTACGCTGCGTATATTTTTTGGTATAAGCACTGCGGGCTACCACCAACTCCTGATAGATCTCTTCTTTTTTCTTTCCAAGCTGCTGCAGCTGCCTTGCACTTGCCTCTTTTAAATAAATATAGTTTCTGCTTTTCTGTGCTTCCAGATACTCTTCAAACTGCTTCTCAAACCTTTCGTTTTCCTGAAATTCTTTCTGGATTCCAGAAAGTGCAAATTCCGACTCTGTAATACTGTTTCTGAATTTTTCGATTTCTTCCCCGTTTTTCCAAATTTCTTTCTCTGTCTTCGTGATCTCTTTCTGCTTTGCATCCCGTCTTTCCTGCACTTCTTTCATCTGTGCTTCCAGAGTATCGACTGATTCTGCACGCAGTTTCTGTAGCTTTTCAAGTAAATCTTTCTTACGGGTTTCTTTTCCCTTTATCGCCTTTGCATCCAGGATCTGGCTGATATAATCCTCTGTCGGAAGTGACATTGCTTCCAGTTCCAGAAGTTTCTTTGCCTCTTCCACAAGTGCCGCAAGTGGAAGCCTCTTCTCCTGAAGCTCATCACAGTGCTTCTGAAGCTGCCGGATCCTCTGGCGGAGACTAATCTCTCCGATATAAGCACGTCTCGTATAATTTTCCGGATTAATATGCTGCAGACGATAGCTGTGGTACAGCATACAGTCCGGTGTCACACCAATCCTGCACTCCCTGAGTTCCTCAATGTTCTCACATTTCATGACATTACCAAGAAAGAAATTGATGTAAGACTGCACGTATTTTTCTTTTGCTTTTACTTCTTCTGCAAGAGCGCCCTGCCGGACAATGTGCTCTTCTTCCATAACCTTTTCCGTATCCAGAATTGCAGCACGGAAGAATTTCTTCTTATCCATCTCCTGATAAATATCCATTGCCGCTTTTGCGTACTTCGGCTCTACGATCAGCAGAAGTTTATTATTTCCCATATAGCCTTCCACTGCATTGTGCCATCTTTCATCCCGGATTTCCAGAAGATCTGCGAGAATCTGCACGGAAACAAATTTTCCACAATTCTCCTGCAACCGGTTCTGTAGTTCCAGCCTTGCTTCTTCCAGCTCTTTTGGATATGCTTTTCTTCCCTGTTTCAGCTCTTTTAGCTCTTCTTTAGCTTCCCGTTCTTCTTTCTTGATCTGACGAAGTGTACTGTCCGTATCCCGACGTTCTTCTTCGATCTCCGCACGCATCTGTGCGATATTTTCTTTCAGCCTTGTAAGTTCGCCCTCCGAAATCGTACCGGCTTCAAACTTATCAATATCCCAGATTGTCTGGTTGGACGTAATCTCCTGTTCTTTCCATGCTGCAAGTCTCTGTGCTGTCTTTGTGAGACTCGCCTTGCTTTTTCCCAGATGTTCCAGAGTCTCGTTAAGTCCTGCAAGTTCTGCTTCCAGTGCTTTATAACCACTGTTATTCAGACGAAGTAACAGCTCCTCATGCTCCTTTTGCAGTTCTCCACTCTGGCGCATCAGCTCGGCTTTCGTATGCTCCTGTACCTTGATACCTTCTTCTCTGGTTTTAATCTTATCATGGAGTCCCTGGATGTCCGTCTGCAGACGGAGCATTTCCAAACGGGTAAGACGGTAGTCACATTCCCTGCTTTTTTCTCGTTTCTCATCAAAATCCTGATAGATTCCATCGATCTTCTTTAGTTCCTCAATCTCTTCCATCGTTGACTCAATCTTGCTGCGCATTCTGCCATACTGCATGATACTTTCTTTCAGATCCTCAATCTGGATATCCTGTTCCATACAGATATATTCTTTTACAAATTCTTCCAGCTTGATATTCATCCGAAACGGGATTGCCCGCTTAAAAAGACGTGGGAACTTTTCTTTATCCAATCCGCCCAGATACACATCATAAAGCTGACGGCGAAAACGCTCATTGCTCGGTCCGCAGTAGAATGCCTCTTCACCAAAGGTACGCTGCAGATATTCTCTTATTTCCACAGTAGAAAGACATCTCTTTTCTCCCCGGTAAGCATTTTCAAGCAAACCACTCCTGTGCCAGAAGAACAGGCGACTGATCTCATTCGTCGCCGTCTCCACGTCAAATACAACTCCCACACACTGTTTTTCATGGGTTCTTGTCTGCTCCAGCTCGATCACGATCGTACTGGAAAAATTCTTGTTCCGCAAATACTGGGACTCATTATTTTCACTGATGTTCACCATTCCGCGCAGATACTCGATCAGAGTACGATCCGAATCATCTGCTGCTGCCTTGTTGAAAAATCCACGCCCGTCCGTGTTGGCATAGAGCACAATCTGAATTGCATCGATAACCGTTGATTTTCCACTTCCGGAATGCCCGGTGAAAAAGTTGATTCCTTCGCTCAAAGTCAGTATTTTTCTGTCTATATAATGCCAGTTGTTCAGGCAGATTTTTGAAATCGCCCAGAACGGCTGCCTGTTATCCAATGTCTCCAAGAGTCTCCTCCTCTTCTTCCCGGCTGCTTCCAAATGATTCCAGAACTTCTCTCACCGCATCTCCCTGCAATACTGCATGGATACACGGATAGATCAGAAGTCTTGTACTTTCATTTAACTCTTCCAGTACATCCAATGGCTCGATCAGCTGGTATTTTTTCAGCATGGCAATAGTTCTTTTCATCTCAGTCGGTGACGGGATACTGCGAAGCACGCGAAAATCTCCTGCTTTTCCGTTGAGTGCCCCCAAGGTTGTCACAATCTGGCTACTCGACGAAACCGATGCCATCTGCTCATCATAGATCAGTTTCAGCAATAATATATAAATAGTCGCAAGACGCGGAAGCTTTTCTCCCCAGACCATCTCATCCTGAATATAGATCAGACCCAGATGTACATTCTCGCATAACGTAATGCCGGCAATCTGGAAATACATTTTCAGAAAATCAATGTGCTTTTCGCAGATACGGTACTCTCTCTGATACTGGAGTCTGCCCGCACGCTTGTCAAACTTCCTCTCCAGAAGAAATGTCTGTCTATAGAGAAGCCTGATCACATCTGTCAGATCTTCCTGTTCTTCCTGCGTAAGCTGCTCAAAATATTCTATCATTCATTCTCTCCAATTTTGTCTTCTTTTTCTATAAATGTCTTCTTACAAACTTCAGTGCAGGATAACGGTATCCGTTCTTTTCAATCGTCTCCGCATCCTCTTCCAGCGTTTTATATTTGCTGTTCTTACGGGTACTTAAGTCATATGCCAGAATCAGCTTTTCAAAATCCTCCTCTGATGTAAGGGAAAGTTTTTCTGTATCCAGTACATCTTTCTCTATATGCTCTTCGATAAATTCTTCAATCTGCTTTTTGCTGAATCTGCGCTTGATCCGGTTCAATCTGAGCACATCTTCCTTGTCCAGATCATCCACTTCTTCTTCCGGTGCCATCTGACTTACAAAATCCTTCCGGCTTCTTCTTCGCTTATAAAGAGATTTTTCTGACAGGATTTCGACCAAAGACAGATTCATCTTCTCCCCCGTCTTTTGAATGACCTCTTCATAATCATCCTCTGACATCCGGTTCAGGAGCTGAATCACCAGTCCCTTCGTGTCACTCTCTCCGCTCAAAAGATAATTCAGCCTCGTCACCGTCGCACGCACATATTTGCTGTGCTCCTTATCCATATTGGAAATGCGGTGCTCGATATCGTCAAAGCCTCTCTCAATCATATCCAGAAGCTCCAGAACGTCTTCACCGGTATCTCCGGTTGCCCTGGCACGCTCACGGATCTTCTCGATCCATTCCTCATCATCCCGCATCTGACGCAGGCATTCTTTGATATCTGTCTTATAGATATAGAAATTATCCGAAGTCTTGAGGATGTGATATTTTTTTCGGACGATCTCTTCTACATAGCCGTCCAGATGCTCCTTCAGAAGATCTCCGTAAAACTGCTGTTCCAGAAGCCTTGCAAAAAACTTGTCCATATTGTGTAGCATATCCTGCAATGCTTTGTTGAGCCGTCTGGTATTGATAAGTGCTGTCCGGAGCATATTCATATTCACCCTTGGATCATTCCTGAATGAAAACAGCGTTGCATACACATTCTGGATATAGATCTCTGTCTCCTCCAGATCCTCCGAGGAAAGCCGCTCAAACGCATCGACAAAGACTGCCGCATAATCCGGAATCACGATGTTCGTCACCAGTGTATTATAATCTTCAATTTTCTTCAGCCATCCTTTTCGGATCAGCCAGTTCAGAATCCTTGCTGACGGCGTTTCCAGCATATCGAACTCGGTCTCATCTTCTTCCCGCTTAAGTTCGATCTGTTTCTTCATATACAGACCACGAAGCACCTGAATACATACTTCCCTGGTCAGGAAATAATTGCTGTACTGGTATTCTTCATTGATCGCCATCAAAGCATCAATGTATGTCTCTCTGTTCACAGAACGGAACAGACTCCAGAAACCCTCCGGAATTTCAAAACGTAACTGCATGCCTTGCCTTTCTGTAAATTCATAAATTTTTCCATTATCTATAAGTATACCATATTCTAGTCTCTAAATGGAAAAAATTATTTTTCTTGTTCCACGAATATTCTCAGTAAACGGAAAAAGGAAACCGCAAAAATGATTCCTCATCTTGCGGTTTCCTCGTTTTACCTCTTCTTATACCATACACTCGTGGATCTCTTCTTCTTCAAGACCAATTCCCTGCATGACATTTTTCAGTTCTTCCCTGCATTCCAGTGGTGCGCACCAGGAAAGCCCGCATCCTGCTGAAATACTTCTCGGCACCGGAATCATACGTCCCTGTGCACCAACTTTTTTACATTCTTTTTCCATCGCCATCGCATCCGCTGTTGTGTGGAATGTGATGACCAGCTTTAACTCTTTTTTTCTCATTATTCAATCACAATTTCAAATTCAGAGCCCTTCTCGGTAGAAGTTGCCTTCTTTCCTTTGTCCTTCGCAAACTTCTCAATATTCGTCTTCTGGTGAGGTTCGCTCACAAGAACCTTGATCGGTCCGTTTGCATTCTTCAGTGCCTCTGCGGTAAGCATCAGCGGTTCCGGACACGAAAGTCCTCTTGCATCTACTTCCTTCATATTTTTTACCTGCCTTCCTAGCATATCATATTCCTTATGGATTATCTATCCAAATTTTGTAACTTCTGATTATTTTGCCTGTTCTCTCTTGTTCGTAAATGCAATGATAAAGCATGCAATAATACAGATGATACAAGCAACCTTTCCGTTCGGAGTAACTGCTCCCGCAACAACCTTTCCAGTCTCTGCATTCATTGCGGTTCCGCTTGATGCAAGTCCGAAGTTATGGCAAAGTGCTGCTGCCAAGAACATGCCAAGTACTGTCACTGCTGAATCAGAAGAACCCTGTCCTGCAAGGATCAGCTGGCGAAGCGGGCATCCGCCGGCAAGAACTGCCGCGAATCCTACTGCATACATGCCAAGGATATTCCACAGATGGTTGGAATGTGCAATGATTCCAGGTGTGTTAAATCCAAGTACGAATCTTCCTGTTGCCAGGTTGAAGATCAGCATTACTACAAAAAGACCTGCAATAATTGTAAGAAGATCAAAGTTCTTCATTAAGATCGCATCACGGATTCCGCCGGCGAAGCACATTCTTGATTTCTGAGCAAGTGCTCCGAAAATAAGTCCGCCGATCAGTGACATGATAATTGGTGCATGAAGACTTCCAGGACCTGCTTCACTTGCTTTGAGAAGTGTTGAGCAAGTTGCAAGGATCAGAATACCAAGCATCAATACCGGAAGCACTGCTCCACTTTCTTTATTCGTCTCATGCGCACGTCCAAGGCTGAATCCTTTTTTCAGGGCAAATGCTCCTGTTCCTACTCCAAGTACAAATCCAATCAGTGCTACCCATGCATTCAGGTCACCTGCTGACATACGGATTACCATACGGAGCGGGCATCCAAGGAAAATCAGGGAACCAATCATAATTACCATACCAAGGATAAAGCGGATCATCGGTGAAGATCCTGCTGTTGAACGGTACTCTTTTGTTGCCACTGAAATAATAAATGCTCCGATTACAAGACCGATGATCTCCGGTCTTGCATACTGTACAACTTCGGCCTGGTGAAATCCCAGTGCTCCTGCCGTATCACGGATAAAGCAGGCAATACAGAATGCCATGTTTGCCGGATTACCAAAGTAAGCCAGACATGCAGCTACAAGCCCACACAGAACCCCCGCAAGTGCAAGCTTCTTCTTTGAATCTGATAAATTCATTTCTCTTCCTCCTTCGTCTTTCTCTCATTCGTCATTTTGACTATTAAAGGCTTTTTTGTTACCTTATAATTATACCTTTTGCACAACTTTTTGTCCAATTCATAATTAAAATAGACCGATATATATATTGATACTATCAATACTATACCGGTCTTCTATCAATCTCTGATCTTATAAAATTTTACTCTTCTTCTGCAAGCTCGCAGACTGCCCGGATTGCAGTATCCACTTCTTCCTCTGTGTTATAGTGGGAAAAACTGAATCTGACAGCCCCCTGCTCTACGGTTCCAAGCGCCTCATGCATCCGTGGTGCACAGTGTCCTCCTGAACGGGTAGAAATCCCATAATCTGTCAGAAGTGCATCGCTGACTTCTCCCGAATCATAATCTCTGATATTCAGGCTCACTACCGCACAGCGGTCCATGCTGCTGAAATCCCCATAAATTTTGACTCCCGGGATTTCTTTTACCCCTTCATAAAACCGTTTCATCAATGCCTGTTCCTTTGCACGGATCGTATCAATTCCTGTTTCTTCCAGATATCCGATCGCAGCATCCAGTCCGGCAATTCCGTGTCCGTTAAGTGTTCCTGCTTCCAGTGCTGTCGGCATCTCTTCCGGCTGTGTCTTACTATAGGTCTGCACACCGGTACCGCCTGAAAGAAGCGGCCGGACATGAACGCCTTTTCTCACGTACATTCCACCGGTCCCCTGCGGTCCTAAAAGTCCCTTATGGCCGGTAAAACACAGAATATCAATATGCATCTTCTGCACATCGATCGGAAATACACCGGCAGTCTGTGATGCATCTACCACAAACAACAGACCATGCTTCTGGGCAATCTCCCCGATCCGCTCCACATCCACTTTGTTTCCCGTCAGATTAGAACCATGGGTACAGACAATTGCTTTTGTATTCTCTTTGATTGCTTTTTCAAAATCTGCATAATCCAGAGTTCCTTTTTCATCACATCCAAGGAATGTCACTTCAACTCCCTTTTTCTCCATCTCATAAAGTGGTCGGAGAACAGAGTTATGTTCCAAAACCGTAGAGATCACATGGTCTCCCGGATTTAAGATCCCCTTGATCACAATATTCAGACTCTCCGTTGAGTTCATGGTAAATACGATCTGTCTTGCATCTTCCGCCCCGAAAAAACCTGCAAGCTTCTCTCTTGTGTCATATACGGTTCTTGCTGCTCCGAGAGATGCCTCATTGACACCTCTTCCTGCATTCCCCATTGAGCACATTGCTGCGGTAATCGCATCAATTACTTCCTGTGGTTTGCGCATTGTGGTTGCTGCATTATCTAAATATATCATATTGATCCTCTTTTCATTTCCCCATATGTGCATCCGGATAGAAATCCTTTACAATCCGGATCAGATGCTCTGCTGCTGCAGGCAGCTGATAGTTTTTATTGTATACAAGGTTCAGATAACGACTGCTTTCATCCTTCTGTAACGGGAATTCCAGAACCTGTCCGGTCCGGATCTCCTCTTCTGCTGCAAGTCTTGATATGATCGTGATTCCAAGCCCACTCTTTACTGACCTTTTTATCGCTTCCGGATTCTCAATGCATGCTACTATATTGAGGGTATCAGGCATAATTCCTGCTTTTCTCAATATTTTTTCTGTTTCCTTGCGGGTTCCCGATCCTTCTTCCCGCATAATAACCGGTTCATTCTTTATCCATGTTGCTGTCTTATAGCGCTTCTGTATTTCCTGATAAAACTCGGTATTCGGCATGATAACAACCAGTTCATCCTGATAAAAAGGCATATATCTGCAATACTTTTTTTCAAGTACCGTACCTGTGAATCCAATATCTACCATATGCCCTGCTACCTGTTCAACAACACCGCAGCTGTCATTTTCTGAAATCCGGAACTGCTCATCCGGATAAGTCTCTCTGAATTTCGCCAGAATCGCCGGAAGAACATACTGTGCCGGAATCGTAGAGGTCGCAATTGTAATACATTTTTCCTCACAATGCGCATCCTTGGAAAATACCTGCTCGATTTCTTTTTCGAGTTCCACCATCTGGCGCGCATACTGATATAATTGCTTTCCTTCTTCCGACAATTTTACTTCCTTTGTATTTCTGACAAAAAGCCGTGAGTCCAGTTCTTTCTCCAGAGAAGAGATATGTGCACTGACCGTTGGCTGCGTCAGGAACAAAAGCTTTGCCGCTTTTGAAAAACTTCCCGACTCAGTTACCTTAACAAATGCCTCCAGCTGCTTTAAATTCATAAGTATGCCACCCTCTCACTTTCTCCGCCTGTCTTCTTTGTCACCTTAATGCTGTCCATATATTCTAAAATCGGTTTCGCACTCTTTCTGCTTGTTGAGAACATATCTCTCACCTGTGCGATCGTGATCAGATTTTCTTCCTTCAGATGATTCTGAATTTTTTCCTTCGCTTCATCCATCAGATGTTTCATCGTAAACATCTCTTCATTGATACGGAGTACTTTTCCTTCATCAATCATCATAAGAACCACATCTTCCGCTGTCTGGCGCGGAATTTTTCCAAAATCAATCTCTGAAAATCTCACAAAATCATATCCTGCTTTTTCAAATGTATCTTCGATCAGCTTCTCTGTCTGGAGATACATCGCGTCCCTCGGAACTTCATATCCCGGAAGCGAAAGATATTCTTCCCTTCTTCCATAGACGTTTTCTCCCGTCATTCTTTCGATATACGCATCAAATATGTTTGGTTTGATCTTTTTCAGGAATGTGTTGTGAATTTCGGCTTTCTTCATTCCATATCGGTATGGATGCTCACTGTGATATTTCTGCAATGTCTCCTCTATCTTCTGACGTACTGCAAATTCGCTGTCTCTGTGCCACAAATATGTGTCCTTCTTCATTGGGAATACAAAGATTGTGCCCGATTCTTCCAGTTCTTCAAGATACTCCTTCAGTTCATCTACGGAATGTGCCATCACCTTTGCAAGCTCAGCAAGTGTGATCATCGTGTCGCCGTGTTCTTTGATCTGAAGCTCCATAACATCGCCAAGTGAACCGGATTCTTTTTTCTTCAGTTCTTCGATTGCCTGTGCATCAAAACGTTTCTTACGCACCGGATTCGGTTCCAGAACGATCCCGCCTCCGATAGTCTCCATCGGCGAATAGAAACGTACTACAAAACGGTCGCCTCGTTTGACCGCAATCTCTTCTTCCAGTCTGAGCTGTACCAGTCCCTCTTCTCCCGGTCCGATCTGCTCCTTATCCAGCAGAACAGCACGGCAGAGGATCTCACTCGTACCCGTGTATAAATGCAATCTCTCATGATTTGTAAGGATACGCATGGAGTCTTCCAGAACTTTCAGCTTCACATCCAGAAGATCTGTATTTTTCATACTGTTCTTCGGCGCAAGCACACACCCTCTGCGAATCTCCTTTTTCTTCACATTTGACAGATTGATCGCCACTCTCTGTCCGGCATAGCATTTGTCCTGATTCTGCCCATGTACCTGAATATTACGAATCTTGCACTCTTTTCCGATCGGATACATTTCCAGAACGTCTTCCCTGGTGATCGTACCGGAGATAAGTGTCCCTGTGATAATTGTCCCAAAGCCTGACAGGGTAAATGCCCGGTCAATCGGAAGTCTTGGAATAGTCTGTATATCCTTTGCAACCACCTCATCCGACATCAGTTGCTGGATCGTATCCGTCAGTTCATCAAGCCCCTGCCCGGTTGCAGCCGATACTTTAACAACCGGTGCACCTTCCAAAAAAGTACCTTCCAGTTCTTCCTGGATTTCTTCCTCAACGAGTTCCAGCCATTCTTCATCGACCAGATCACACTTGTTGATCACCAGAATGCTCTTCTTGATCCCAAGGAGTCCCAGAATGTCCATGTGTTCTCTTGTCTGCGGCATGATACCTTCATCCGCTGCCACAACCAAAAGTACCAGATCCATTCCGACAACTCCCGCAACCATGTTGTTGATAAATTTTTCATGTCCCGGAACATCAATGATCCCTACACGGTCTCCATTTTTCAGATCAAAATAAGTAAACCCGAGGTCAATGGTGATCCCTCTTCTCTGTTCTTCTTCCCACCGGTCCGTGTTACGTCCGGTAAGTGCTTTTATCAGTGTCGTTTTCCCATGGTCAATGTGACCTGCGGTTCCTACGATAATGTTTTTCATAATAATTCTCCCAGCATCTCTGCTATCTTCTTAAAGTAGCAGGATTCAATTGTCCGCACATCCAGATAAATCGTGTCGTTGGCTGTACGCGGAATGATTGGCATAGAAAGATGCCGCATCTCTTCTTCCAGCTTCGGTACACTGATATTCTCCGGCTTAATCGTAACTGCCATACTCGGAATGCGTTCAAGTGGAAGAGAGCCTCCACCGATCTGTGATTCACACGGTTCCATCCCGATCGTTGCAGCAAGCTGTGCATTCTGCAGAATCCGCTTCAGAGATCTTGCACGCTTTTCCACATCCACTTTGGACTCTGTGATCATACGCAGTACCGGAAGATTCTGGATTGCCTTTTCTTCTGATAAATATTCCTGTAATACCAGTTCCAGTGCTGCTGCTGTAAATTTATCAATTCGCAGTGCACGTGTCAGCTGATTCTTCTTCATCTGGTCAATATATTTCTTCTTACCGATGATGATTCCAGCCTGCGGACCACCGAGCAGCTTGTCTCCGCTGAAGCATACAACGTCCGCTCCCTTGCGGATGGAATCCTGAACCGTCGGTTCATAGGTCAGTCCGTATTTACTCAGGTCGATCAGCACGCCACTTCCAAGATCTTCGATAATCGGGATATCGTGTTCCTGCGCAATCGGAATCAGTTCATCGATCGTAACCGTCTCTGTAAATCCAACAATACGGTAATTGCTTGTATGAACTTTAAGAAGTGCCTTTGTCTCCTCTGTGATCGCTTCTTCATAATCAGAATAATGTGTCTTATTCGTCGTTCCGACTTCCACAAGTGAAGCTCCGCTCTGCTCCATTACATCCGGAATCCGGAATTTGCCACCGATCTCAACCAGCTCTCCGCGAGATACTACAACTTCCCCTCCTTTTGCCATTGAACTTAAGATCAGCATAACAGCCGCAGCATTGTTGTTAACCGCCATCGCAGCCTCTGCCCCGGTCAGTTTGCAAAGCAGTTTTTCAAAATGAGAATATCTCTCTCCACGTGCCCCTGCTTCCAGATTATATTCCAGATTGGAGTAACCACTCACAATTCCTGCCAGTCTCTCAACATGCTCCTTACTGATCGGTGCACGGCCGAGATTGGTGTGGAGAACTGTTCCTGTTCCGTTGATCACCATTTTCATATTCGGCTCATGCAGCTTTCCGGCATGTCGTTTTATATTCTGCGTAAGCATCCCGATCTGCGCTTTTGCTTCCTCTTCTTCCTCGCACTTTCCGATAAATGTTCTGAGCGCATCCATCTCTTCACGAATCACATCCATCACAAATTCACGTCCATATGCATCAATCAGATTCTGTATCTCCTGTTCTTCAAGCAGAATATCTACTTTCGGAATACTGCGAAATAATAAATTTTTATTCATTTTCTCCTCTACCTCTTTGAATTCCTAGTGCAGACGAATCAGTTTATCGCTCTTTTCTGTTACGGTTCCGATCAGGGATACCTTGGTATCCAGTCTCTTCTTCTCGAATGCTTCCATCACGGCTTCCGCATACTGCGCTTCCACGCTGATGAGCAGTCCACCTGATGTCTGCGGATCATATAACAGATCGATAAAATGATCTTCTACATTTCTGAAATCTACTTTCTGATAAGAATATCCCTTGTTCTTGTAAGCCCCCGCCGGAACAAGGCCCATTTTTGCATAGCTGATTGCTTCATCAAGATATGCAATATCGTGAACATTCAGTTCAAATGTCACATTGCTTGCCTCTGCCATTTCAACGCAGTGACCTAAAAGACCAAATCCTGTAATATCTGTACATGCATTTACAGGGAAATGCTCCACAACTTCTTTTGCTTTTTTATTTAAAGAAGACATGACAATCTCAGCTTCCCTGATTGCGGCTGCAGATGCCATTTCTCCTTTGATTGCTGTATTAACAATTCCTGTTCCGACCTGTTTGGTAAGGATCAGCACATCCCCCGGTTTACATCCGTAATTCTTAAATATCTTCTTCGGATGTACAAATCCGGACACACAAAGTCCGTACTTCGGCTCATCATCCTGTACTGTGTGTCCACCAACCAGAACAGCTCCCGCCTCTTTTACCTTATCGGCTCCACCGGCAAGAATATCTCCTAAGATCTGTGGATCAAGACAGTTCGGAAATCCTACGATATTAAGTGCTACCTTCGGCTCTCCTCCCATTGCGTAAACATCACTGAGCGAGTTTGCTGCTGCAATCTGTCCAAACATATACGGATCATCCACGATCGGTGTAAAGAAATCTACCGTCTGAATCATCGCAATATCATCTGTAACCTTATAAATCGCAGCATCATCTGATGTCTCGATTCCGACGATCAAATTTTCATCTTCAAATTTTGGTAACTTACCCAGAACCTGGGCAAGGGTCTCCGGACCTACTTTAGCGGCTCACCCGGAAGTTTTTGCATACTGTGTCAGTCTTACTTTTTCTTTATTCATTGTTTATCCCCAACTTATACTTTGTATTTAACATGTTACCTACCGCAAAAAATGCGCACATAGACACATTCTATCATTGGTATTTTCTATTGTAAAGACTGCTTTTGCAATTCATACTTTTCTATGATCAATTCTCTCACATGTTCAGCCGCCGCCGGAAGTTTGTAGTTCTTATTGTATACAAGATTCAGGTTTCGACCGCTGCCAGCCTGTGAAAACGGGAATTCCAGAACTTCTCCTGACTGGATCTCATCTGCAGCCGCAAGTCTCGAAATGATCGTAATGCCAAGACCGCTTTTGACAGATCTCTTGACCGCTTCCGGATTCTCAATTGTCGCAACAATGTTCAAATCATCCAAAGAGATTCCCATCTTTTTTAATTGCTTTTCTGCTTCTTTTCTGGTACCGGATCCCTCCTCACGCATAATCAGAGGTTCTCCTTCCAGCCATTTTAAATCCTTCTGCTCTTTTACGATTTTCTGATATTCTTTCGTATTCGGCATAATAACAACCAGATCATCCTGGTAAAACGGTATGTATTTACAATTTGCTTTTTCGATTACTGTACCGGAAAATCCAATGTCAACCAGATGCGATGCTACCTGTTCAATGACAGTACTGCTGTCACTTTCTACGATTCTGAACTGTTCTTCCGGAAATCTCTCCCGGAATTTCACCAGAATATCCGGCAAAATATACTGCGCCGGTATCGTAGATGTTGCGATTGTAATACATCTTTCTTTCTGCTCTGCTGCTTTTGAAAACATTGACTGGATTTCCTGTTCCAGTTCGATCATCTGACGTGCATACTGATAAAGTGTCTTTCCATCCTCAGATAATTTGACAGTCTTGGTATTACGCACAAACAATCTCACTTTCAGTTCTTTTTCAAGTGTCTGTATATGTGCACTTACTGTTGGCTGTGTCAGATACAGTTCCTGTGCTGCTTTTGAAAAGCTCTTTGAATCGGATACTTTAATAAATGCTTCCAGCTGCTTTAAGTTCATAATTATTCCCTCTCTCTATTCGATCAAATTCGTATAAATACAACCTCTCTGGATTCCTTTATTTCCTTTGATCAAATCGCGCAGCCACATCCATCTTCTACTATCCGATATCAAATACCAGAGAGCAAAGTGCATCTGCCCGAACAGACAAATTCTTTCTGTCCAGGAGGTTACCATCTTCAGTTTTTAACAACTTGTCCAGAACCTGAACAAGGGTCCTTCGACCTGCTTTGACGCCTCAACATGATGTCCTTGTACACTGTGTCTCTCTGATATCTTTATTCATACTTAATTTCTCAACTTTTCTTAAATATTCTCTGTCCGTTATACGGACTTCTTTGTTATATAGTTCTCAAACTATGGTCTGATGATCTTTCCTGCTTCAGCCATAGATTCAACAATACTGTACATATTGGTTACACCACCAACAACAAGCTTGTCTTTTAAGTGATAGTAGTCAAGACATGTACCACATGTAAGAATCTCTACGCCCTGTGCCTCCAGAGACTTCAGATCTTCAATAGAATCTGATCCTTCTGTTGTAAGAGTAGCTCCTCCATTGTAGAAAAGCATCTTCTTCGGAAGTGTATCAAGCTGTGTAACTGCATAAATAAATCCCTTGATCAGGACTTTACCAAGTTCATCATTACCTGTTCCCATACGGTCAGAAGATACAACTACAATGAGGTCTCCCTTCTGATCCGGTGTACATACAACTTCTGCATCTGCTGCCGGTGCTCCCTGCATCTTGATCGTTACTTTGTATTCTTTTTCTCCAAGCTTTTCAGAGCTTACTTCTCCGCCCTGTTCTTTTGCCAGCTTTGTAACATTCTGTACAGCAATCTCATTATCTACTAGTACTTCAATTGTCTCCGGTCCTGTAAGAGCCTGCATTGCTTTTTTTGTTTTGATTACCGGAATCGGGCAGTTATCTCCCATTGCATTAACTGTTACCATAATATTCATTTCCACCTTTCTTTTACGTGAATCTTTTCACTTATAGATACATTCTATCACCCTTCTTCCCTTATGTAAACAGATAGTCCCGTTATTTTTACCAAAAACCAATTGTTATCGCGATAGCTTTTTGTATATTATTGCGATATTTTACATTCGCTTCTTGCAGTATCCTTTCTTCTATAATAAAATAGAAAAGTAAGGCAGTATGTCTATAAATATGCATTGAACAAAACTATAGAAAACTGAGAATCTATCGAAAAGCACTTCAGAAAGGATTTAATAATATATGTGGTTAGCAGATGGTTGGAAAGATTATGAAGTAATTGACTCCTCAGACGGAGAAAAGTTGGAACGCTGGGGGCAGTACATCCTGGTTCGTCCGGATCCGCAGGTGATCTGGGATACACCTCGCACAGACAAACGCTGGAAGCATCCGAACGCACACTATCACCGCAGTAAAAAAGGCGGCGGTGAATGGGAATTCTTCGATCTCCCGGAACAGTGGCAAATCAGTTATAAGAATCTTACCTTTAACTTAAAACCGTTTAATTTTAAACATACCGGACTTTTCCCGGAACAGGCAACCAACTGGGACTGGTTCTCTGAAAAGATTCGCAATGCCGGACGCCCGGTAAAAGTACTGAACTTATTCGCCTATACCGGTGGTGCAACACTTGCAGCAGCTGCTGCCGGCGCACACGTAACTCATGTAGACGCTTCCAAGGGAATGGTTACATGGGCAAAAGAAAATGCTGTTTCTTCCGGACTCGGCGATGCACCGATCCGCTGGCTGGTTGATGACTGTGTCAAATTCGTAGAACGCGAAATCCGCCGCGGTAATCATTACGATGCAATCATCATGGATCCACCTTCCTACGGTCGTGGACCAAAGGGCGAGATCTGGAAGATTGAAGACGCAATTCATCCACTGGTAAAACTCTGTACGAAGATTTTATCCGATGATCCGCTGTTCTTCCTGATCAATTCTTATACGACAGGACTTGCCCCGGCAGTACTGACTTATATGATCGCGACTGAGCTTAAGAAATATGGTGGACATGTGGATTCACAGGAGATTGGGCTTCCGGTATCTTCAAATGGGCTGGTACTTCCTTGTGGAGCCAGCGGAAGATGGGAGAGATAAGATTGCGGATTTGTGATTGATACGTTTGTGGCTTCTCAATAATACAACGTTTTTCCGAATAGCAGAATCTCAATTTGTGCAATCATAAAAGATCTAAAATAAAAGAGAAGTGATCCGGTATGAAATGGATTTCTCCTGCTACAAAGCTTGTGCTTTAAAGAAAATCCTTTTCTAAACTCAGATTACTTCTCTTTTTTATTTTCCATTCTCCTTTGGGTTTCCCATCTGAAAATTTATTGCAGATCCTCCATCAAATAGCTAAGAAACGCCTGGCAACCTTCCATCACATCATCAAATGTCTCATCAAAATTTCCTGTATACCATGGATCTGCAATGTCTCTCGGACGATTTGTGTAATCCAGAAGTCTCTGTACCTTGTGCTCCGGGTCATTTCCGATGATTCTCATAATGTTCTGTATATTGTATCGCTCCATGCAGATGATGTAGTCGAATGCGGCATATTCTTCTCTACACATCTTGCGTGCACGGTGATTGCCACACGGGATTCCTTCCTTGCGGAGCTTCTTTTGTGTGCCGCGGTGAACTGGGTTTCCATGTTCTTCATTGCTTGTACCGGCAGAATCGATGAAGAAATCGGATTCTATGCCGGATTGTTTAACTAAATGTTTCATAACGTATTCTGCCATGGTGGAGCGGCAGATATTGCCGTGGCATAAAAATAAAATTTTTATCATATGATTTTCTCCTTGTGTTATTGAAAGATTGTGTAATTTGAACCCTCTATGTTCTCAATCACTTAATGATATATTTTGTTCCTCTGCCTTTTCCTTCAACTGCAATCACACCCTTTTTCTCCATAGCTTTCAGTAATTGTGTTGTTTTTGATTTGCCAAATGGGACATATGGTGCAATTTCACTTATTGGTTTCAGTATCGTCTTACTTAAAAATTTGTAAATCACTTTTTCGTCTTCGGTTAAATTGACATACGTTTCAAATATCGGTAGTACAATTTTTATAGCATTTTCTGACACTTCAAATTCTGGTTTTATCAAACTCTCTGCATACAGTTGTTTGATTCGTGTAATTCCTGTTCCAAATATCTCTACTAATCCCAGTCTGTAAAATACATTTGCAAGATTTCTATTTCTTAAAATAGATAGTTTACCTGATAAATATTCTTCTGCCGTTATTCCCGCCGGCAATCCACCAGGAGACACTACTTCTATTCTATCATCAAACATAGAAACTCTGATGTGTGAATTAATATCCCATACCCTATGAATCAAAGCATTTGCAATTGCTTCTCTGAAAGCTGCTTCCGGTATTTTCTCTACCATCTTTCTGTCAGCTCCCTGTATTACTTCATATTGGTAATAATCTCTAAATACAGCAAGTGCTTTTTCATATATTTCTAAAACCGATATATGTTCAAACATTACTCTTTTTTGAATAATACTGATATTCTCACCGAACTTAACAATATCAATTCCTGAAAAATGATTTTTATCTGCCAAAAGTCCCGCTGCATTATTATAACCATTTATATTGTCATACAGGTTCAATGTCTTTAAAGTATCTTGATTGAAAGTTTCAATATAAATATTTTCTTTCAGTTTACACTGTAAAATTTTAAAAGATAGCTCCTGATCTTTACAAGGTAATTCTTCGAAGCTAATATTTTTTCCATCTAATACAAGCCTTGAAAATTCCAATGTATCTACCTCTATCGTTGCTGTATCATTTCGTTTGTATGCTTTTGATTTATATAAATACGGTTTTTGAAGACCACTTTTTACAGTAAGTTTTATCGTCTGGTCATTGTTCTGTATTTCAAGTGTATAGTTTGGTTGAGGTGATATACTGTCATTGATTTTATTTTCGATATCCAGACAGGCCTGTTTTACATCTGGCAATCCTTTCACATTTCCATTATCATCAACCCCAAAAAGAATTGTTCCACCATTGTAATTCGAAAAGGCACTAACTGTTTTCAAAAAAGTATTCGTAATTGTTTCCTTGAATTCTAATATTCTTGTTTCACGCATAGTAATCGTTCCCTTTCCAACCATAATGATTATATTATATGCAAAAATGCGCAAAAAATCAATCGTATTTTTTTACGATTGATTTTTTAATTGATTTTGAGTGTAGTATTATTTTTTGACCAACTGAATTATGACAACTTTTTTAATTATTCCGATTCGGTCTTCCAAAGGTATAAATAAGGTGTAAATTATTTGTTTCTATTTAGAAAATCCTACAAAATCAAGTCTTTCTCGCCATACTTTAAATGTTGCCGTGGCAGATGAAAAGTACTTTAATCATTGCTTTGTTTCTCCTTAATTTGCCCGGAAACGCCCTGTTTTGCAAGGGTTTCTGGGTTTATAGTAAAATGCTCTGAAATTACAGATTGTGGCAAATCAGAGCAGAATTAAGCAAGTTGTTACTACCTGTTAGTAGTAAAATTGGTAGTAAAAGGGAAATGGTTACTACTAAAGGTTTTGCCGTTCCTTCTGCATCTGCTCAAATACTTCATCCCATTCTTTCTCGTCACGCCACTCATCATTTTCTGATATTACTGCTTTTCCGTCATCATTATACTTGGTGTTATCTGACGCCATTTTATAAGATTTTTCACTGTATTGAGTCATTATCTGTTTCTCCTTTTTGTCCTAGTATGTCTTAGTTCCTAATATTTCGTGGTAATCTTGGTTTTGCTCTAAAGTTACAAATTTCGGCAAATAAGAGCAGAATTGAGCAAGTTTTTACTACTTGTTAGTGTTAGTTGTAAAGTTTGTAGTAAAAAAAGAGGGGGCTACTAACACAGTTAGAAAATGAAATCGCTTATGTAATTTCCTACAATACCTAAAACAGTTCCAATAACAACTGTTCCCACTATAAAATTTCTTTTAGAAGCATTTTTCTCCTCAATAAGTGCATTCTGCCCTAT
This sequence comes from Coprococcus sp. AF102-57, assembly GCF_027686195.1. NCBI lineage: Bacteria > Bacillati > Bacillota > Clostridia > Lachnospirales > Lachnospiraceae > Coprococcus > Coprococcus sp. AF102-57. The sequence goes on along the minus strand of NZ_JAQCSY010000020.1, from coordinate 8,468 downwards.
TTTAAATTCGATACACGGAAATAAATTTCTTTTAATTCGTGTAAATACTGGAAATACTACAATGTTGAAACTTCCCACTATCCATATACCAATTATCATCCATTGTATAGTCCTAGGAAAAATTATGTTTTTTATACCCGTGTACACACAAATACATATAAACACAATTGTTAGTAGCATAGGCATGATTGGCAATCTAGATAAAATTCGATAACTCAATTTAAAATTATTTAAACATAGTTCTATCTTGTTTTTAAGTAATAAATAGTCATCTCCGTTGTCAAACTGGAATCTCAATTCTGTTAACGGCCTATCTCCATTATCAAAAGATAATTTTATCTGGTTACTATCATATTCCGTTCCAAACATCACTGAAATTTCCATTTTTATTATCCGATAAGGTTTCTTATCAAAAAACTCAAAACACTCATCAACATTATCGAATACATAACTTGCATTGTTATTACACCCTACACGAATTTCCAAAACCGATTTTTCACTATATTGTTCAAATATATCTTTTAAACTTAACAGTAGTTGTTTATCAATCTTGTAGCCAACAGAATATCTATGTATTTGAAATATTTCTTCTTTCATAAGGCAACATCTCCCATTTAATACTTTTTTATATATTTTACCATTAAAATTGCTATTTTTCCACAAAAAACGCCCCAGCCTAAGCCGGAGCGTCATCTCTTTTCCATATTAAACTACCTTAAACATCTTCTGCGACATAGGTTTCTCTTTCTTCTGCTCAACCTCCGCCTGTGCCTTCCTAAACTCTTCCATCCGCTTCAATTCTTCCTCAGCATCATCGAATCCGATATGCGTGTACACATTCATTGTGACCGATATATCCGAATGCCCCATGAGGTATTGTAATGTCTTTGGATTCATTCCCGATTTTGCCATATTCGAACAATAGGTGTGTCGGCATACATGAGGTGTAATATTTGGCATCTGTACTCGGTAAATGTCATTGTATCTGCCGACCATACGATTAAAGCGGTGTTGCCAATGCATTGCAACAAGTGGCATTCCATTATCATCGTAAAATAAAAATCCACTATATCCATCTATGGTTTTCTCCACTTTCGGTGCATTTCTGTCCTCGATGATTACCTGAAACATCTGTGTCACATCCTCTGTAATCGGCAATACTCTTGTTCCGGCCTCTGTCTTTGTGGTTTCTATGATGTATCGCATATCCGATGTTCTCTGCAACTGGTGGTCGATATTCACGGTTCTGTTCTCCAAATCAATATCCTTTAGCGTCAGTCCACAAAATTCTGATATTCGCATTCCTGTATGAAATAATATGTACACCACTTCATAATATTTACAGTACACCACATCGTCATGCACAAACTTCAGAAACTTTCGCATCTGATCTTTTGTGATTGCCTCTCTTGTGACTGCGTCATTTACCAATACTCCGGCAAGCTGAAATCCGAATGGATTCTTTACCAAAATGTCATCATCCACAGCCATCTGAAAAGCTGGTCGCAGCACTCCCCGGATGGTATGAATGGAACTGTAGCTTTTTCCATCTTCCTGTTGCAGCTTGATGAGAAATAACTTGGCATCCGATGTTTTCACACTTCGGATTGTCTTTTTCCCGAAAGATTCCTTTGCAAGTAATCTCTGCACTGTAACATATCCCTGCTTGGTGCTCTGCCTTACTCCTGTTTTGGTTTTCAGATAACGGTCTACCAGTTCACATACTGTCATCTGTCCGTCCACGATATTTACAAGCAAATCTAAATCTGTGTTTACCTGTTTTTCCAACTCTCGAAGGGAAAGGCATGGTTGCTTGTTCATTGAGAACGGGATGAATTTATCAAGGTACAAATCCGTTACATCATTTTGTGTAACTTTTTATTGTTTTCAAGAATATTTTAAGCTATAATGTAACCGAAGTCCAAAAACTGACGGTAACGCTAACGGTTACGAATTAACGATTGGAATGAGGTATGATATGCCATTAAACTGGAATGATGAAACGATTCCATCAGAAGCAGATAAAACAACAGATATACTAGGATTTAAAGAAATAGGTGGTATCGGACAACTGATTTACCATCCTTTCCGATTCAAGAAATATGAACTTGATATTGATAACAGCAATGATTATTGTGCAACACCATTTTGCTGTCCCGGATATGAACCAATCTTCCCTAAAGACGATTTTCTTTCCGGGCAGGGACTGCTTGCCAGCCTTTGCAATCTGGCAATGCAGATAAACAGCTTTGATAACAAAATTCCATATACACAACTCATCATGGAATGGTGTACAAATAACATGCATCCATATAATATTGATTTCATCTATTCTGAATTGAATGAATCGTTTGATATAAATAGCTTCGATGCAGAAATGGTAGCAAAAGACGGAACTTTCGAGATTAACAACTTCTTAGATGACCTCGGAAAATTATATAATGCAGTCATGTTTTATGTTGCTCTCGAAGGTATCTGTATTGCCGATGACGAAGCTGCATATGATTTATCCAAAGAAGGAAAATACTTTGAGGGCTACTCTTTCTTTGATAAATATAAGCATCCTATCGTTGCAATACCGGATGACTTAGATTATGGGGATGCAAAAGGAAACCTCATAGAAGAAATGCGAATTGATAATGAGTACATTAAAAATCATCCGGCAGAAAAACCTCCAACCGGAGAATTTGCTATTACACCATATGACGATTACGATGAATTGCGAAATGCTCTTATTGACATCATTCCAGAATTTACCATGAAATTAAAGATAGATCCCCGCACTAACCGATTAGAATTTTCTACCGATATTAATTCTGTATTTGATATTGCATGGCTGACACTTGCAAGAATGCTTTCCGAAGACCCTGCACCAGAAGATAAAGGGAAATCAGATAATCGTCCAGAAGGCATTATGATTCGTTGTCGAAACTGTGGTAAATTCATAATACGAAAGAGCAACCGACAGGAGTTTTGTGATGCCGAAGAATGCCAGAAAGTTCGAAATGCCCGAAAGCAAAAAGCCTATCGTGAGAGAAAAGCCATTGAAAAGGCTCAAAAAATCAAGAAAAAAGCACATTAATTTATATGATTTGGCGGAAAGGCAAATAGATTATTGTATCTAATGTCAGCCAGATACATGCAATTATGTGCTATGATATTATATAAAATATGTTAAAAGACACCAGAATCCCCCCTATGCAATTTCGCGAAAAAACGTGTGTAAGGGGGCATCGGTCTTTAGGACAAAAAGACGCAGAGATAATACTCCCCCATGGGGGCTAAAGGAGGACATATGGCAAAAGCAAATATCGAATTACCTATGTTTTCAACAGATATAAATGAAATAAAGATTTATGAGCTTGATCACGTGATTTTAGATTTATTATTAGCAGACAAAAGTTCCAAAAGAAACATTCTGTGGGCCACAAAAGACTATCTCTCGTATGGTAACTTATACGATGAACACTGTCAAATAATGCCGGAGCAAATCACTTATGATAATCTAAATATTATTCAACCACGTGTTTTGAAAGAGAAAGACAAACAAACATCACGTACAAAAGGAAAAGCAGAAGTTTTTACACCAGCTTATGTTTGCAATAAGCAATTAAATCTTGTCGATGATGCATGGTTTGGTCATAACAACATTTTTAATAAAACAACACGTTTTGGTTGGAAAACAATAAAAAGAAAAATCGTATTTTCAGATAAAAAGCCTTACAGATGGCAAGATTATATTGACCTAAAACGTCTTGAAATCACTTGCGGAGAAGCTCCATATATAACAAGTAGATATGATATGCAGACAGGTACTTTTATTCCTGTACAAGACAGAATAGGCATACTTGACCGAAAACTACGCATTGTATCCGAAAATACTTCTTGTTTAGAGGATTGGATAAAATGGGCAACACGTAGTATCGAAAGCGTTTATGGATTTGAATTTCAAGGAGATAGTTTAATTATTGCTAGAGAAAATGTACTATTTACATTTATTGAAAATATGTACATGAAATTTGAATGTGTTCCAGATGCTAAATTGCTCAAGAAAATAGCCAATATTATTGCATGGAATATATGGCAAATGGATGCATTTACATATTCTATTCCCTACGAAAAAAAATTACCTCAATATCAACAAACCAGTCTATTTGCTGATGAAGTGAAAAATAATCTTTGCAAGATAAAAGATTGGCGTTCAAAGGAAACCCTCACATACTCAGAATTATTTAAGGAAGGTGACTGATTTGGAAAATATAGAACTTATTTCAGAACTAATAACAGGCCGAGTTAAACCTCATATTTATGCATTTACAACTAATACAATCCCAAACTATTTAAAAGTTGGTGATACTTATAGAGCTCTCACTGTAAGACTGAACGAATGGAGAAAACACTTTCCAAATTTACAACAAGTGTACAGTAATCCTGCATCTATTGATGACGAGATATTTTTTAGAGATTATGCTGTGCATGATTTTCTCATTCACGAAAAAGGGAAATATCGTTTATTGATTGAGGATATGGTTGGTTTTCCTCCCGGCACTTATTATTCTAAAGAATTTTTTAAGGATACTACCAAAGCCGATGTTGAAGAAGCTATTATTGATATCCAAACAAGCTACAAGAATAATGACAATAAATATCAATTCTATAATGCCAATACTGCTCTACCGGAAACATATACATATGCTTCAACCGGATATTGGACTCCTAGGCCCAATCAGCAGGAAGCAATTAATAATTTTATAAATGCTGTAGATAATGGCAGAACTAATTTACTGATGTATGCAGTAATGAGATTTGGAAAATCTTTTACTGCAATGTGCTGCGCTAAAGCCAAAAATTTTAAAAAAGTTTTAGTCGTATCTGCGAAAGCAGATGTTCGAGAAGAATGGAAAAAAACTGTGCAAAGCGCAGATAATTTTAATCAAGATTATGTTTTTCTATCATCAGAAGAGTTATTAAGAGATGAAAATATCGTATCAGATACATTAACTTCAGAAAAAGGAATTGTACTTTTCTTGACTCTTCAAGATTTGCAAGGCACCGAAATTAAAACTAAACATAAAAGCGTGTTCGAAAATGAACTTGATTTACTAATAATCGACGAAACTCACTATGGAGCCAGAGCCGAGAATTACGGGCGAATAATAAAAACAGCTAATACGGTCAAAGATATTACTTTAAATCTATCTGATGATGGCGATGATTCTGTAGATGCAAACATTGTTGATGAGCAAATAAAAGAATTAAATGTACGAATAAAGCTTCATCTTTCAGGAACACCATATAGAATACTAATGGGAAGTGAATTTTCTCAAGAAGATATTATTTCATTTTGTCAGTTTTCAGATATCGTAGCGGAACAAGAATTATGGGATAAGCAGCATATCTCCTATGAAGATGATAAATATATTGAAGAAGACGAAGACAAATATCAAGAATGGGATAATCCTTATTTTGGATTTCCGCAAATGATTCGATTTGCATTTACACCAAATGAGTCTGCACTAAGAATTTTGGATAGTTTAAAACAAAATGGTTCTACATATGCACTTTCTGAATTATTAAAACCTATGTCAATAAAAAAAACATCAGATGGAGACCATAAAAAATTTATACACGAAAAAGAAGTATTAGACTTGTTTGAAGCAATTGATGGTTCCAAAGACGATGAAAGTATTTTTGCTTTTTTAGACTACGATAAAATTCATGAAGGAAAAATGTGTCGACACATGGTTATAGTTTTGCCTTACTGTGCTTCATGCGATGCATTAGAAGAATTGATTATTACTAATAAGACTTCATTTAAAAATCTTTGTAATTATGAAATTATAAATATATCTGGTGTTGACGGTGCTCGAACATACAAAACTATACAAGCTATAAAAGATAAAATCAGAAATTGTGAAAAGTCTGACAAAAAAACTATAACTCTTACAGTTAACAGAATGCTTACTGGAAGTACAGTTGAACAATGGGATACAATGATTTTTCTCAAAGACACTTCCTCTCCTCAAGAATATGATCAAGCCGTATTTAGATTACAAAATCAATATGTTCAATCTTATGTAGATGAAGAAGGAAAAGTCATTAAGTTTAATATGAAGCCACAAACATTATTAGTAGACTTCGATCCTCATAGAATGTTCATAATGCAAGAACAAAAATCTTTAATTTACAATGTGAATACTGATAGTTCAGGAAATAATCATCTTAGAGACAGAATGGCATCTGAACTTAAAATATCACCTATCATTACTATCAATAAGGGAAAAATCCAGCAAGTATCCGCAACGGATATTATGGCTGTTGTTAGCGAATATTCAAGCAGTCGTGGAGTAAAAGATGAAGCAAACGACATTCCTGTAGATGATAATCTATTTGATATTGATGAGATAAAATCAGAGATAGAACGTCAAGCTGAGCTTGGTTCAAAAGGTGGATTAAAGACTGAAGCACACGAAGGTGATGGTACAGGATTTGACAATACTGATAAAAACGATGGCAATAGTAATGCAAATACTACAGGAACAGATTCAAATGGTGGAAATGATGATACTGCTGCTTCATCTACAACAGATATTGAAAACCAGATTCAGATTTTAAGAAACAAATTTAAAACATACTATTCCAGAATACTCTTTTTTGCATATTTGACAGAAAAAAAAGTTACTTCATTATCCGACATTATAGACATTTCTACAGAATCGGATAGCAAAAGAATTATGAAAAATCTGGATATAGATATAAATATCTTAAAGCTAATGGTTTCTCATATGTATCCATTTATACTGACCGCTTTAGATTATAAAATACAAAACATAAATGCTCTTTCCCATGACGAAAGCATTCCTGCTATGGAAAGAGCAATTACTGCTATGGGTAAATTCGGTAAATTATCTGAATCTGAGATAACTACTCCTATTTCTGTAGCAACTAAAATGATTGAACTAATTCCAGATGAAGCATTTTCATCATTAGCAAGAGACAATCATCACATATTGGATATCGCAAGCAAGATGGGTGAATTTGCAATTGTAATATTTAACAGATGCACTTCTCTTGGAATAGACATAAATCTCTACAAAGATAAGATTTTGTCCGTTCCAACTTCATCCGTAGCATATGAATTTACACGAAAGATTTATTCAATTCTAGGAATGGATATTTCATGTATTGCAGAACAGTTTACATCATACGATTTATTAAGTATTGTTGATAATACCCAAAATGTAGATTATGCTCATATACAAAAAATATTGTCACAAAATAAATGTTTTGCAGATATTTCATTAGAATGCGATGCAGAGGAGGTTGAAACATTGAAATTTAACGCAATTGTTGGTAATCCACCATATCAAGAAGATGACGGCGGCGCCGGTGCAAGCGCAAGACCATTATATCCATATTTCGTTAATATGGCGAAAAACTTTTCATCAGAATATTCAACCCTAATAATTCCAAGCAAGTGGTATGCTGGTGGAAAAGGATTAGATGAATTTAGAGATAGCATGCTACACGACATCAAAATTAGAGAATTGCATGATTGTATCCATCCTGAAGACATTTTTCCAGATACAAACAACAGAGGTGGTATCTGCTATTTATTATGGGATGATAAGTATAACAACACCGAAAACACAAATAAAATAAAAATTGTCACACATGAAGAAGCCGGAAAAGAATATGTAGATTCAAGATTACTTATAACAAGAGATTTAGATATTTTTATCCGCAATGGCAAAGCAATTAGTATTCTTGATAAAGTAATGCCTGAAGATGGCACTATCAAACCATTATCCGATATTATCTCTCCAAGAAAACCTTTTGGATTGGAAGGAAATTTTGTTAAAGATCCTGGTTTTCACAATTCAGAAGATGGATTAAGCACCCCAATTATTTGTTATGGGAAGGCAAAAGCTAGAGGATTTATCGAGCGTTCTTCTGTCCTCTCACATGCTGAGTGGATTGATACTTGGAAAGTATACATGCCATATGCAAACAACATCGGAACTGAGTTGAATGATGATAACCAAAATACTTTTATCGGAGAGCCAGGTTCATGTTGTACTGAAACATTTCTCTCTGTAGGTCATACACTCGGCTTATCCGAAACAACGGCCAAGAATTTATCCAATTATATGAGAACGAAATTTGCTCGTTTCTTACTTAGCTTAGCCAAAATCAGTCAACACGGAACAAGTAAGACATATCGTTTTGTACCTATTGTTGATTTCAATGAAGAATGGACCGATGAAAAGCTATATAAGAAATTTGGATTATCTCAAGAAGAAATAAACTGTATCGAAACAAGCATAAAACCAATGTAATTCTAACTACAAACAGCTATGTAATGGTGAGAACTATTACATAGCTGTTTATTATTTGAATATATATCATTTATGCTAACCGATGGATTAAAGATAGCGCCCCCTCCTTTCCAGTTCTCTGACTTTTTT
>NZ_JAQCSY010000002.1:0-258115 GCF_027686195.1 Coprococcus sp. AF102-57 | reverse complement strand
AGACCGTAAGGGTTTGCAGTTTTTTTATTGCTCAGAGGTGATCAGCCTGGAAAAAAATGCAGAAGAGTCATTCATGCTGTTTAATAAAGATGCAGACTACCAGCTGCATCTTCCACAATTTGTACATGGTATGCAGTTCTTTTTTTTAATAACAGGATACCACGGCTTTACCTGCAGATTCGGTAAGTTATTGAGCTCTAAAATTATAGAATGATAATGATCAGAAAGAGTAATCCGGTCTGAATCATGCTGTTCGATAGTCAGTGGGTAGATGGTTTTTTGATCAGGAGACATACAATTTTGATGTAAAAGAGGGGTATAGACATCTGTACCAATTTGGATAAATTGATCGATGGTGATGATTTTGTAATCATCAGAAGAGAACGAAATGATTGCAGGAGACACAGCCAAAGTGTCTTCCGCAGGAATTTTATAAGAGTCAGTAGTAAATTCTCCAATTGGAGTTTCTAGTTTCATCATGTGTTAGCACTTCCTTTAATATCTTATAAATGAAGATTACTCGTTTTTCAGTTCTTCTTTCATGGCGCTGTCTTTTCCCTGCATAAAATGATCTTTTTTCAGAATTGCAAAAGCCCGCTCATAATCATTTTTACGCATATATTTAACCATTTTTTTCAAATTCTCATTTGTTGGAACGATCCGCATGCCGTTTTTCAGCGAATACATACCCACTCTTACCAGCTCTGATAAATTGGATTCGTAGAATTTGGTGATCCGGTCATTATTGAAAATGTTGACGATTTCCAGATGCATCTGCGTATCAGCAAGCTCCCACTCATAAACATCGGAAGCAACCGCACACATATGTACCACTTTTTCTTCAATTCGATAGGAATATTCTTCCGCTTTTCCACTTTCAAAGATTAGTTTAAATGCACTGCCCTCTAAGAGTTCGCGGAGCTGATAAAGTTCATTGATATCTTTATCAGTGATTTCTTTTACAGTCATAGATTTATAATAATCGGTAACGATCAGACCTTCAGACTGCAGCATTTTGAGTGCAGTGCGTACCGGATTACGGCTCATACCGAGCTCTTCTGTCAAAAGTGCTTCTGTAAGAGGCATTCCTGGTGGATAAGTCAGATTCATAATGTTATTTTTGATAATTTCATAAGCCTGATCGGCAAGTGATTTCTTTTTTTCAGCCATGTGAAATCCCCCTCTGTCTGGTGAATATATTAAGTATAACACATTAAAACGGGGTTTGTAAAAAATAAAATTAGGTATATGTAAAGTTGCGTTTAATATAAGAGTACAGACTGATGAATGTATACAATAGTGCATGTATTTTCGACGAAAAACGGCATTTTCTATTGTGAAAATGTTGACTTTAAACATAGGAAGTGATACATTGAATGCAGAAAGAAATTTGTATACAAATTAAATGATTGTATACAAAATGAAAATGTATAAGGTTTTAAGTTCATCAGGAGGAGAAAGACTATGAAATTAGGATTTATCGGAACAGGTAATATGGCAGGAGCAATTATGGGAGGCGTTATTAAAAGTAACGTATTCAAACCGGAAGAAATCATCGGAGCAGATCTTTTTGCACCAGGTCGCGAAAAAGTAAAAGAACTTTATGGAATCAATGTTACTGATAGCAATAAAGAAGTAATTGAAAAGTCAGAAGTTGTTATTTTTTCTGTAAAACCACAGTTTTATGCAGATGTCATTCAGGAAGTAAAAGATTTGGTAAGACCGGAACAGCTTATTATCACGATTGCACCAGGAAAGACACTTGCATGGCTTGCCGAACAGTTTGGAAAAGATGTTAAAATTGTTCGTACAATGCCGAACACTCCGGCTATGGTTGGAGAAGGTATGACAGCTGCCACACCGAATGAACATGTAACAAAAGAAGAACTTGATTATGCATGCAAGATCCTTTCTGCATTTGGTAAGGTAGAAGTTGTGACAGAGCATATGATGGATGCAGTTGTTGCAGTAAGCGGAAGTTCACCGGCATATGTATTTATGTTTATCGAAGCAATGGCAGATGCCGCTGTTGCAGAAGGAATGCCGAGAGCACAGGCATACAAATTTGCAGCACAGGCAGTTCTTGGAAGTGCGAAGATGGTTCTTGAAACAGGAAAGCATCCGGGAGAACTCAAAGACATGGTATGCTCACCGGCAGGAACAACGATTGAAGCCGTAGGTGTATTGGAAGAACACGGATTCAGAAGTGCAGTCATTGATGCAATGAAGGCCTGTGTTGATGTTGCAAAAGGAATGTAGATACGATATACTTGTTTACGGGGAAAAACATGTCCACGTAAACCTGAAAAGGACCGGGGCGTATGACGCAGCCGGTCTTTTTTTATCTGTTAAGAAAGGTCTTTCCTGATAATAAAAAACGCTCCGCGTGGAACATGATACCATAGGAGGTAGATAGATGGCAGCAAAACAGAATGTAAAGCGGCGGATTGTAGATGCCGCATGGGAATTGTTCTATGAAAAAGGATATGATGATACGACAGTAGATGATATCATTCGTCTTTCTGAGACATCAAAAGGATCATTCTATTATTATTTCAGCAGCAAAGATTCTCTGCTTGATACATTGTCAACTATTCTGGATGAGAATTATGCAAAGCTTGAAGATGAACTGGATCCGGAAATGAACAGTTTTGATAAACTGATGTATCTCAATTACCGGTCGCATTCATTTATGGAGCAAAAGATTGATGTAGCATTGTTATCATCCTTATATTCAACACAATTGATTGCCAAGGGAGACAGGAATCTTCTGGATCAGAACCGTACTTATTACAAGCTGATCAGCAGGATCATAGAAGAGGGACATGTGCGAAATCAGATCAGCAGAGAGAAGAGTATCCAGGAGATTACCAAGTATTATTCACTCTGTGAGCGGGCACTGGTATCAGACTGGTGTCTGAACAGAGGAAATTATTCGCTTGGAGAATACAGTAAGGAATATATGCCGATTTTAATGGAACATTTCCGGGTAGATCAGCCTGAATAGAGAAAGGTTTTCATATGAAGGAGAGTCAGAGAAAAGGTTTAATTTCAGTACATGTTGCTGTGGCATTGTTTGGTTTTGTCGGACTGTTTGCCAAGCTTGTGGATCTGCCTGCGGTGATCATCGTGCTTGGAAGGGTATTTTTTTCATCTATTTTCCTCTGGATTTTTCTGCGTTTTAAAAAGCAGAAAATTCGCCTGGAGGAGAAAAGTGATTATTTGTGGATGGTCGGAGCAGGTGCAGTTTTAGCAATACACTGGAGTAGTTATATGCAGTCGATCCAGAGTTCGACGGTTGCAGTTGGTACGCTTACGGTATCAACTTTTCCGGTATTTGTTATTTTTCTGGAGCCATACCTGTTCCATGAAAAACTGAAGAAATCGGATGTGTTTTGTACACTGATGATGCTGGTCGGAGTATTCTTTATCGTACCCGCATTTCAGATGGATAATCAGATTACACAGGGAGTTCTGTGGGGACTTCTGAGTGCATTTACCTATGCAATATTGTCACTGATGAACCGTCGTTTTTCCAGCAGATATCCGGCAACACTGGTGTCGCTTTATGAACAGGGAACCGCAACGATCGTGTTGATCCCAATGATGTTTGTGTTGAAGCCGGTGATTACACTTGCAGATGCAGGCGTATTGATGATGCTTGGAATTATTTTTACAGCAGTTGCACATTCTTTATTTATCAGTGGACTTCGGACTGTGAAGGTAAGGATTGCCGGAATTTTATCCGGACTGGAACCGGTGTATGGGACTTTAAGCGCATTTCTGTTTCTGAAAGAAGTTCCAAGTTTCAGAGAGTGCCTTGGTGGTGTTATCATTCTGGCTGCTGTGTTTTTATCGACACTGAAACCGGAGGAGAAAGCATCTGATGCTCCGGCATGAGAATAAAGAGAAGTTTGAGGATTTTATCTGGCACTGGTTTCTGGTGATCGGATATCATCTGGAAAATGTATAAAGACTTTCTAAAAACTATTTACGGACGAGAAAAGTTCCGTTACAATAGGTAGAGAAATCAATGAAAAGGAGATTGTATAAAATGGCAAATCCAGTAGTAACATTTGAAATGGCAAATGGCGATGTGATCAAAGCGGAATTATATCCGGAAATCGCACCGAATACAGTAAATAACTTTGTATCTCTTGTAAATAAGGGATTTTATGATGGACTGATCTTCCACCGTGTCATCAGTGGATTCATGATCCAGGGTGGATGCCCGGATGGAACCGGAATGGGTGGTCCTGGATACAGTATCAAAGGAGAATTTAAGCAGAACGGTTTTGCAAATGATCTGAAGCATGAACCGGGCGTTCTTTCTATGGCGCGTGCAATGCATCCGGATTCGGCAGGATCACAGTTTTTCATCATGCATAAGACTTCACCACATCTTGACGGCGCATATGCAGCTTTTGGTAAAGTTACAGAAGGTATGGATGTTGTAAATAAAATTGCTGAGACGGCAACAGACTACAGTGACAGACCGCTGGAAGAACAGAAGATGAAAAAAGTGACTGTTGAAACTTTTGGAGAGGCTTATCCAGAACCAGAGAGAGTCTAACAGGAGTTACAAAGCAGACAACACTTGGAGAGACAGAATAATAAAGACGTGGGGAGCCGGTGAAAGGCAGACTGAGAGGAAGCAAAAGAGCATCGCCCCTTTTTACCTGATACGGATCATGCCGTTGCAGGAAGTCATATTGATTTTTTCAGAGACACTTGTGCATGGCAGGTGTTTCTTTTTATTTCAATTGTAACTGTTCAGAGTCAACCTCCAAAATGCTACGCATTTCGTTGGTGTGGCGTATCCGCCAAATAAAATTTCAAAAACAGTCTTAAAAATGCAAGCATTTTACACCTGTTTTATGAAATTTTGCTTGGCTCTGAACAGTTACAAAATATTTAGAATTATGGAAAAAGAGAGGAAGAGAGTCAAATGAGAACAGCACTTACAATTGCAGGAAGCGATTCAAGCGGAGGAGCAGGTATCCAGGCAGATATCAAAACAATGATCAGTAACGGAGTCTATGCTATGAGCGCAATTACGGCTCTTACTGCACAGAATACAACCGGAGTTACCGGAATTATGGAGGTAACGCCGGAATTCCTAGGAGAACAGCTGGATAATATTTTCACGGATATTTACCCGGATGCAGTGAAGATTGGAATGGTATCTTCAAGTGGTCTGATTACAAAGATCGCAGACAAATTAAAAGAATATGATGCGAAAAATATTGTAGTTGATCCGGTTATGGTAGCAACAAGTGGAGCAAGACTGATCAGCGAGGAAGCGATTGATGCGCTGAAGAGCTGCCTGCTTCCGATGGCAACCGTTCTGACTCCGAATATCCCGGAAGCAGAAGTACTTGCAGGTATGAAAATCCAGTCACAGGCGGATATGATAAAAGCAGCAGAAGAGATCAGCACCAAATATCACTGTGCAGTTCTTTGCAAGGGCGGGCATCAGCTGAATGATGCCAATGATCTGCTGTGGAGAGATGGTGGATATAAGTGGTTCTACGGAGAGCGGATCGACAATCCGAATACGCACGGAACAGGATGTACTTTATCCAGTGCGATCGCATCAAATCTTGCAAAAGGATATGATCTGGATGAGTCAGTAGAACGTGCGAAGAAATATATTTCCGGAGCACTTGCAGCAATGCTGGATCTTGGTAAAGGCAGCGGTCCGATGAATCACGGATTTGCAATTAAAAATGAATATACAGAATGCAAAGTGGAGGAATAGAAGTATGAATGAAAAGAGAACCTCTATCTTTGAAAATGGACTGATCTGGTTTGGGGCAGGCGTGTCCCTTGCAGAAATCCTGACCGGTACTTACTTTGCGCCGCTTGGATTCGGAAAAGGAGTTCTGGCGATTATTATTGGTCACATTATAGGATGCATGATGCTTTTCCTTGCCGGAGTAATTGGTGGAAAGACCAGACGAAGTGCAATGGAAACAGTAAAAATGAGTTTTGGCGAGAAGGGAGGAGTATTCTTCTCCTTCCTGAATGTGCTACAGCTGGTTGGCTGGACAGCGATTATGATTTATGATGGGGCACTTGCGGCAAATGGTGTTCTTCATACCGGCAGATGGATATGGTGTCTTGTGATCGGTGCACTGATCATTTTATGGATTGTGATCGGAATCACAAATCTTGGCAAGATCAATACGGTTGCAATGGCTGCTTTATTTATCCTGACACTGGTGCTCAGCAGAGTGATCTTTGGTGACGGATCGGTAGCAGGCGCAGGCGGAGATGCCATGACGTTTGGTGCAGCGGTAGAGCTTTCCGTAGCCATGCCACTTTCCTGGCTGCCACTGATCAGTGACTATACAAGAGAAGCAAAAGAACCGGTAAAAGCAACCGCAGTCAGTGCCGTTGTTTATGGAGTTGTCAGCTGCTGGATGTATGTGATCGGTATGAACGCCGCAATTTACACAGGAGAGTCTGATATTGCAAATATCATGGTGAAGGCCGGACTTGGAATAGCAGGACTTCTGATCATTGTCTTTTCTACCGTTACGACAACTTTCCTGGATGCTTACTCAGCAGGAATTTCGTCAGAGTCAGTATTTTCAAAAATCAATGGGAAATATGCAGCAATTGTTGTAACTGTGATCGGAATGATCGGAGCAATCATTTATCCGATGGACAACATTACCGATTTCCTGTACCTGATCGGTTCTGTATTCGCGCCGATGATCGCAATCCAGATTGCGGATTTCTTCATTCTGAAGAGAAAGGACAGCCTGGAAGTATCTCTGGATGTCATGAATGGTGTAATCTGGGTGATCGGTTTTATACTTTACCGTATTCTGATGAATGTGGATATTCCGCTTGGAAATACACTCCCGGATATGGCCATTACCATCGTGATCTGTATTCTTGCAAGAAAATGTATAAAGACAGAAAAATAGCTTTGAAAGAAAATGGAAATGCCGTGTTGACATTTCCATTTTCTTTTGACAGAACCATGTAGCGATCTACAGAAGAGAGGCGAAAAAATGAATGCTGACGCCTGGAAACGTGGTAAAAGTTTATAAGAAAGAAGTTTTGAATAATTTAGTTGGCGGATGGAATAAAGTGGGATTTTTATCCTGCGAAATATATATGGAAAAAGAGTTGGGTAGAATGAAAAAAGAGCTTACGACATATGATCGGGGGAAATGTCGTAAACTCTTTTTTCTGTAATTTCATTAAAGGAGAAATGAAAATAAAAAGTATCAAAATACTGAAAACGTCTTATTTGGTTTTGATTCCTAATCAAGTGGGGCAATTGTGACTGACTAAGATGCCGCCCCACCGAGGAATTCTTATCTAGTTGTTATCTTCAAGCTGATATTATAATACCAAGAGGCTTGGAATTTGTATATTCGCAAAAAAAACAAAAGAAAAAAGCTTTGAAAAATAAAATTGTGCAAAATAACAGGGGTAAAATCAATTTATACAAAAGGTTATTTGGAATTTGGAAATTGATAATAAAATTTGCATAAATGCAAAAAAAATGAGTGCAAATGATTTTTGTATAAGAACAAATGTGTTTTCAAGAAGGAATTATGAATGCTTATTATAAATGTCAATATAAAAAATTTTTCGAACATGAGGAGACCGATATGAAAATCCTGAAATAGAAAAAGAGCTTACGACATATGATCGGGGGAAATGTCGTAAACTCTTTTTCCAATAATTTCATTAAAGGAGAAATGAAAATAAAAAGTATCAAAATACTGAAAACGTCTTATTTTGTTCAGTTAAGTGTTATCCTTAACTTGTTTTTATAATAGCATTTGCAGGGAGTTTTGTATATTCGCAAAAAAAACTAAAAGAACTGCAAAGTTAAAATAAAATTGTGCAAAATAACGAAGTGCAAAACAAGATTGACAAAAGAATGTAAAAAAAGGAAATTTTAACGGTGAAAATATATAATGTCTAATAATTAACAAGAAGTTACAGAAAGTTACAAGGAAAACTGTAATTTTTGAAAGTATATTCCGGAAGCAGGGTGGGAAAAACAGAGGAGGATACTATTTGTGAATGCCGGAAAGATTCAGATAATGGAAAAAGAGCTTGCGACATATGATCGGGGGAAATGTCGTAAGCTCTTTTTCTGTAATTTCATTAAAGGAGAAATGAAAATAAAAAGTATCAAAATACTGAAAACGTCTTATTTGGTTTCGTTAAGTGCTATCCTTAACTTGATATTATAATACCATGTGTATCCTCTTCTGTAAATTCGCAGAAAAGACAAATGTTACAAAAATGATACTGTAAAATTGTGCAATATAGCCAAAAACGGTGTGAAAAATGGAAAATGTGAAAGTTTTATAATCTTACGACTTCATATTTGATTTGCTTTTCCAATATGTTAAAATTAAAAAAAAGCAGAAAATTTTACAGATAAGGGGGAAAGATGATGAAAGAATTTGTTGAAATGCGGGATGTCCGTAAGATTTACCGTATGGGTGAAGTTGAGATTGCCGCAGCAGATGGAATTGATTTTCAGATAAAAAAAGGTGAATTTGCAGTTGTGGTAGGTCCAAGTGGTGCGGGAAAAACGACAGTGCTTAACATTCTGGGGGGAATGGATACGGCAACAAGTGGAGAGGTCTGGATCGATGGAAAGAATATTGTAAAGTATTCGCCGAGGCAGCTTACTTCCTATAGAAGGGATGATATTGGATTTGTATTCCAGTTTTACAACTTGATTCCGAACCTGACGGCGCTTGAAAATGTAGAGTTGGCACTGCAGATCTGTAAGGATCCGCTGGATGCGGAGATGGTTCTTAGGGAAGTGGGACTGGCAGACCGTATGAAGAATTTCCCGGCACAGCTTTCCGGTGGGGAGCAGCAGAGGGTATCGATTGCGCGTGCACTGGCAAAGAACCCGAAGCTTCTTTTGTGTGATGAGCCGACAGGGGCGTTGGATTACAATACCGGTAAGGCAATATTAAAGCTTTTACAGGATATGTGTCGTGAACGAGGGATGACAGTGATCCTGATCACACACAACTCAGCGATCACGCCGATGGCAGATCGTGTAATTAAGATGAAGAATGGAAAAGTCGGAAGCATGAAGCTGAATGAGAGACCGGTTCCGGTAGAGACGATTGAATGGTAGGTGGACGTAAAGACCGATGAAGAAAAATATTTTACGCAAAGATTTTATAATAGAGATAAAAAAGACGATGGGACGGTTTGTATCAATCTTTTTTATCGTAGCATTGGGTGTCGCATTTTATTCGGGGATCCGTGCATCAGAGCCAAGTATGCGGATCACTGCAGATCAGTATTTCGATGATTCAGAGCTGATGGATCTGAAGGTAATGGGAACCATGGGACTTACCAAAGCGGATATCAAAGCGATTGGAAAAGTATCGGGAATTGAAGCTGTAGAAGGCGGATACAGCAAAGACGTGCTTTGCCCGGTTGGAGACAATGAAAAGGTTGTCCATATGCTGAGCAAGGAGAAGAATTTTAATCAGGTTTCGGTTGTGGAAGGCAGGCTGCCGGAAAAAGCCGGAGAATGTCTGGTGGATGAAGATTTTCTGAGCTATACAGACCTGAAGGTTGGCGACACGGTAACTTTCCATTCCGGCGATGGAGAGGCATTGACGGATTCACTGGTTACAGATACATACAAGATTGTCGGAATCGGGAACAGTCCGCTGTATATTTCATTTGGAAGAGGAAGCAGTACGATCGGAACCGGAGAGATCAGTGGATTTGTTGTAGTGGATAAAGCTTCTTTTGACATGGATGTTTATACGGAAGCTTATGTGAAGGTGAGCGGTGCAGAAGAGAAAACGGCATTTACTGATGAATACAATAATCTGTCGGATGCAGCAAAGGAAGCCGTGAGTGCAATCGAAGAAGAACGCTGTGCAGTCCGCAAACAGGAAATCGTAGATGAGGCAAATGAAAAGCTTGCTGATTCAGAGAAGACAGTGAATGAAAAATCGCAGGAACTGGAGGATGCGAAAAAAGAGCTGGAGAGTGGGAAAAGCAAGGCAGCCGAAGAACTGGAAAAAGCAAAGCAGCAGCTTACGGATGGAGAAGCAGGGCTTGCGGATGCAAAGCAGCAGATCGCAGATGGCGAAACGCAGCTTGCTGATGCAAAAGCGCAGCTGAATGATAAGCAGGCACAGCTTGATTCAGCGGAGGCACAGTATGAATCCGGAAAAGCACAGCTGGATCAGAAAGAACAGGAGCTTGCGGCAGCAGAGCAGACGTATCTGAGCAATTATGCAAAATATATGCCGTTCATTACGGCTGGAAAAGCGCAGATTGCAGCAGGCAGGACGCAGATTGCAGATGGGAAGAAACAGCTGGACGAAGGTCTGGCACCGCTTAAGCAGCTGAGAGACGGGCTGGATGGAATTGAAGATGGAATCAGCCAGTGCGATTCGGGGATGGCGGAAGTGCAGAAGCAGCTGGACGGAATGGACAGCGATGTATATCAGGAATATGTAAAAATTCCAGAAGAAGACAGAAACGAAGAACAGCAGGCTTATGTAAATAAGTGGGAGAATTTAAACGCACAGTTTGCCGGTATACAGGCGCAGAAGACACAGCTTGAAACAGCAAAGAGCGGACTGTTAGCACAGGCAGGTTTTACCACAGAAGCAGATCTGGATGCCCAGATCACCAGCCTGACTGCGCAGCGAGATGAATTGGATAAAAAAGAGGCTGCACTTCTTGGGCAGGAGCAGACACTTGCCGCACAGGAAGAAGAGCTGTTAAGTGCAGGCAGGCAGATTACAGACGGCAAGAGTCAGATCGCAGCAGCCAGATCCCAGCTTGACAGCACAAAATCTCAGATTACGGACGGAAAAGCACAGATCTTGTCTGCATGGGCACTTCTGAATGAAAAAGAGGACGCTTTAAATGCAAGTAAAGCACAACTTGCATCCGGTGAACAGGAGCTTGCGGATGGTCGGAGTAAATATGAGCAGGCAGCAAAAGAAGCGGAAGAACAGATCACGGACGGACAGGCAAAGATTACAGATGGAGAGAAGCAGCTGACGGATGCAAAGCAGCAGATTGCAGATGCAAAGGCTGAGATCAAAAAAATCGAAAATCCGAAGTGGTATGTGCAGACGAGAGAGGATGCACTGACGGAATATCAAGGATACGGAGATAATGCAGACCGCATGCGTTCTATTGGAAAAGTGTTCCCGGTACTCTTTTTCTTGGTGGCAGCATTGATCAGTCTGACAACGATGACACGAATGGTAGAGGAACAGCGTGTACAGATCGGAACGATGAAGGCTCTCGGTTATGGAAAAGCTGCAATTGCAGGGAAATACATTGGTTATGCTCTGATTGCAACGCTTGGCGGAAGTATTTTCGGAGTACTGGCCGGGGAAAAGATCCTGCCGTTTATCATTATTTATGCTTATATGATCCTGTATAAGCATCTGCCGGCGATCCTGGTACCGTACCATATGAGCTATGCACTCCAGGCTTCGGTAATCGCAGTGGCATGTACACTGATCGCAACGATCGCATCCTGCTATAAAGAGTTGGCAGCAGAACCGGCAGAGCTGATGCGTCCGGCAGCACCGAAGCAGGGGAAGCGGATTCTTCTGGAGCGGATCGGAATTATCTGGAAGCATCTGAATTTTACATGGAAATCGACCGTGCGGAATCTGATCCGGTATAAGAAGCGATTCTTTATGACCATTTTCGGAATCGGAGGCTGTATGGCACTGATGGTAGTCGGATTCGGACTGAAGGACTGTATCTATGAGATCGTCAGCCTGCAGTATGAGAAGGTGCAGTTCTATGATGCGGCAACCTACATGAGTGACGACATATCCGAAGAGAACAGACAACAGCTCCATGATTATCTGGATCAGAATGCAGATATAAAAGAGACGATCGAAGCGCGGATGCAGAAGACCGATGTAAAATCTGCATCCGGTAAAAAGACACTTTATCTGATGGTGCCATCGGATAATGAAAAGATTGAGGACTTTTTAAGCTTCCACAGCAGGACCAATAAGGACGAGGTTTATTCACTGAAAAAAGACGAAGTGATTCTGACTGAGAAAATGGCATCCCTTCTGAATGTAAAGGTGGGAGATGAGCTTACGATCGAGGACGAGGACAGGGGAGACCAGACGGTGACGGTTGGCGCCATCTGCGAGAATTATATGAGCCATTACCTGTATCTGTCACCGGAAAAATACGAGGAATTATATGGTGTACCGGCAGAATATAACACGATCATCTACAGTGCAAAGGACGGAAAGGATGATCAGATCGAGAAGATCGGAACAAAGCTTCTGTCGATGGATGGAGTACTGAATGTAAGTTATACCAGCAGTATTGAAGGAAGGCTGGATGACATGCTGCGAAGCCTGAATCTGGTCATCGTGGTACTGATCGTATCTGCCGGAATGCTGGCATTTGTGGTACTGTACAATCTGAACAATATCAACATCACCGAGCGTCAGAGAGAGCTTGCAACCTTGAAGGTTCTGGGATTCTACGACGGAGAGGTTGCCTCTTATGTATACAGAGAGAATATCCTGCTGACGATCATTGGATCGGTTGTGGGTATGGTGCTTGGTAATCTGCTTCACCGGTATATCATCCTGACGGTTGAGGTGGAAGAGGCGATGTTCGGACGTCAGATACACTGGCAGAGTTATCTGTACAGTTTCTTGTTTACTGTAGCATTTTCTTTATTTGTAAACTGGGTAATGTTCTACAAGCTGAAGAAGATCGATATGGTGGAATCTTTGAAGAGCGTGGAGTAAAAGCTTTTGCAAGTGTATGTCAGAGATTTCTTATAGACGGTACACAAAGAATCGGAAAATATATTTCACAGAAAGTTTATATTCTTCACAGAATTATTAGCACTCTTGTCAAAAGAGTGCTAATTTTCTATTGACATTTAGAAATCAGGGTATTAAGATATTTCATAGACAGAAAAATACGGTATTTGAAACCGTAAAAAGATAGAATATGAAATTTAGGAGTGATAAAAATGGCAGCAAAAAAAGGTAGTCTTTCAATCAGCAGCGAAAATATTTTCCCGATTATCAAAAAATGGGTATATTCTGATCATGATATTTTCGCAAGAGAGCTTGTTTCCAATGGATGCGACGCGATCACAAAATTAAAGAAGCTGGACATGATGGGAGAATATACACTTCCGGATGATTATAAAGGAAAGATCCAGGTTATTGTAAACCCGGAAGAGAAGACTTTGAAATTCATCGATAATGGTCTTGGTATGACTGCTGATGAAGTAGAAGAATATATCACACAGATCGCATTTTCAGGAGCAACCGAATTCCTGAACAAATACAAAGATAAGACAACAGAGGACGATATGATCGGACACTTCGGTCTTGGATTCTACTCTGCCTTCATGGTAGCTGATGAAGTTCATATTGATACCCTTTCTTATAAAGAAGGTGCAAAACCGGTACACTGGGTAAGTGAAGGCGGTACAGAGTATGAGATGGAAGAAGGGGATAAAGAGGAAGTTGGTTCTGAAATCACCTTATTCCTGAACGAAGATTGTGTAGAATTTTCAAATGAATACAGAATCCGCGAAGTCCTTGAAAAATACTGTTCATTCATGCCAGTAGAGATTTTTGTATCCAAAGCAAATGCAGAACCGGAATATGAGACGATCCCGGAGGATGAAGTCCTGGATACCGATACGGTTGTTGAACATATCCATGAAGACGCCAAGATGGAAGAAAAAGAAAATGAGAACGGTGAAAAAGAAATGGTTGAAGTTTCACCGGCATCCGACAAAGCAAAGATCGTGAAACGTCCGGTATCGATCAGTGATCCGGCACCGCTGTGGACAAAGCATCCAAACGAATGCAGCAAAGAAGATTATATTGATTTCTACCGGAAAGTATTTATGGATTACAAAGAACCGCTGTTCTGGATTCATCTGAACATGGATTATCCATTCAACTTAAAGGGTATCCTGTACTTCCCTAAGATCAATACCGAATACGATTCCATTGAAGGAACCATCAAATTGTACAACAATCAGGTATTTATCGCAGACAATATCAAAGAAGTTATTCCGGAATTCCTGATGGTATTAAAAGGAGTCATTGATTGTCCGGATCTGCCGCTTAACGTATCACGAAGCGCACTGCAGAATGATGGATTCGTACAGAAGATCTCCGAATACATTTCCAAGAAAGTTGCTGACAAGCTTTCAGGAATGTGCAAGACAGATAAAGAAAACTATGAGAAATACTGGGATGACATCAGCCCATTTATCAAATTCGGCTGCCTGAAAGATGAAAAATTCTGCGAGAAGATGAGCGATTATGTTCTGTTCAAGAACCTGGATCACAAGTATATGACACTCAAAGAATGCATCGAAAAAAATGGCGGAAAAGCAGAACCGGAGGAAAAGACCGAGGGTGAAAATGCAGAGCAGTCAGCAGAAAAGAAAGAAACAGAGAAGACAACAATCTACTATGTAACAGATGAACAGCAGCAGAGCCAGTATATCAATATGTTCAAAAAAGAGGGACTGGACGCAGTGATCTTGTCACATAATATTGATTCTCCATTTATTACTCAGATGGAACAGAAGAACGAACATATCAAGTTCCAGAGAATCGATGCAGATCTGACTGACCACTTCAAAGAAGATGTATCTGAAGAAGAAAAAGAAGCATTCAAAGAAAAAACTGACAGTCTGGTCGAAATCTTCCGCAAAGCACTTGGCAATGACAAACTGGAAGTAAAAGTGGAAAAGATGAAAGATGAAAATGTGGCATCTATGATTACACTTTCCGAAGAATCACGCCGTATGCAGGAAATGATGAAGATGTATGGAATGTCAGGCATGGATCCGTCTATGTTCGGAACAAATGCAACCCTGATCCTGAATGCAAATCATCCGCTGGTAGAATATGTTGTAGCACATAAAGATGGCGAAAATACAGAAATGTTCTGCCATCAGTTATATGACCTGGCAATGCTGGCACACAAGCCACTCAGCCCGGAAGAGATGACAGAATTTGTGAAACGCAGTAATGAAATTATGATGAAACTGGCAAAATAATCTTGCTGTAGATACCCGGAAAAGCCTGAACCATTCAGATTCCCATTTTCGCTTATGCGAAAAGGTTTGAATGGGCAGGCTTTTTTTCTGTATTTGGAAATACTTTCCACAAAGTGTTGGTGAACTTCCTGGTCTTTTATAGTATAATATAACAAAAGAGAGGCGGTGGATACGATGAAGAATTATTCAAAGGATATAAGCAGACAATATCATATTCAGGTGGCCAACGGGGAAGTCGGCCGTTATGTCATTCTCCCGGGAGATCCAAAGCGCTGCAAAAAAATAGCACAGTATTTTGACAATCCGGTGATGATTGCGGATAACCGGGAATTTATCACTTATACAGGAACTTTAGATGGCGTAAAGGTAAGTGTCACATCTACCGGAATTGGGGGACCATCAGCAGCAATTGCGATGGAGGAATTAGCCAGATGTGGAGCTGATACGTTTGTACGGATTGGAACCTGCGGTGGGATACAGCCGGAAGTAAAAAGTGGGGATATTGTAGTTGCTACGGGGGCTGTCAGAATGGAAGGGACTAGCAAAGAATATGCGCCGATCGAATATCCGGCAGTGGCAGACCTTATGGTGGTGAACGCACTGGTCAGTGCTGCGAAGGAAAAGGAATGTGAATTTTATACCGGAGTGGTACAGTCAAAAGATGCATTTTACGGACAGCATGAGCCGGAGAAGATGCCGGCAGGTTATGAACTGATCAATAAATGGGAAGCCTGGAAGAAACTGGGATGTCTGGCATCAGAGATGGAGACGGCAGCACTTTACATTGTGGCAGCAAAGCTTCATGTACGCGTGGGTGCGTGTTTCCTTGTAATGGCAAATCAGGAAAGAGAAAAACTGGGACTTGAAAATCCGGTAGTACATGATACAGATATGGCAGTACAGGTGGCAGTGGAAGCCATCAGAAAGTTGATCAAAGAGGATCGGTAAATGAAAGAAACAATATATAAACGAATCTTTGTGATCGTTCTGGATTCGCTCGGAATTGGCGCAATGCCTGATTCTGAGAAATTCGGCGACAGGGATGTAGATACATTTGGTCATATTTTAGACAGAATGGGAACACTGGAGATTCCAAATCTTCGGAAACTTGGTATGCTGAATCTGCACACCGGGGGAAAGATGTATGGAATAGAGAATCCGGTTGGAAAAATTACCAGACTGAAAGAGGCGAGTAACGGAAAAGATACGATGACCGGACACTGGGAAATGATGGGGATTTATACAGAAAAACCATTTAAAACCTTTACCGAACATGGATTTCCACCGGAACTGATTGCAGAACTGGAAAAACGTTGCGGGAAAAAAGTGATTGGAAACCGTAGTGAGAGCGGAACAAAGATCATTGAAGAACTTGGGGAAGAAGAAATTGAAACAGGTGCAATGATTGTCTATACCTCTGCGGATTCTGTATTGCAGATTTGTGGAAATGAAGAGACATTTGATCTGGCAAATCTGTACCGGTGTTGTGAGATCGCAAGAGAGATCACGATGAAGGATGAATGGCGCGTGGGACGAGTCATTGCAAGACCGTATGTAGGAAAGAAAAAGGGTGAATTTAAAAGAACCAGCAACCGCAGGGATTATGCACTTGAGCCGACCGGAAAGACTGCACTTGACGCACTGAAAGATGCGGGAAAGGATGTGATCGCAGTCGGAAAGATCCATGATATCTTTTGCGGGGAAGGAATTACAGAATCGTATCATTCCAACAGCTCCGTGCATGGAATGGAGCAGACCATTGAGATTTGCAAAAAAGATTTTGACGGACTGTGCTTTGTAAATCTGGTTGATTTTGATGCACAGTGGGGACACCGGCGCGATCCGGTTGGCTACGGACATGAGATTGAGAGATTTGATAAAAATCTTGGAATTTTGCTGGATGATCTGCGGGAGGATGATCTTCTTATTATTACCGCCGATCATGGAAACGATCCGACCTACACAGGAACCGATCATACACGGGAATATGTACCGTTTTTGGCGTATTCCAAAAAGATGGATGAGGGTGGCGTGATTATGGAGGAAAATACCTTTGCAGTGATCGGGGCAACGGTCACAGATAATTTTGGTGTAAAAATGCCGGAAGGAACGATCGGGCATTCGATTCTGAATGAACTTATTTAGCAAGAAAAAGCAGGAAAAAAGAGAATGAAAAAAGAACAAATTATAAAAATGATAGAAATCGCGCTTTCTCAGCTTGCATATTCTTATACCCCTTATTCTGACTTTAAAGTGGGAGCTGCGCTGCTTGGAAAGAATGGACGGATATATACGGGATGCAATATTGAAAATGCGGCTTATACACCGACAAACTGTGCGGAGCGTACCGCATTTTTCAAGGCAGTCAGCGAAGGAGTAAAAGAATTTGATGCAATCTGTATTGTAGGGGGAAAGGGCGGTGTTGTGACAGAGTATGCACCGCCGTGCGGAGTATGCAGGCAGGTCATGATGGAATTCTGCGATCCGGAGACATTTCAGATCATTCTTGCAGTAGATGAAAAGCATTATGATATCTATACCTTGAAAGAAATGTTGCCAAAAGGTTTCGGACCATCCAATCTTACAGAATGAGAAAGGACTCAGACTCCAAAAGAAGATTTTTGAAGAAAAGGAAAAAGAGAAGGAATGAAAAATGACACAGGAAACCTTGAAAGAATTACCAAAGATTGAGCTTCACTGTCATCTGGACGGTTCTCTTAGCAGACCATTTATTGAAAAAAGGCTTGGAAGAACTGTAAGACCTGAAGAACTCAGTGTTTCAGAAAACTGCACAAGTCTGAATGAATATCTGGAAAAATTTGACCTTCCCGGCAGATGCATTATGGATGAAGAGGGACTTTCCGGAGCTGCGTATGATCTGCTCTCCCAGATGAACGAAGAAAATGTCTGTTATGCGGAGATCCGTTTTGCTCCACTTCTGTCAGAGACAAAAAAGATGGACAGCCGGAAGGTGATCGAAGCAGTAATCAGCGGAATGGAGCAGGGGAAAAAAGATTTTGGAATCGAGTATGGTGTGATCGTCTGTGCAATGCGGCATCACAGCGCTGAGGATAATATGCGGATGATCAAGACGGCAAGAGAATATCTGGGATCCGGAGTTTGTGCAGCAGATCTTGCAGGAGCAGAAGCATTGTATCCGATGTCTGAATTTATGGATATTTTTACAGAGACAAAGAAGATGGGAATGCCATTTACACTCCATGCCGGAGAATGTGGAAATCCACAGAATGTCATAGATTCGATAAACGTGGGAGCTGGAAGGATCGGGCATGGGATCGCGATGCGTGGCAACCAGGAGATCCGGAAAATGGCAAAAAAAGCAGATATTGGTATCGAGATGTGTCCGATCAGCAATTTACAGACCAAATCTGTAAACTGCATGGCGGAATATCCGATGCGGGAATTTCTGGATGCAGGCTTAAAAGTATCGGTCAACACAGATAACCGAACGGTAAGTAACACCAGTCTTACAAAAGAACTGGAATTTATTCAGAAAAATTATGGAATCCGGGACGAAGAAATCCTTCAGATGATGAAAAATGCAATTGATACTGCATTTGCCGATGATTCTATAAAAGATAAAATTTGCAAAATGCTGAAATAAAGAAACTACAAACAGAGAGGATTGACTCTGAAGAATAAGAGAAAAGAGGAATTCTGTATGAGCAATGAAATTTATGAAAAGCTGGAAATATGCCGGAAAAGCATTCTCCAAAAAACGAATTTTAAACCGGAAGTGGCAGTGATTCTGGGCTCCGGTCTTGGCGAATACGCATCAAAAATCAAGATAGAACAGATCATTCCATATACAGAAATTGAAGGTTTTCCGGTGTCGACAGTTGTGGGACATAAAGGACAATTTGTATTTGGTTATGTAAAAGAAGTTCCGGTTGTGATCATGCAGGGACGTGTGCATTATTATGAAGGGTATCCGGTAACAGATGTGGTGCTTCCGGTGCGGCTGATGGGAATGTTAGGCGCAAAGAAGCTGATTCTTACCAATGCATCAGGCGGAATCAATACCGGATTCCATCCGGGCGATCTCATGCTCATCACAGACCAGATTATGAGTGGAATCCCTAATCCACTGATCGGTGCCAATGTCGAAGAGCTTGGAACCCGTTTTCCGGATATGAGTGAAGCCTATAGTGAGCGGATGCAGCAGATCATAAAGAAAGAAGCCCAAAAACTCGGCATTCCTCTGAAAGAAGGTGTATACCTTCAGCTTACCGGTCCATCTTATGAAACTCCGGCAGAAATCCGTATGTACCGCACCTGTGGGGCTGATGCCGTAGGCATGAGCACCGCCTGCGAGACGATCGCTGCCCGCCACATGGGAATCGAAGTCTGTGGCATCTCCTGTATCACCAACCTCGCTGCCGGCATGACATCACAACATTTGAACCACCAGGAAGTCCAACAAACCGCCGACCGGGTGGCTGAGCAATTCCAGGAATTACTGACAGCAATCATTACCCACGTATAAGAAACGGAACATATATCTGAATTTACCCAGAACCAGGTCCAAGGTTCCGGATTTTCCGGAACCCGCCGATCGTCCTCTTGCAATTCCGAGTTGAGGCATTGTGTAAGAATTTTTCCAACGAGGTAGAAAGACAAAGAGCATAAAATACCGCATACAGTATTTTATGCTCTTTGTCTCATCACTATTTTCAAAATTTTACTCAACCTCAAACGGAATCTCGTACTTCGCAAAAATCCGCTGCGCCATCTTGTCCCATGCCTGCTCCAGCGATTTGTCCAGCGTGAACAGGTTCATAGATGTTCCTGTCGTACAGCTAAGTTTTGTCCCGTCATATTTAAAATTCAGGTACAGTCCCTGCACATCTGCCGGAGCAAATGAAAGATGTTCCTGTTCGAGAAGCCGTGCAATATTCGGTGCTGACATAGAAAGAACAAAATGAAATCCCAGCGGAGTACGCTTTCCTTTGATCAGAGAAAGACAAAACTCGCGAAGTTCCTTCCAGAGAGCATATTCCCGGTCATCCAGAGCTTCTTTTTCTTCAGCACTGAAGAAATCTTTTTTCAGTCGTCCGTTAAATTGAAAGGTATTAAAAGTTGTGATATCTCCTTCAATAAATAAAAAGGAATCAAATGCAGGATGCAGTAAAAGTGCGTTCATGCATTTTTTTGTATCCAGAGAAAAAATAAGCATAGACTTCCTCCCGTCATCAGTGTAATAGTATCAGTATAGCATAAATCTTGAGATATGCATAAGAATTTGATACAATACGGGAAAGAAAAAGGATGGATAACAAGATGAAAATAGAATTAAACCGGGATCAGATCAAATACATTGCAGTGTTTACTATGCTGCTCAATCACGTTGCAAAT
The DNA here is from genome assembly GCF_027686195.1 of Coprococcus sp. AF102-57. Lineage (NCBI taxonomy): Bacteria > Bacillati > Bacillota > Clostridia > Lachnospirales > Lachnospiraceae > Coprococcus > Coprococcus sp. AF102-57. The sequence continues at coordinate 237,660 of NZ_JAQCSY010000002.1, read as the reverse complement.
ATATTTCTGCAACCAGGAACCTTTGCCTGCGAAGCGCTAAAGGATATCGGTTATTTTACAGCACCGGTCATGTGCTGGTTTCTGGTTGAAGGATACCGTTATACAAGGTCAGTAAAAAAATATGCCGGAAGACTGCTGATTTTTGCTGTCATTTCACAGCTTCCGTATTATCTGGCATTTGCGCGAAATCATCTGGCACCGTGGTATACTTTAAATATGATATTTACACTTTTTCTGTGTCTGTGTCTGATGATCGCAGAGGAAAAAATATCAGATCCGGGAAAGAAAAGTCTGGTTGTACTGGGAATTATAGCAGTAAGCAGTATCTGTGACTGGGCAATTCTGGCTCCATTGTATACGCTTTGGTTTTACCGGGCAGGAGAGGATCCAAAGCGCCGGAAAAAGGCTTTTTTTATTGCAGCACTTGTTCTGGGGATTACGGTGATAGCAGAACTTCCGGGAGCTGCAGGAATCGCAGCGGGAGCAGGGGCAATGATTGCAGTACTGGCAGCGGGAGTCTGTGTTTTGGTATTTTATAACGGAAAAAAATCACAGAAACATTTTCTTGTGAAAAAGTATTTTTTTTACGTGTTTTACCCTGCACATTTGGTGATTTTGGCATTATTAAAGATTTGACTTTTATAATAGAAGAAAGTAAAATGAATAAGTTAGAGTATTTATCACATGATTCAATGAAAATGAAACTCATATTTTAATAAAAGATAGGATGCATAGCATGAAGAAAAGAACGATGGAGAAAGAACATCAGGCAGAAGAAAGAAGAAAAAAAGTTCTGATGGAAATTGCAGGAGCGGTTGTTGTACTGACTGTAATTGTAAGTATTGGTCTTTCGCATCTTGGAACAGATAAGGTGAATACATCAGCAGGAGTAAAAGCAATCAAGAAGCTGGAAAAAGCAGATGTATCTGAGGTGGAGACCAAAATTTCAAATATTGAGAAAGAAGAAAAACAGGCGACAGAGGACTGGCAGAACCGTCCGTTGTCCGAAAAATTTGCGCATGCGGTGATTCTCGGAGATTCGATCACAACCGGTTTTACCGTATATGATGTGCTTGATACTTCTAAGGTTGTAGCGGAAAAAGGAATGCACCTTGATCAGACCGGTGATCTGATCAGGACAGCAGCAGAGTTAAAGCCGGAAGTCCTCTTTCTGGCACTTGGACTGAATGACATTTCCGGAACAGATGGAGATACAGATGCATTTATTGAAAAATACAAAGCGGTACTTGCAAATGTGCGTGAGCAGATGCCCGATGCAGTGCTCTATATCAACTGTGTTCTTCCTGTTTCCGCTCAAAAAGAAGAAGAAGAGTCGGTTTATGCCAAGATTCCGGATTATAATACCGCACTTAAAGCAATGTGTGATGAAGAAGGAATTACATTTATCGATAATACAGAGATCGTAAAAGATGAGTATTATGAGCAGGATGGCGAGCATATGAAGGCGGAGTATTATCCAATCTGGGCAGAACATATGGCGGAGGTGGCCGGAATATGACAAAGAAAAAAGGGGAATTTACAGTTCTGCGTAATATCAGAGCTGGGATGGTAATTATTTTGCTTATCTATATCGGTCTGATCTTTCAGTCTAAGGGAGACAGCGATACACCGTTTGCAGATGTACAGAAAGCGGTTGTGGATGCGGCAGATGACAAGAACATGACACTTGCCGGAACTCAAGAAATCAAGAGATTCTATGGGATCAATCCAAAGGATTATGAAGATATAACACTGTATTATACGAATGAAACAATGGGAGTCAACGAGCTCCTTCTGGTGAAAACAAAGGACGAGAATGAGGCAGAGGCAGTTGAGGAAGCCGCAGAACAGCGAAAAAAGACACAGCTCGATAATTTTGAAGGATATGGGGCCGAGCAGGTAAAGCTTCTGGATGCTTCGATCATTAAGACGAAAGGTACATACGTGCTTTTTGTTATTTCACCAAAAGCTGAAACTGTAGAAAAGGCGTTTACAAAGAGCCTGAAGTAGATAAAAGGAAACGAAAAAGTTATGTTATTTAGTAGTCTGGTATTTTTGTTTACATTTTTGCCAATTACACTGTTGGTATATTATTTGGTGCCGCGTAAGGTAAAAAATGTGGTACTTTTGATCGCTTCCCTCATATTTTATGCGTGGGGAGAGCCGGTCTATATCTTCCTGATGCTGATTTCCATTCTGTTCAATTATTTTTGCGGAATGGACATTGCATTAAAAGCAGGAAGAAAATCGCAGGTGCGCAGTCTGATCTTTACGATCGTTGTAAACCTGTTTATTCTTGGATTTTTCAAATATTACGGATTTATCGTAACAAATTTAAATGCGATCCTTCCGTTCTATATTCCATATAGAAAACTGGAACTCCCAATCGGAATTTCTTTCTATACTTTCCAGACATTGTCTTACATCATTGATGTATATAGGGGAAATGTAGACGTACAGGTAAATCTGATTGATTTCGGAACCTATGTTACAATGTTCCCACAGCTGATCGCAGGTCCGATCGTACAGTATGCAGATGTGGAGAGACAACTGCGTGAAAGAAAGGAATCACTGACGAAGTTTGGATACGGTGCCTGGTTCTTTGTGATGGGACTGGCAAAGAAGGTGCTTTTGGCGAATACGATTGGTTCGATTTATGAAAATATCGCGGCGATGGATGGAATGTCAGTAGTGACTGCATGGCTTGGATGTCTTGCCTACACTTTCCAGATTTATTTCGATTTCAGCGGTTATTCGGACATGGCAGTCGGACTTGGAAAGATGTTCGGATTTGAGTTTATGCAGAACTTCAATTATCCGTATATTTCCAAAAGTGTTACCGAGTTCTGGAGAAGATGGCATATTTCGCTGGGATCATGGTTCCGCGAGTATGTGTATATTCCGCTTGGAGGAAACAGGGTAACGGTTCCGCGGCATTTACTGAATCTTCTGATCGTATGGTTCCTGACCGGTCTTTGGCATGGGGCAAGCTGGAACTTTGTAGTATGGGGGCTCTTCTACGGAGTGATCCTCATTACTGAAAAATATTTTACAGGAAAAATACTTGCAAAGCTGCCGGAGGCAGTCCAGATACTTTACACAATGATTCTGGTCATGCTCGGCTGGGTATTGTTCTTCAGCCCGACACTCGGAAGCGCACTTACTTGGATCGGCAATATGTTCGGACAGGGTGCAACCGGATTTATGGATAGCCAGGCATTGTACCTGATCATGCGAAACTGGCTCTTCTGGGTGGCAGGGATCATAGGAAGTACACCGTTTATGCATCTGCTCGGAAAGCGGCTGGTATTTAATGAAGAAAGACCGCATACGGTTCTGGCAGGCTGCCTGATGGCAGGACTGTTTGTGCTGTGTGTGGCATATCTGGTGACAGAAAGTTACAATCCATTTTTATATTTTAGATTTTAAGGAAAGACAATGGTAGAAAGAAAGAATAATAAACAAAAAAACAGAACAAAGTATTTTCTGCCAGGAGGGAAAAAACAGATCCAGGCAGTATGTGCGTTTTTATTTTTGGGAGTCCTTATTCTCAGCTGCGGAGTAAACCTTATGCATAAAGACAGGCAGATGTCAGAAAAAGAAATGCGTATGCTGGCGCAGAAACCGGAAATTTCTCTTTCCGGAATTGCTTCCGGAAGGTTTATGGAGCAGTACGAGGAGTATGTATCGGATCAGTTTGCAGGAAGAGATACCTGGGTAAGAATCAAGACATTTGCGGACAGTGTGGCGGGGAGGACAGAAGAAGGTGGTGTTTTCAAAGGAAAGGATCATTATCTGATGGAAGATGTTGCTGTGGCAGATGAAAGTGATCTGAAAGAGAATCTGGATGCAATGAAGAATTTTAAAGAGCGTTATCCGGATATCCAGATGCATATGATGCTGGTCCCGAATGCGGCAAATGTTATGGAGGACAAGCTTCCGGCATTTGCGGTGACTGCCAGTCAGAGCAGACAGATCAGCCGTGTAAAGGCAGAACTTGGAGATTCTTATGACTGGATCGATGCAGAAAAAGTACTGGATGCTCACAAGGATGAAGCAATTTATTATCACACGGATCATCACTGGACTTCTCTTGGTGCATGGTATGCATTCCAGGGAGCAAAGACGCAGCTTGGACTGGATAAGAGTGAAGAAATTAAGATGAAAGCCTATGCGGTATCGGATTCTTTTAACGGAACGTTATCCGCAAAGAGTGGATATGAGACAGATTATAAGGAACCAATCTATATTTATCTGCCAAAGAGTGCGGATGCACCACAGGTTGCAGTCAATTATGTGGAAGAACAGAAAAAGAGTGCTTCTATGTATGATTCATCCAAACTGGATGAGAGAGATCAATATTCCGTATTCTTCGGTGGAAATCATGCAATGATCGATATCCAGTCAACACAGACAGAAAAACGCAGACTTCTGGTGTTCAAAGATTCATATGCAAACTGTTTTCTTCCGCTTCTGGCTCCGTATTACCGGGAAATCGTTGTGATCGACCCTCGTTATTATACCGGTAAATTAAGTTCTGTGATGTCAGATAAACAGTTTGATGATGTGCTGTTCCTGTATAATGCCAATACATTCTTTGAAGACCGGATGCTGGCGGGGGTACTGGATGAGAATTAACAGGAGAAAAACATGGCAAATAAAATAGAAAAGCAGTTTCTGGACACGGAAAATAAAGGACCGGTCCGGCTGAACAAATATTTAAGTGAAGCTGGTGTATGTTCCAGAAGGGAAGCGGACAAACTGATAGCAGCCGGACAGGTGACGGTTGACGGTGTGCGTGCAGAGACCGGAATGAAGGTAGAGCCGTGGCAGGTTGTCCGGATTGGGAAAAAGCAGGTATCCAGACAGGAAGAGATGATCGTGCTTGCGGTCAATAAGCCACGTGGAATTGTCTGTACTGAGGAAAGACGGGAGAGAGACAGTATTGTACGATTTCTTAACTATCCGGTACGGATTACTTATGTAGGACGTCTGGATAAGGATTCGGAAGGACTGCTTCTGATGACGAACAACGGTGACATTATCAACCGGATGATGCGTGCGGCAAATAAACATGAAAAAGAATATAAAGTTACAGTTGATAAGCCGGTAACAGATGAATTTCTCAAGGAGATGGCGGGTGGTGTCCCAATCCTGGATACTGTCACAAGACCATGCCAGGTGGAAAAGCTTGGAAAATATAAATTTAAGATCATTCTGACACAGGGACTCAACCGGCAGATCCGCCGGATGTGTGAGGTACTTGGCTACGAGGTAAAGGAGCTTCGGAGAGTGCGGATCATGAATATCGAACTTGGTAATTTAAAGCCGGGAGAATACCGGAAGGTTACGGATCAGGAACTGAATGAACTCTATGAGCTGATCAGGGATTCAAAGTCAGAGCCGACACCGTGGAACAATAATTAAAAGTGTGGATTTGGATATGGATAAGATGAAAAGGATGCAGGAGCTGGTAGAGCTTCTGAATAAAGCCGGAAAAGCTTATTATCAGGATGCGCAGGAAATTATGAGCAATTATGAGTATGATGCGCTGTATGATGAACTGAAAGGTCTGGAAGAAGAGCTGGGAACCGTTATGGCTTCCAGTCCGACTGTGAATGTAGGATATGAAGTATTAAGTGAGCTTCCGAAAGAACGTCATGAGTCACCGATGCTTTCTCTTGACAAGACAAAAGAAGTGACAAGGCTGAAGGAATTTGTTGGAGACCAGACGGCTGTGATCTCATGGAAGATGGATGGTCTGACGATTGTTCTGACCTATCGTGACGGCGAGCTTTTTAAGGCAGTTACAAGAGGAAATGGAGAAGTCGGTGAGGTCATTACCAACAATGCGAAAGTATTTAAAAATGTGCCGCTTCATATTCCGTATAAAGGGGAACTGATCCTGCGAGGGGAAGCGGTGATCGGTTACAAAGATTTTGAGCGGATCAATGAAGAAATTGATGACGTGGATGCAAAATATAAAAACCCACGGAATCTGTGCAGTGGTTCTGTCCGCCAGCTGAACAACAAGATCACGGCACAGAGAAATGTAAAATTTTATGCATTTACCCTGGTACGTGCAGAAAATGTGGATTTCCATAATTCCAGAAAGGAACAGCTTGACTGGCTGGAACAGCAGGGATTTGATGTGGTGGAGCATTATCTGGTGACAAGGGAAGAACTGGATGAGAAGGTTGCATTTTTTGCAGAAAAGATCGTAGAAAATGATTTTCCGTCAGATGGTCTGGTTCTTGTATATGATGACATTGCGTATGGGCAGTCGCTTGGGAGAACGGCAAAATTCCCACGTGATTCTTTTGCTTTCAAATGGGCAGATGAGATCCGCGAGACGCACCTTCTGGAGATTGAATGGAGTCCATCAAGAACAGGGCTTATTAATCCGGTAGCGATCTTTGAACCGGTAGAGCTGGAAGGAACAACGGTAAGCCGTGCAAGTGTACACAATTTAAGTATTATGGAGGAGCTGCATCTGGGAATCGGGGATACGATCGAAGTCTATAAGGCGAATATGATCATTCCACAGATTGCAAAGAATTTGACCGGCAGTGATAATATTGAGATCCCGAAAGTCTGTCCGGTTTGTGGTGGAGCTACGGAGATCCGTCAGATGAATGATGCAAAGTCGTTGTATTGCACAAATCCGATGTGTCAGGCAAAAAGAATCAAATCCTTTGCATTGTTTGTCAGCAGGGATGCACTCAATATTGACGGGCTTTCTGAGGCGACACTGGAGAAATTTATTGCGAGAGGATTCATTCACAAATACAGAGATATCTTCCATCTGGATTCCTATCAGGAAGAAATTCAGACGATGGAAGGCTTTGGAGAAAAATCCTATGCGAACCTGATCGCAAGCGTGGATAAGGCGAGAAGCACAACACTTGCTAAAGTGGTATATGGACTTGGGATTGCAGGAATCGGTCTTGCAAATGCAAAACTGATCTGCCGCCATTTTAAAAATGATGTGGAAAAAATGACAGGAGCATCTGAAGAAGAACTGAGTGATATCCAGGGTGTAGGTCCGGTGCTTGCGGCGGCATTTGTAAAATATTTTGTATCAGAGGAAAGAAAAAAGGAATTTAAGCTCCTTCTCGGAGAACTGGAGATCCAGCCGGAAGAGATGGCAGAGGAACAGAAATTTGCAGGTATGAGTTTCGTTATCACTGGCAGCGTGAATCATTTTGCAAACCGGAATGAGGTAAAAGAACTGGTTGAGAAGATGGGTGGAAAAGTGACCGGATCTGTAACGAAGAAGACAAATTATCTGATCAACAATGATGTAGAGTCTGCTTCTTCCAAGAACAGAAAGGCGAAAGAACTTGGAGTGCCGATCATTTCAGAGGAAGAGTTTATAGAACTTGCAGGGGTGGAAATCGAATAAGAAGGACAGAGGAATCGTCTGAATACGACCGAGAAAAGGAGGACCAGCCAATGGCAGAAAATGACCAGAAGGACAAGACAGTTGAGAAAGTAACCGGTGAGGTAGAAAATACAGACAAAAAAGAAAATAACGAAGATCGCTATGAAAAGGTCTGCTTCATCTGTCACAGACCGGAGAGTGTGACCGGAAAGATGATCGATCTTCCGAACAATATCTGCGTGTGTCCGGACTGTATGCAAAAAAGCTTTGATGCAATGAACAATATGAATTTTGGCGGGATGGATTACAGCCAGTTTATGAACATGGGACCGATGATGGGATTTGGAGACATGGATGCACAGATCCCGAAGAGCCAGCGTGTGAAAAAGAAAAAGCCGGAAGAAGAAAAAGAACCGATCCTGAATATCAAGGATATTCCTGCTCCGCATAAGATCAAAGCGAAACTGGATGAATATGTAGTAGGACAGGAATACGCCAAGAAGGTAATGTCGGTTGCTGTATACAATCATTATAAAAGAGTGGCAACGGATACAATGGATGAGATTGAAATCGAGAAATCCAATATGCTGATGATCGGACCTACCGGCTCTGGAAAGACGTATCTGGTAAAGACACTGGCAAAACTTTTGGATGTGCCGCTTGCAATTACAGATGCGACCTCTCTTACCGAGGCCGGCTACATAGGGGATGATATTGAAAGTGTAGTATCAAAGCTCCTTGCAGCTGCGGACAACGACGTAGATAAGGCGGAACAGGGGATTATCTTTATCGATGAGATCGACAAGATTGCGAAGAAGAAGAATACCAGCCAGAGAGATGTCAGCGGAGAATCCGTACAGCAGGGAATGTTAAAGCTGTTAGAAGGCAGCGAAGTGGAAGTGCCGGTAGGAGCCAACAGTAAGAATGCGATGGTTCCGCTCACTACAGTCAATACAAAGAATATCCTTTTTATCTGTGGCGGTGCGTTCCCGGATCTTGAGCAGATCATCAAGGAAAGACTGATGAAGAATTCTTCTATCGGGTTTGGAGCGGATCTGAAAGACAAATATGATCATGATAAGAAAATACTGGAAAAGGTGACGACAGAAGATCTGCGTAACTTCGGAATGATTCCGGAATTTCTGGGACGTCTCCCGATCGTATTTACGCTTCAGGGACTGGATGAAGAGATGATGGTTCAGATATTAAAAGAGCCGAAAAATGCGATCCTCAAGCAGTATCAGAAGCTTCTGGCACTGGATGAGGTCAATCTGAAATTCGATGATGGTGCACTTCATGCGATCGCAAGAAAGGCAATGAAGAAGGATACCGGAGCCCGTGCACTGCGTGCGATCATTGAAGAATTCATGCTGGATATTATGTATGAGATTCCGAAGGATGACAGCATCGGGGAAGTGACGATCACGGAGGCATATATCGAAGGAACCGGAGGACCTCTGATCGAGCTGAGAAGCCAGTCTGTACCAAGGCTTGAGCATCATTAAGTATAACAATAACCTGAGGATTGCGAGGGTGCAAAGCACGTAGCAATCTGGTATCAAAGGGGTCAAAATACCTTTTGCCCCAACATCATAACCTTCATATATCAAAAAAACATGGCGATCATACAAAAATAGAATGGGAAATATCCGTAAATTTAAGATTTACGGGTATTTTTTTGTTGAAAAATTGTATTAAAAGGTGTACATTAGACAATGTGTCTAAAAAAACAAGATATAAACAGGAGTGAGAGAGAATGGAGACTTATAAGTATTTACTGGATCTTGCAATTATTTTACTTTGTACTAAAGCACTTGGTCTTGCGACCAGAAAGGTACAGATGCCACAGGTTGTAGGGGCACTTCTTGCAGGCGTTCTTCTTGGACCGGCGATGCTTGGGATCCTGACAGAGACAAGCTTTATACACAACGTTGCAGAGATCGGTGTTATCGTGCTGATGTTTTGTGCAGGTCTGGAAACTGATATACAGGAATTGAAGGCAAGTGGAAAAGCATCCTTCGTTATTGCACTGATAGGTGTTATCGTTCCACTGATCGGCGGTTATGCGACTGCAATGTTCTTTAACCGTCCGGATGTGATCGCATCCGATGCATCCTGCAGCGTATTTTTGCAGAATATCTTTATCGGTGTTATCCTGACAGCAACTTCCGTAAGTATTACGGTAGAGACATTAAAAGAACTTGGTAAATTAAAAACCAAATCCGGAAATGCGATTCTTGGAGCTGCGATCATTGATGACGTGCTTGGTATCGTTGCACTGACACTGGTAACAAGTATGGCAGATGAATCGGTAAAGATTTCAGTTGTATTACTGAAGATCGTTGCATTCTTCGCATTTGCAGGTGTGATTGGATTTATCTTTTACAAGGTATTTAAAAAGTGGACAGATCAGGCGGAAAAGGGACTCAGACGTCATGCGATCATGGCATTTGTATTCTGTCTGCTGATGGCTTATGTGGCAGAGAAATTCTTCGGTGTTGCAGATATCACCGGTGCATTTATCGCAGGGCTGATCATTTCCAATACAAGTAAATCTGATTTCGTGCTGAAGAAATTTGATACCATGTCTTATATGTTGCTTTCACCGGTATTTTTCGCAAGTATCGGACTGAAGGTAGAACTTCCGAAGATGAGTACTGCAATTGTAGGCTTTGCAGTGGTTCTTACCATTGTTGCAATCCTGACAAAGATCGTTGGCTGCGCCCTTGGTGCGAAGATGTGTGGATATAAGAATTATCAGTGTGCACGAATCGGTGTCGGAATGATCTCCCGTGGTGAGGTTGCGCTGATCGTTGCCAGCAAGGGAGAAGCACTCGGTATGATGGGCGGCAATTTCCTCGGACCGGTTATCATCGTGGTAGTGATCACAACGATCATCACACCAATTCTTCTGAAAATCGTATTCAAGAGCGGTCCGAATGTAAGTACCCTGGAAAAAGGAAAAGAAGTGACTTCCTTCTACGAGGATATTGAAAAGAAACGTACCGAATAAAGAATGGATATGGAGTGCAAAATGCGTAACCGTCCAGTATCATAGTATAAGAAAGAACAATCCCTCATATATTTTCCAAAAGAAAATATATGAGGGATTGTTATGCCACAGGAAGAATGTAAAGAAAAGATTCTGTCGGAAGAATACAGGGATTTTATGATGAGGGATACCGGTGCTCTCGGGGCAAATTTTCCTTTGGAAAACGGATGCCGGATACCGTTAAAATACGGTTTTGAGCTTCTTTATATTGACCAGAGTGAAGACAGAAAAAAGCCACTTGGCGATTATCCGTATACAATGGTTCCGAAGTGCTATACAACACTGGATATGGCAGCGATCCAACAGGCGGGAATTGCTGCGGTTCAGAATCTGACGGGTCTGGAATTAAGCGGTGAAGGAGTTCTAGTTGGGATCATTGATACTGGGATCAACTATCTGGATCCCATTTTCCGGAATCTGGATGGTTCGACCAGGATCCGGCGAATCTGGGATCAGGAAGAACAAAGTGGAACAGCGCCCCGGGAAATCGGATATGGAAGTGAATATACGAGGGAACAAATCAATCTGGCGATCCAGAGCGAGAATCCAAAGGAAACCGTTCCGTCATTTGATACGGACGGACATGGCACTTTTGTTGCAAGTGTGGCATGCGGAGGGGCAAATCCGGAGAATCTGTTTATCGGGGCAGCGCCGGAGGCAGAGATGGTGATCGTGAAGCTGAAGGAGGCAAAAGAATATTTACGGGAGTACTATTTTGTAGACTGTGATGCCAGATGCTATCAGGAAAATGATCTGGTAGCGGCGGTTTTTTATCTGCAGAAGGTACAAGAAGAGCTGAAAAGACCATTGGTGATCTGTCTGGCAGTTGGAACAAGCTTTGGAGGACATGGAGGATATTCAATCCTGTCAGAGTATCTGCAAAATGTGGCGGCGAGCGAAGGAATCGGGATTGTGACCGGAAGTGGCAACGAGGCAGATAAAAGGCATCATTATCTGGGAATTCTGGAACAGGAAAATAATCAGCCGGTGGAGATCAATGTAGGGAATAATACCAGAGGCTTTGTGATGGAACTATGGACAGAACTTCCGAATCTTCTGGCACTTTCTATCGAATCTCCAACAGGACAGACAATAGGACCGGTCTCGCTCAGACGGGGAATAGGAGAGTATGTGTTTGTATTCGAGCAGACCAGGGTAATATTTAATTACCGGGTTCTGGTAGAGACGACCGGGGCGCAGCTGGCATTTTTTCAGTTTGACAGACCGGGAAGCGGAATCTGGAAGATTATACCGGAAACACTGGAGCTGGGGAATGGAATCTTTCATATCTGGCTTCCAATGGAAGAGTTTCTGACGGGAAATGTCTATTTTATCCGTGCAAATCCGGAATATACGGTGATGGAACCAGGGGATACCGGGGCGGTGGTCTGTGCAGCGTACTACAATGGAAAGGAAAATAGCATTGCAGTCAGTTCGGGAAGAGGTTATACTAGAGATAACAGAATCAAACCGGATTTTGCTGCGCCGGGGATCAATGTGACAGGGATCAATTTAAGGGGGCAGTTTGTTGCAAGGTCTGGTTCCAGTATAGCAGTTGGAATCACTTCCGGAGCACTGGCACTTTTTATGGAGTGGCTGGATAGGCATGGAGTGAATCTGGATGCATCACAGATGAAGAATCTGCTGATATTGGGAGCTTCACGGAAGACAGACATGAATTATCCGAACCAGGAATGGGGATATGGAGCATTGAACCTTTACCGTACTTTTGAGCAGATCAGGCGGTTCTGAAAAATACGCAGATGCGAAAGGGGAAAAAGTAAATGAGTGATTTTTTTGATACAATAGGAAAGCGGATTTCAGATACCGTGGATGATCTTGGAAAGAAGGCAGGAGATACGATCGATATTCAGAAAAAGAAAAATGAGATCTATGGTCTGAAGCGAGACAGCGAGCGGGATATGACAGAGATCGGACGATTGGTATATGAGCGTTTCAAACAGGGGGAAGTGGTAGATACCGATTTTATCGCACTCTGCGAAGCAATCGAAAAGCGTGAAGAACAGACAGAGGTATGCGAGCAGGAAATCGCGCGAATCAAAGGAGAATAATTATGGAAATCCTGAGCATTTTAACCGGAGCTTTTGTTGCCGGGTGCGATCTTGGAATTAAAAAATATACTGAAGAAAATGTAAGAGACGGGGAAGAACGCCGGATTTGGAAGGGAAAAGGAATCTACCGCAAAGTCCACAACAAAGGTCTGATGATGAATCATTTGGATTGCAGACCAAAGCTGGTAAAAGGCATGTCGGCGGCAGCACTTGGAATCCTGTTTTTCTGGGAGCACCTTCTTTGGAAAGAACCGGGACGCAAACTGGCAAAGCTTGGAACATCGCTGATGCTGGGCGGAGCAGTTGGTAATACTTATGACCGTTTCAAAAGAGGTTATGTGGTCGATTATCTGTCTCTGAAAACAAAGAACAGGAAACTCTCGGATATCACTTTTAATCTCTCGGATCTGGCTCTTTTTGCAGGAGCGGTCCTGACGGTATGGAGTTCTTTATTTGGAAAAAAGAGATAAAAATGATTCAATGTATCTGAAAAAATACTTGACTGTTTTTAAAAAATTGAGGTATTATAAATCTTGCTGATGTGGCATCATCTGGCATATGCCATGCAGGAAAAAGAATAGAATCTCGGTTATATTGGAAACGATACATTCCTCCGGAATGATGAACGAACAACACATTTTCTGTTACGCTTATTATGAAGGAGGATATTTTTATGCCAAAAAACAAATTTCAAGACGTTATTTTCACAATTATCATGGTGTTCGTGATGGTTTATACCATGATCTGTTACAACATTGCCCTCAACGTAGGAGGAATGAACAATCAGGTATTTTTAAATGCATTCCACGAGCTGGTCATCATGGGACCAATTGCATTCATCCTTGATTTCTTCCTGATTGGACCATTTGCAAAGAAAAAAGCATTTTCCATTGTTAATCTGGAAAGAGACAATGCCTTTCACCTGGTGATTGCCATTTCCGTAGTATCCGTCATAGGAATGTGCCCGCTTATGAGCTTCGCAGCAACCCTGCTCTTCAAGAATGCGGGAACCCAGTTCGTATCCGTCTGGTTCCAGACCACTGCAATCAACTTTCCGATGGCATTCTTCTGGCAGCTCTGCTTCGCCGGTCCACTGGTAAGAAAGATTTTCGCATTATTATTCCCGGAAAAAGAAACCAGGCTCGCTGACGGTCAGGAGGCCTAAGCCTATTAAATTAGGGTAAAGAGTAAATCTATTTGAATATATATCCCATTGTTTATGGCTCCAGTTCAACACCCGGTCAAAGAAGTAAAACTCAGTCAACAACGTAAATAAAAAATAATCCCTGGTAGATGCGTCTTTGCACGATGGAAACGAGACTTAATCAATTGTGGAAGCCATTGCTGACACAATTGATGCTTTGAAAGGCTCGTTGGAATGGTTCGTGCAACTTAGCAGCTACCAGGGATTATTTTTTATGCCCTCTTGCGACTACCCCTCAAGTTCTTTCAACACTTTCCTAAACTGAAACGTAAACAAAACCGTCGTGAAGGATACAGCCAGGAAGTCTGCAATCGGTTCAGCCATATACACTGCATTGGTCTTGTTCCCGGTCAGAATATGCGGCAGCAGATAGATCAGTGGCAGCAACAGGATAAATTTACGTGTAACAGCGACAGCAATCGAAGCCTTTGCTTTTCCGAATGATGTAAATGCCATCTGGCATGCGATCTGGATTCCGAAAAGCAGCAGGCAGGCACAGTAAATCCGGAGTGCTGATTTAGTAAAACCAAGCAGTGCAGAATCGGAAGTAAACATTTCTGCAAACACCTGAGGGAAGAGCATAATAAATGCCCACAGAATTGTGGAATAACAGAGGCTTGCTGTTAAAAGAAGCCTGAAAGCTTTTTTTACACGATCTCTGTTTTTTGCACCGTAATTATAGCTCAGGACTGGTTGTGCACCCTGTCCAAGACCCTGCAGTGGCAGCATTGCGAACTGCATGACACTGGTAAGGATCGTCATGGCACCAACTGCGATATCTCCTCCGTATTTCAGCAGAGAAGAGTTGAAACATACAGAGATGATACTCTCACTAGCCTGCATGATAAATGTGGCAAGCCCGAGAGCGACACAAGGAAGAATAATCTCCGGTTTCAGGATGAGATTCTTTTTCCGGATGTGCAGGATCGTCTTTTTTCCGCAAAGGAAAGAAAGAACCCAGATGCAGGAGACTGCCTGTGACAGAATTGTGGCAAGCGCAGCACCTCTGACACCCAGATGGAATGCAAAGATAAACAGCGGATCCAGAACAATGTTCATCACTGCTCCGATCAGAACAGAGAGCATACCTGTTTTGGCAAAGCCCTGTGTGGTGATAAACATATTCATGCCAAGGGTAAGCTGGACGAAAATAGTGCCGACAGCGTAAATGTTCATATAATTTACAGCGTATTCAATTGTATTTTCACTGGCACCGAAGGCAAGAAGAAAAGTACGGTTACCAAACAGCAGGATGACTGTCAGGATTATAGAAATCAGAATCTGCAGGAAAAAGCAGTTACCCAGAATATGTTCTGCAGTATTAAGATCATTTTTTCCCATTGCAATCGAAGCATGCGGTGCACCACCGCCTCCAACCAGTGCGGCAAAAGCGGAAATGATCATAATCAGTGGCATACATACACCGACTCCGGTAAGGGCAAGTGCCCCATTACCAGGAATGTGTCCGATGTAAATACGGTCAATAATGTTGTACAGCATATTGATGAGCTGTGCGGTGATCGTCGGAAGCGCCAGCCGGAACATCAGCTTTCCGACGGGTTCAGTACCCAGAAAATCTTTGTCTTTGTTCATGTCTAATAATCTCCTTTGTGATAAATAGTTGCTACGTTTGATGCCAGACGTTCATTCAGCGAGGCGAACATCTGGAATTCTTCTAATGAAAATCCGTCAAACAGATTGTGGTAAAAAGCAGACTGAAACGTGTCGATTGCTCCGGTAACATTTTCGCATGATGGCAGCAGGGAAAGATGCGTTTTCCTGCGATCCGTCTGGTCTGCTGTTTTTGAAAGAAGCCCCTTCTGACATAAAAGATCAACTGCCTGGGATACATTCCCTTTTGAGAGCATCCGTAGCTCGACGATATCACCTGCGGTATCTTTTGTGGGGTTATTATGTAAGAAAGCAATGATCTTAGCCTCGATCAGCGAGAGATCATACTGGCGGCATAATTCTTTCAACTTCTGTTCATGCATTTTACCAATTCGCTGCATTAATACAAGCAGATATGTAATGTTCATCCATACACCTCCGTTTTTTAATAAAAAAGAATGTGCCTTGACACATTCTCGTGCCGAGCGCAGTCACTTGGAAAAAAGTTCTAAAAAGAACCATTTAAATAATATCTTATATCAATTGAGATAAAATGTCAATAGAACGAAAATATGCAAGTTATTTGTTAAAATATAAACGGTATAATTGTATACGAAAATACATTTTTTTACTTTAACATATTGACGTGGGGAAAATTTGCTGTTACAATAATAAACAATTTATAGACCATAGTTCAAGGAGGACATAAGTACATGCTTACAGGATTTAAAAACGCAGTAGAAGTTGATTTCACATTGGAAGAAAATAAAAAGAAAATAGAAGAAGCATTCAAACAGGCTCATGCAGAAGCAGGTGCTGTTTACCCGCTGATCATCGGTGGAAAGAAAGTTGAGACAGAAAAGAAGATCGCTTCTGTGTCACCGGCTACAAAGGAAGTACTCGGATATGCATGCTCATGCAGCAAAGAACAGGCTGACGAGGCAATCAAGTCATCTTACGAAGCATTCAAAAAATGGAGCCTTACATCTGTAGAAGAAAGAGTACGTGTATTAAGAAGACTTGCAGCACTTCTGATCGAGAACCGTTTTATCATGGATGCATGGAATGTCCTTGAAAGTGGAAAGAACTGGGGAGAAGCTGACGGAGAACTTTGCGAACAGCTTGACTTTATCAATTCTTATGTAATGCATATCCAGAATCTGGAAAAAGGAAAAGAGCTGGTTCCTACAGATGAACTTACAAAATGCGTTTACATCCCGCTCGGTGTAGGTGTGGCTGTTTCTCCATGGAACTTCCCACTCTCACTGTTTGGTGGAATGATCGTATCTGCAGTTGTTACCGGTAACACGATCTGCTGCAAACCATCTTCAGACGCTCCGATCGTTGCATACAAATTCGTAGAACTCTGCCAGAAAGCCGGTATTCCGGCTGACGTAGTAAGTTACATTCCTGGATCAGGATCAGAGATTGGTGACTTCATCGTAGAACATCCGCTTACAAGATTTGTAAACTTCACAGGATCAAAAGCAGTTGGATGTAGAATCAATGAACATGCAGCCAAGATCGCTGACGGACAGAGATGGATCAAACGTGTTGTGGCTGAGATGGGTGGAAAGAATGCAATTATCGTAGATTCAACAGCAGACATCAAGAAAGCAGCAAATGGAGTTGCAAGCTCTGCATTTACATTCCAGGGACAGAAATGCTCTGCATGCTCAAGAGCAATTGTTCTGGCAGATGTATATGATGAGTTTGTAGATGAAGTTGTAAAATGCGCAGCAGAACTGAAGGCGAACCAGGGATCGGGCGAAAGCAATGCAGCGATGGGACCGGTTATCAACCAGGGCGCTTATAACAGCATTACCAATTACATCGAGATCGGACGTAAAGAAGGAAATGTTGTATTCGGTGGTACATACAGTGACGCAGAAGGATATTATATTGATCCTACTGTAATCCGCGATATCAAGAGAGATGCAAGAATTGCCAATGAAGAAATCTTTGGACCAGTCCTTGCTGTTATCAAAGTAGATTCTTTTGATGAAGCACTTGATGTAGCAAACCAGACAGAATATGGTCTGACAGGATCTGTATACAGTGAGACACGTGAAAATATCCAGAGAGCAAAAGTAGAATTCCAGGTAGGTAACTTATACTTTAATAGAAAATCTACAGCAGCAGTTGTACTTCAGCATCCATTTGGTGGATTTAACATGTCCGGAACAGATGCGAAGACTGGTACAGCAGATTATCTGACAAACTTCATGAACCTTAAATCAATCACAGAAGATCTGAATTCATAGGAAGAGCCGGACTTAAAAAAGGACAGGGAATCAGAGTGTGTATAAAAGCGAAGTATTGGCTTGGCAGATTATAGAAAAACCGGAGGCTTGTGTAAAAAGACACATGAGCCTCCGGTTTTTATTATCAGGAATTCTATTTTTGATGCAAAGTGTCCAACAAGTGATACGGATGATTTGCTTAGCTGTCTGAAAAAGCTGACCGCAATTTACTCATCTTTAAATCCTTCACCCACTACATCATTCGATTCCATGATTACAAGGAAGGATTTTGGATCAATCGTTTTGATCAGCTTGCGGATTCCGTACATCTGCTTATTGTTGCAGGCGCACATTATGATGTGCTTATCATCTTTAGAATAACTTCCCATACCATTTAAAATTGTAGAGCCGCGTCCGAGAACCTCATCGATTTTGAAGCAGATTTCAGTGCTGTGTTCGGGATCGGTTACGATCAGGGCAAGCTTTCCTTCATCAATTCCGTACATAACTTTATCCATAACAAGAGAGAGCAGATAGCTGACGATCAGACCGTAGATCAGACTGTCCACGTCACGGGATACAATTACGGTTCCGAGGATCACAATTACTGCATCCAGTGCAAATGCAATATTTCCAAGGGAAAGGTGAGGGTTCAGTGCTTTGATCGACATCATGATAAAGTCAGAGCCGCCGGTTGAAGAATCACGCATATAGATCATTGCATAACCAAGTCCGGAAAGGACACCGCAGCAGATGGCAGAAAGAAGTCTGTCACCCTGATAAACCGGGAACAGCGGTGCGATCACGTCCATGATTATGGAAGTAATAATGATCGTCCGGACTGAATTCAGGAAAAATCTGCGGCCCAGAAGCCGAAAACAACAGATGGCGATCGGGATGTTAAGAATCAGGGCAACAGTACCGATCGGCAGTCCAAACAACTGGTAAAAGATCAGGGCGATTCCGTTTACCCCTACCATCGGAAATTTTGCGGCGGCAGCAAAATTATAGACACCGACAGCGATCAGGATTCCTCCGATAATGTCAGTTGCGATATCTTTTGTAAGTTCCAAAGCTTTGTTCTGATTCATGATAATAACCTCCTTGATGTTGATGGAATGTGATTTATAAAAAGCAAAGGCTTGCCAGAAAGACCAAAAAAAACACCTGCTAATTATATCTGGATATAATCGCAAATGCTCTTCATTTCTTTAGTATACGCGCCATAGGATAAGGATGTCAACGGTTGTTTAGGTTGTATTCGTAAAATAAATTTGTTATGATAATGAACAGAAAAAGTTGCAAATTACAGTGATAAAGTGAGGGACAGATTATGAAAATAGTTTTTTTGGATGTAAAAACAATTGGAGAAGATATTGATCTTTCTGGATTTGACAGGTTTGGTGAAGTCGTAAAATACGATTTTTCTACATCAGAAGAAGTACCGGAAAGAGTTCAGGATGCAGATGTGATTATTTTAAATAAAGTACAGGTCAATGAGCAGACGATTGGAAAAGCAGAGAATTTAAAGCTGGTATGCGTGACGGCAACGGGGACCAACAATCTGGATAAAGAATATCTGGAAAAAAGAGGAGTTGCATGGAGAAATGTAGCTGGCTATTCGACAGAAACGGTGGCACAGCACACTTTTGCAATGCTTCTCTATCTGCTGGAAAAGATGCGTTATTACGATGATTATGTAAAAGAAGAGCGTTACATCAATGATACAATATTTACGCATTTTGCAGAGCATTTTACGGAGATCAGTGGCAAAACCTGGGGGATCATAGGTCTGGGAACAATTGGCCGGAGAGTTGCGGATATCGCAAAAGCATTTGGAGCACAGATTATTTATTACTCGGCATCAGGGCGTCCGGCGCAGGAAGGTTACGAACAGGTAGATCTGGATACATTGCTTGCAAAATCTGACATTATATCCGTTCATGCACCGTTAAATGAACATACAGAGGGCTTAATGGATAAAGCAGCATTTACAAAAATGAAAAAAACCTGTATTTTTCTGAATCTCGGACGTGGTCCGATCGTAGTCGAGCAGGATCTGTATGAGGCACTTGAAAATGACGAGATAGCTGCAGCCGGACTTGACGTACTTTGCCAGGAGCCGATGAGTGAGACGAATCCGCTGCGAAAAATAAAAGATAGCAAAAAACTGTTGATTACACCACATGTAGCATGGGCGAGCGTGGAAGCAAGGACAAAGCTGATGGGGATAATACTGGGACAGGTAAAAGAATATTTTCAAATTTAAGAAACCGGAGTTGGCGCATGGATTTTAGTGATATGCGGCAACTCCGGTTTTGTTTAAAATATTTGTTTACTTGTAAAGAGTCACAAACTGTCCAATCTGTCCGTCAAAAGAGGTATTGAGACAAAGCTGATCCAACAGATCTTCATCGACAATATAACCAAGATGGCAGGTGATGGTCTGTCCTTTTTCAAGACTGGTGAAAAAGTAATGATGGTCAGAGTTGTCGGAGCATACAGAGGCATCAAAATAAATTGGATAATTGATAACATCTTTGTATGTTGGATTATCGAACAATGCATTGTTATAATATCCGTCTGGATTTTCGGACGGAATGGTCAGATCATAATTTACACAGGATTCCGTATCGGAAAAAGGATTGTCGGATGGATTTGTAATCTCAAGAGTTACATATAATAATTTTCGATGAATCTGTGCAGTACCTGTTTGTGTATTGAGTGAGTCGGTTCCATTTCCGACCTGAATAATAGCACGATTATATGATATAAGATCTCCGTTGTCGTTAATCGAACCATCTGGAAGATTTTTACCATTATCAGTAAAGAAATCTGCGTTAAGTGAACGGATATTATCAAAAGCTTCTACTTTTTTAACAGTCATCTGATAGCCACAGGTTTCGTCGGTCCAGGTATCATTTACTTTAAGCCAGGTAGTCTGTAGTGCTTTTGGTGCAGCTGCATCTTCAGCTAATTCCGTTTTAAGTTCGGACAAAGAACCTGCAAAGGTAGCGTCAGAATCTGTAGCAGGCGTAAGTGTCACACCAGAAGCAATCTTTTTCGCTTCTTCATTGGTGATTGCATTTCCCATATTGATTTCAACAATATAGCCTGAATCCTGGAAGACGACGTAGGCATCCTTATCAAAGACTCCAGAAGAGTCGAAAGTCATCAGAACCGCATCATTTCCATTGGCATTAAATTCTTCACGAGAAGTCATATAGGAGTGCGAAAATGTAAAATCATCGGTATCCATCTTGTAGAGAGAAAATACAGTACCATGTGAAGAAGATTCTGTATCGGAAGGGACATAGTACTTGTCAGGTCCACGGTCTGAAGCAGCAATACTTCCATCAGGTAAATAAGTTGGAGTCAGCTTTACCGGAGAAAATACAGTATCTTTTGAGGTAGTCGTTAGAGAAAGATCACCGCTGTATGTTCCGGTACTGTTGTAATGCATTTGAAGCAGTCTGTCAGCTGCATATGCGGTTGCGGGAAGGAGGGAAAGGGCAACGATGGCAGCGGCAACACGGTAAAGATGGTTTCGATGCCGGTTATGTTCACTTTCCGAGACAGCATGCAGTAAGTTCTGCTTTTTTCGGTTATAGTTATCGGAAAAAGTGTGATCCATATTCATAGAATCAAATTCTTCAAGGCTTATTTGGTCAAATTTTTTGTTTTGCATACATATCATCTCCTATGATCAATCTGAGTTTTTTCAATGCTCTTTGCTGACGTTTCCGAACCAGAGATTCGCCGATTTCAAGGACGGAAGCTGTTTCTTTTACCGAAAGCTGGTGTACACAGCGGAACAGGATCACATCGCGATAAGAGTCGGGAAGTTTTCCAAGGATCTGCTCAAGGACAGAGTCACCGGCAAGACGGCTGACCAGCTTCATAATATCATCACGCTCATCAGCAAAATCCATATCTTTGATTGGAACCGTTGCATTGGACGTTATTTGATTTTTCCGGTACTGATCGAGGGAAGCACTTTGAATCGTCTGAAGAACATAGGACCGTGTTTTTTCATCTTCCAGATCCCGAAGCTTTCGTATATTCTTAAGCAACCGTACAAAAGCATCCTGCACCGCATCTTCAGCCTGCCACTCATTCCTCAGAATCGAAAAAGCCACCGCATACATCTTCTGCTCATACAACTCATACAATCGTTCCAACTTCTCACTGTCAGAAAACTCACGCATATAAAAATAACACCTTCTTTCATATCTTTATTGAACGTTCTATAAATAAAGACGAAATACAACCCTGAAATGTGACACTTTGAATAAAATATCCATTTAATGTAAAAAACAACAGCATAAAAATAAAGCTACATAACATAAAACTGAATAACCTGCAATATGGACATCCTAACCAAAAAAATTCACTTGAGCCTGGAACTCTTATCCATATATAAAACTTTTCGACAGTACAAGAAGAAATAATACAATAGGGATCACAGACCTAGATGCTCTTGGATTCCGAAACGTCTGTGATCCCTATTGTATTATTTCTTCTGTCCGTCAGACAACCCTTTACATCTCCGCGTATAATTTCACAAGTTCAACCACGATATCCACAGCCTTGTCCATTCCCTCCGCCGTGATGTGTTCATATGGTCCATGGAATGCATGTCCCCCTGTTCCGAGGTTCGGGCAGGGAAGTCCCATAAAGCTGAGCTGGCATCCGTCTGTTCCGCCGCGGATTGGAAGCACAAGCGGTGCAACACCCGCATTTTCACAGGCTTTCTTTGCATTCTCAATCAGATGCATGCATCCGGCAATAATCTCAGCCATATTCTGGTACTGGTCAGTAATCATAAGCTTCACAGTGCCTTCTCCCCATTTTTCATTGAGGTTCTTCTCAATATGGCGAAGAGTTTCTTTTCTGGCTTCAAACAGATTCTTGTCATGATCTCTTACAATATAATGAAGCTCTGCTTTTGCCACATCTCCACTCATACCGGTTAAATGGTAGAATCCTTCATAATCCTCCGTTTCACGCGGGATTTCAAGTCCTGGAAGCATGTTATTGATTTCAGTGGCAACCAGGCACGCATTGATCATCGTATCCTTGCTGGAACCGGGATGCACAGCAAATCCTGTAATTTCAAAATCTGCCTTGCATGCATTGAAGTTTTCATATTGAATTTCGCCTTCGGTATCGCCATCCAGAGTGTAGGCAAACTGTGCACCAAATTTTTCCACGTTAAAATGATCAGTTCCACCACCGACTTCTTCATCTGGTGTAAAAGCGATTGAGATCGGTCCATGAGGAATATTTTCTTTGATCAGGGCTTCAGCCATGGTCATGATCTCAGCAACTCCGGCTTTATCATCGGCACCAAGAACGGTTGTACCGTCTGTTGTGATCAGGGTGCATCCGGCAAGAGATGGAAGATGCGGAAAATCTTTTACGGTAAGGGTACGTCCACTTGTGCCAAGCGGCAGATCACCGCCATCGTAGTTCTTGTGTACGACCGGGATGATGTCATGGTCACAGTAATCGGAAACGGTATCCATGTGTGCGATAAATCCGATAGATGTTTTATTCTCGTATCCCGGTGTGGCAGGAATCTTTCCGTATACATAGCAGAATTCATCCAGACTTACGTCAGAAATCCCGAGGGCAGTCATCTCATCTGCCAGAATACGTGCCAGGTCGAACTGACACTGGGAAGAAGGAGAAGTCGTACTGTGTTCATCACTTGGAGTACGGACTACTACATAATTTAAAAGTCGTTCATATGCTCTCATAATCAAACCTCTTTTCATTAACATTTCTTATCCGAGTATAGCATTTTGCAGGTGAATATGCAATTGTGGCAGCAGGTTCTTTTTTGGTGTGAAATTTAACATAACGTAAGAAAAAACCAAGGGATGAAAATGTGAAAATTTTTGAAAAATGAAAAAAGTAAAAAATAAAAAAATTGCACAAAACAAATAAAAAAGTTTGAAAAACAGC
This sequence comes from Coprococcus sp. AF102-57, assembly GCF_027686195.1. Taxonomy (NCBI): domain Bacteria; kingdom Bacillati; phylum Bacillota; class Clostridia; order Lachnospirales; family Lachnospiraceae; genus Coprococcus; species Coprococcus sp. AF102-57. The sequence continues at coordinate 214,124 of NZ_JAQCSY010000002.1, read as the reverse complement.
AAAAATATTGATCAAAAAAGATGTGATTTTGGTTAATCTTGATAATCCATGAGTGCTATAATACAGCTGTAACAAGGAAATAGGTACTTTACCAGAAGTCAGTGATTGGAGGAAAAGATAAATGAATACTTTAAAAGCTGAAAAAAGAAACATGCAGACAAAAGCCAAAAAACTCAGAAGAGAAGGTTATGTAACCGGCAATGTATTCGGACGTGAGATTGAAGGCTCCATTCCGGTACAGATGACACAGAAAGAAGCGGAAAAGTTCCTGAAAGCTAATGGCAAAGGAAGCCAGATCATGTTGGATTTGGACGGAGAGCAGATGGATGTGCTGGTAAAAGAAGTCGATTATGATTCTATGGGTTCAAAAGTACTTGAAATAGATTTTCAGGCACTGGTAAGTGGAGAAATGGTACATTCCGTAGCAGAAGTTGTGATCCACAATCAGTCAAAGGTTGTCACAGGTGTTGTGGAGGAACTGCTTGGTGAAATTGAATACAAAGCACTTCCATCGGCACTTGTTGAAAAAGTAATTGTTGACGTTGGAGATTTGAAGGTTGGAGAAACCATTAAAGTCAAAGACCTTGACATCGCAAAGGATAAAGATGTCAAACTGATCACAGATCCGGAAGCAGATGTAGCAGGTGTGGCTGCCGTTCATAATGATGTTCCGGAAACAGATGAGGAAGAAACAGCAGCTGAATAAAAAGATTTTGTAAAAAAGGCGGACGCTTTGCAGAAAGAACTGCAAAGTGCCCGTTTTTTGCTTCATAGAAAATCCCGAAGGAACTTCCTATGAAACAAAAGGCACTGCGTGCCGGAGATGCACATTCTTTCTATTTAATGAAATTCCTAATCCCATTTTTCAGCAGAAAATCATAACGGAATATTTACATAAAATCAGGAATCTTTATACAATCTTTATACTAAAAATACTATCATTGATTTACAAAACAGGAGAGGAAAAACAGTGAGAGGAAGGAAAGGTTATGTTCGAGATTGAGAGTATTATTTTATTTACAGGGATCCTGAGCTTTCTGCTGATCGCCGGATTGCATCTGATGCGTGAACTCGACATTTTTCTGAAGAAGGATAAAAAAGAGAGAGAGGAAGAAAGATATAGAGGAGAAAGGAAACGAAACAAATGACAGTAATATATAAAAAGATGACACAGACACAGATGATTGTTGTCGGGTATTTGTTGTTGATCCTTTTGGGAAGTATTCTCTTAATGCTTCCGGTTTCATCAAGGGATGGAAATATGACATCTTTTGTAGATGCATTATTTACCTCGACATCCGCATCCTGTGTGACTGGGCTGGTTGTACAGGATACATATCTGCACTGGTCTTTTTTTGGACAGCTTATCATTTTGATCCTGATCCAGATCGGCGGTATGGGATTTATGACAATTGGTGTCTGTGTGGCGATTCTGTTAAGAAGAAAGATAGGGCTTAAAGTCCGTGGAATTTTGCAGGAGAGTATCAATAGTATTCAAATTGGTGGAATTGTAAAGCTTACGAAGAAGATTATAAAAGGAACACTTTTTTTTGAAAGCATTGGAGCTGTATTGCTGATGATCCGGTTTATTCCGGAATTCGGAATAGGAAGAGGAATCTGGTACGGGATCTTTCATTCTATATCAGCCTTTTGCAACGCCGGGTTTGACCTTATGGGAGAAAATGGTGCCTATCAGTCACTGATCAGATATTCGGATGACTGGCTGGTAAATACAGTGATCATGCTGCTGATTATAATCGGTGGAATCGGTTTTTTGGTGTGGGATGATCTGTCTGTGAAAAAATTTCAATGGAAAAAATATCATCTGCATACAAAGATTGTATTATCAACAACAGGTTTTCTGATTATAGGAGGAGCAGTTTTATTCCTGATACTGGAAAAAAATAATGTACTGGCAGGGATGCCTGTGAAAGAACAGATACTCTGTTCTTTATTTCACTCGGTGACAGCCAGAACGGCAGGATTTAATACAACCGATACAGGAGCGTTGACGGAAGGCAGTAAACTTGTTACTATGATTCTGATGTTCATAGGAGGAAGCCCGGGATCTACAGCAGGTGGAATTAAGACGACAACCGTAGTGGTTCTTATTGTATTTGTGCGTGCAAATCTGATGGAAGCAGCCGGTTGTAATGTATTTAACAGAAGACTGGATGAAACTGCGATCAGAAAGGCCAGTGTTGTAATGTGTACGAATTTGTTCCTTATACTAACAGGAACGATCTTCATGGAAATTATGCAGCCGTTTTCTTTGTCGGATGTGATGTTTGAAGTCTTTTCTGCAATGGGAACAGTGGGAATGTCTGCGGGAATCACAAGAGATGTATGTATGGCATCAAGAATGGTGCTGGTATTTCTGATGTTTTGCGGAAGAATAGGAAGTCTGACATTTGCGCTTTCATTGAAAGGGCACAGACATGAAGCACCGATCCGGAAACCGGTAGAAGAAATTACGATAGGATAGAATAAGGAGTAGAAAATGAAATCAGTATTGATTATTGGACTTGGAAGATTTGGTCATCATCTGTGTATTGATATGGCAAATCGGGGAAATGAGGTAATGGTCATCGATAAAGATGAGAAAAAGACACCGGATTTGTTGGAATACGCAACAGCAGTACGGGTAGGGGACTGTACAAATGAAGAAGTATTAAGAAGTCTTGGAGTAGGAAATTTCGATCTTTGCTTTGTGTGCATCGGATCAAATTTCCAGAGCAGTCTGGAGATAACAAGCCTGGTAAAAGAGCTTGGAGCCAAACATGTTGTCAGTAAGGCAAACAGGGATATCCATGCAAAATTCTTATTGAGAAATGGAGCGGATGAAGTCTTTTATCCGGATCGGGATATTGCAGAGCGACTGGCTGTAAAATACAGTGCAAATCATGTTTTTGACTATTTTGAACTCAGTAAGGATTATTCGATTTTTGAAATCCAGCCGAAGGCTGCATGGATCGGGCGGACGATAGAAGAAGCGGATATAAGGGCAAATTATCATATAAATGTATTTGGAATAAAGAAAAATACAGAGGTGGTGGTCCTTCCGAGAGCGGATTATGTGATGCATGAGAAGGATCATCTGCTTGTAGTAGGTCTTACAAAGGATATTGACCGTCTGCTTGCAAGTATAAAATGATGAATGATGGGGGAAAGAAAATGACAAAAAAGAGAGTAAAATATATGGTGCAGTCGATTGCGATCATGGCGGTTGCAACATTTTTGTCTTTTTTTCTCCAGAGTTATGGAATTCGAAAAGAAAATATTCTGATGATCTATATTGTGGGTGTACTGGTCATAACAGTTACAACTACCGGTTATCTGTATGGAATGATGGCTTCTGTATGCAGTGTGCTGCTGTTTAATTATTTTTTTACAGTGCCGGTGCATACATTTGCGATGACGGATCAGAATGATGTGGTACGTCTGGTATTTTTCCTTATCACAGGATTCATTTCCGCAAGTATTATGGTACGATTTCATAATCAGGTGCGTATTGCAGAGGAAACAAGGGCACAGATGGAAAGAGAAAAGCTGAAAAGCAATATGCTGAGAAGTATATCCCATGATTTCAGGACACCTTTGACCGGAATTATGGGAGCTGCAGGACTCTTAAAAGAGGCGGATGAGTTGGATGCCGGAGTCAGAAAGGAACTGGCAGGAGAGATACAGGAGCAGTCTGTATGGCTGATGCGCCTGATGGAAAATATTTTGAATATGACAAAGCTGGAAAGTGAAGAATTTGAGATCCGGAAAAACCAGGAAGTAGTGGATGATCTGATCTATGAAGCCGTATCACATATCATAGGACTCCGGGAAAAGAGGAGGTTTGAAATTAAACTTCCGTCGGAGCTGATTGTTGTAAATGTAGATGGAAAACTGATGGTCCAGGTGCTGGTCAATCTTCTGGATAATGCGATGAAGCATACAGGGGAAAATGGATGGATCTGTATAGAAGCCAGATATGATGCAGGGAAAGTGTGGATCCGTGTCGAGGATGACGGAGACGGGATCCCGGAAGATCTGAAAGAAAATATTTTTGACGAATTTATTACAAGGTCAGATGAAAAAGGGGACAGACAAAGAGGAATCGGTCTGGGACTGGCTATATGTAAAGCGGTAGTAAATGCACATGGTGGAAATATTTATGCAGAGAACAGAAAAGAAGGCGGAGCAAGGTTCATGTTCTGGCTGGAGGCAAGGCAGGTAAGTACAGATGGCAGATAAGCATAAAATTTTAATTGTGGAAGACGATAAATATATTATTAACTTTATCTCGATGAGTCTTAAGAAAGAAGACTATGATTTTGTGATTGCGAAGACATGTGGAGAAGCAAATGCACTGTTCTATGCAAACAGACCGGATATGATCATTCTGGATCTTGGACTTCCGGATGGTGACGGGATTGAGATTATAAAAAGTGTAAGAGAGATCTCGAAAATACCGATCATTGTGGTCAGTGCAAGACAGGAAGAGGAAGAAAAAATACAGGCACTGGATCTGGGGGCAGATGATTATGTGACAAAACCGTTTTATATGGGCGAACTGCTTGCCAGAATCCGTGTGGCGCTCAGAAAGAGTAACCAGATTCCGGAAGAAAAGAAAGAAAAAATCTTTCAGTGTGATTATCTGAAAGTGGACTGGGAAAAACATCAGGTATCGATTGATGAGAAAGAAGTTCATCTGACCCCGATGGAATATAAGATTTTGAAATTATTGATCGACAACAGGGGAAAGGTACTGACACATAATTATATTCTCAGCCAGATCTGGGGCAGTGCACAGGGAGTAGAAGCAGCCAACCTGAGGGTGTTTATGGCAGCACTGCGAAGGAAGATAGAAAAGGATCCCGGAAATTGCAGATTTATTCTGACAGAAGTCGGAGTAGGGTACCGGTTTAGAGAGGCTGTGGAATAAAACAATTTGCAGGCGAGGAAATTAGCTAGAAAAAACGAATGTTATTCTTGAATGACTACCTACAGGACTGATATGATAATGATATAAATTATCAATAAATGGTTTTTGCCAAAGGAGACAGATAGAGGAATGACATTAAAAGAATTACAAGTCGGAAAGACAGCTACGATTCTTTCCGTAGGAGGAAATGGTGCACTCAGGCAGCATTTTCTGGATATGGGATTGATCCAGGGAACAGAAGTAACGATTGTAAAATATGCGCCGATGGGGGATCCGGTTGAGATCAGGATCCATGGTTATGAACTTACGATCCGTCTGGAGGATGCCGGACAGATTGAAATTACGCCGGCCCATGAGCCACATTATAAGAAGAAGGAAGGCAGACAACCGTTAGGAGATGCACAGCATCCGGGGTATGGAGAAGCAGGCATTTTTCATGAGAAGAAAACAGAGCATCCGTTACCGGAGAATACGACACTTACGTTTGCATTGGTTGGAAATCAGAATTGTGGAAAAACAACGCTGTTCAACCAGCTGACCGGATCGAATCAGCATGTGGGAAATTTTCCAGGTGTTACGGTTGACAGAAAAGACGGTGTGATCAAGGAACATCCCAATACCCGTATTACCGATCTTCCGGGAATTTATTCTATGTCTCCGTATAGCAGTGAGGAAATTGTTACAAGAGAATTTCTGCTTCAGGATAAACCGAAAGGAATCATCAATATTGTAGATGCAACCAATATTGAACGGAATATGTATCTGACGATGCAGCTTATGGAACTTGAGATCCCAATGGTTGTTGCGCTGAATATGATGGATGAGATGCGTGTGAACGGAGGTTCTGTGCGTGTGAATGAGCTGGAAGCATTTCTCGGAGTACCGGTTGTACCAATCTCGGCAGCAAAGGGAGAAGGAATTGCGGAACTGGTAGAACATGCACTGCATGTCGCAAAATATCAGGAAGCACCGGAGGAAGTGGATTTCTGCTCTGCTGAAGGTCAGGAAAGTGCGGTTCACAGATGCATTCATGCGATCATGCATCTGATTGAAGATCATGCAAAGGAAGCAGGGATCCCGGTCAGATTTGCAGCAAGCAAACTGGCAGAGAATGATGAGCTTGTCCTGGAAAAATTAAAGCTGAGCCAGAATGAAAAGGAACTTCTGGAACATATCAATCTGCAGATGGAAGAAGAATGCAAGGTAGACCGTTCATCGGCAGTAGCGGGAATGCGTTTTAACTATATCCAGCGTGCCTGTGAAGATACGGTCTTAAAGCCACATGAGAGCAGGGAGCGGGTGCGAAGCAGGAAGATTGATCAGGTTCTGACAGGGAAATATACCGGGATTCCGGCATTTATCGCAATTATGGGACTGGTATTCTGGCTCACATTTAATGTGATCGGAGCATTTTTGCAGGATCTTCTGCAACAGGGAATTGACCAGGTGATTGTAGCCTGCAGTCAGGCACTGGATGCGGCAGGAGTCAATGGCGTATTAAAGTCACTGATTGTAGATGGAATCTTTCAGGGGGTTGGAAGCGTGCTGAGTTTCCTGCCGATCATTGTTACACTGTTCTTTTTCCTTTCGATGCTGGAGGACAGTGGATATATGGCAAGGGTTGCGTTTATTATGGATAAACTTTTGCGAAAGATTGGTCTTTCCGGAAGAAGTATTGTACCGATGCTGATCGGATTTGGATGTACAGTACCGGGAGTTATGGCGAGCCGGACACTTTCTTCAGAGCGTGATCGTAAAATGACGATTATGCTGACTCCGTTTATGAGTTGTTCAGCAAAACTTCCGATCTATGCATTCTTTACAGCGGCGTTTTTCCCGGGGAAGGGTGCAATTGTAATGATTGGTCTCTATTTCTTCGGAATCCTGATGGGAATCCTTACTGCACTTGCAATGAAAGGGACGATGTTCAAAGGAGAACCTGTTCCGTTTGTTATGGAGCTTCCGAATTATCGTATGCCGGGAGCGAAAAATGTTGGTCAGCTTCTCTGGGAAAAAGCAAAGGACTTCCTGCAGAGAGCATTTACCGTTATTTTTGGTGCAACGATCGTGATCTGGTTCCTGCAGAGCTTTGATCTGCATCTGAATATGGTGACAGATTCACAGGCAAGTATCCTTGCAACGGTAGCAGGTATGATCGCACCTGTATTCATTCCACTTGGATTTGGTGATTGGAGAATATTAACGGCACTGATTTCCGGATTTATGGCAAAAGAGAGTGTTGTCTCCACTCTTTCGATTTTGTTTGGGTCAACAGCAGCACTGACAGCGGTGATAAATACAGCCGGTGCAGCAGCACTTTTGATTTTCTGTCTTTTGTATACACCGTGTGTGGCAGCGATTGCTTCTATTAAAAGAGAACTTGGTGGTAAATGGGCGATTGGTGTTGTGATCTTTCAGTGCGTGATTGCATGGGTTGCTGCATTTATTGTGCATGGAATTGTATGTTTGTTTTAAAACAAAAACTTCTGGAAACAGGAAAACTGCTTCCAGAAGTTTTTTATTGCAGATATTTTTTCAAGGCATCCAGATAAGTTGTCCCTAATCTGCTTAACATCCTTTTTTTATGTGTAATATACCCAATCCGCATATCACTTTCGTCAGCAAGAGGAACGGCAATAATATCTTTTCCATTCAACTTTTTGTCAATTACACCACTGCATACTGTGTATCCATTTAGCCCGATCAGAAGATTAAATAAGGTGGCACGATCCCGTACACGGATATTTTTTTTGCGTTCAGATACAGAAAAGATTTCTTCTGAAAAATAAAAGGAATTGTGTTCACCCTGTTCAAAGGAAAGATATGGATAATCGTCCAGTTCTTCATTGGTGATTATTTTGTGATCGGCGAGAGGGTGACGTCTGCTGATAAATACATGTGGTTTAGCAACAAACAGCTGATGAAAAATAAGTCCGTTGGATTTTAAAATTTTTTCCAGAACCGTTTCATTAAAATTATTTAAGAAAAGAATTCCAATCTCGCTGCGCATTTTTGCTACATCTTCGATGATTTCGTATGTCTGGGTTTCGCGGAGACTGAAATCATATTCATCCTGTCCGTAGGTTTTGATCAGATCGACAAAGGCATTGACAGCGAAAGAATAGTGTTGCGTGGATACACAGAATTTCTTTTTCCCGCCGGAAGTTCCTTTGTATTTATCTTCGAGAATAGCGGCCTGTTCCAGCACCTGTCTGGCGTATCCTAAGAAATCTTCGCCTTCTTTTGAAAGGATGATCCCTTTATTAGTCCGGAGAAAAATGGTAATCTTCATTTCTTTTTCCAGTTCACGGATTGCGTTTGTCAGGCTTGGCTGGGAAATATAAAGACGATTTGCGGCTTCGGTAATTGTTCCTGTTTCAGCAACAGTTACGACGTATTTTAATTGTTGAAGAGTCATATTTTTCACTTTCTATAAAGAATATTGTTTTTGGGTTTGGGATATCAGAAAAGTATCTGGAAAATGTATCTTAGCGGAAAATACTTCTGACCAGATATCCTGGTAATATTGTAGCATGGAAGCAGGGAGCGTGAAACATTTTTTTGATATTGCTATAGTTTTAAACTATGGCAAACTGCATTTTTTTTGTATTTTTCAGATGCAGAATACTCTGCTATACTTTCAAACATAAAAGACAGACAGTACGAAAGAGAAAAGGAGAGCTATATTATGAGTAAAAATACACCATTTCGTTATGATTATGTAGGAAGTTTTTTAAGACCGGAAACACTGAAAAGAGCAAGAAGAGATTTTGAAGAAGGAAAGATTTCAAAAGAAGAACTGACAAAAGTAGAGGATGCTGCAATTTTAGACCTGGTAGAGAAGCAGAAAAAAGCAGGATATCATGTGATCACAGACGGCGAGTTCAGAAGAGCAACCTGGCATCTTGATTTCATGTGGGGATTTAACGGGGTAGGACATGAGCCGACTAAGACCGGACTTCCGTTCCACGGTGAAGCTGCAATGATCGATGATACTTATTTGACTGGAAAAATTTCCGTAGATCAGCATCCATTTGTAGAACATTTTAAATTTGTAAAGGCACTGGAAGATGAAAATACAGTAGCAAAGCAGACGATTCCGGCACCGGCACAGTTCCTGGAACAGTTTATTATGCCGATGTACATTCAAAATACGAATAAGTATTATCCGGATGTGGAAGAACTGGCAGAAGATATCGCAAATGGATATAAGAAAGTTATTCGTGACCTGTATGATGCGGGCTGTAGAAACATTCAGTTGGATGACTGTTCATGGGGAATGTGTGTAGATCCACATGCTACAGCAATTTTCGGAACAGATGAAGCCGGACTTCAGAAAATCATGGAACAGCTTCTTGCTATCAATAACCGTGCAATTGAGGGAGCGCCGGAGGATCTGGTGATCAACACTCATGTATGCCGTGGAAATTTCCATTCTACTTATGCAAGCAGTGGTGCATATGACCGTGTGGCAGAAGCTTTATTCGCCCGTGAAAATGTAAGTGCATATTATCTGGAATTTGATGATGCACGTTCTGGTGGATTTGAGCCGTTGAAGAGTATAAGTGGTGATAAAAAAGTGGTTCTCGGTCTGATCACAACCAAGTCACCAAAGCTGGAAGATAAAGAAGACGTAATTAAGAGAATCCATGAAGCAGCGAAATATGTCCCGCTCGACAGACTGTATTTGAGTCCACAGTGTGGATTTGCTTCCTGTGAAATCGGAAATAAACTGACAGAAGAAGAACAGTGGAAGAAGCTTGCACTGGTAAAAGAAATCGCGGAAGAAGTCTGGGGCGAAGAAAAATAAGCCAGATATAAAAATTTAATAAATAAGATACATACAGCTCCTTTCAAATCGTGCTACAATAGAAGCAGATTTGAAAGGAGCTGAAAATTTATGAATGAAGTAATCAAAAATATGGAAGAACGCAGAAGTGTCCGTGGATACAAACCGGATATGATCAGAAAAGAGGATCTGGATACGATCATTGAGGCCGGAACTTATGCGGCAACGGGAATGGGAATGCAGTCACCGATCATCGTGGCAGTGACGGATAAAGCAACAAGAGATCAGCTTTCAGCAATGAATGCAAAAATTATGGGAACCGATACAGATCCGTTTTATGGTGCACCGGTAGTTCTTATTGTACTTGCAGATAAGGCAAGACCGACATATCTTTATGATGGAAGTCTTGTGATGGGAAATCTGATGAATGCAGCGCATTCGCTTGGAATCGGAAGCTGCTGGATCCACCGGGCAAAAGAAGAATTTGAATCCGAGGAAGGAAAGGCTCTTCTGAAAAAATGGGGAATCGAAGGAGACTATGAAGGAATCGGTCATTGCGTACTTGGATATGCGGCAGTAGAACTTCCTGCAGCAAAACCAAGAAAAGAAAATTATGTCTATTATGTAGAAGCATAGGAGTGTGACATATGGATTACGAAGGACAGATTTGCCGGGCTCCGATGGAAAGAAGCTCTTTCATGCTTCCGGTTATGGTTGGATGCTCATATAATCAGTGTAAATTCTGTAATTTATTCCGGCATCTGAAGTATCGGGAACTTCCGATGGAACAGATTGAAGCGGAACTAAAGAGAGTGCGGGAACTGCATGGGAAGCCGAAGAAGATCTTTCTGGGGGATGGTAATGCATTTGGTCTGAAGACAGAAAAATTGTATGAGATTCTGGATCTGATCGCATATTACTTCCCGGAATGTGAAGGGATTAATATGGATGCGACTGTTACGAGTATTTTACATAAAAGCCAGGAAGAGCTGGAAATGCTTGCTAGAAAAAAGGTAAAGCATCTGTATCTTGGAATCGAGAGCGGACTGGATGATGTGCTGAAATTTATGAAAAAAGATCATGATCTGGCACAGGCATATCAGGCAATCGACAGGCTTCATGAAGCAGGACTGATCTATGATGCACATATTATGACCGGAGTCGCAGGAAAAGGAAGAGGAATGGAAAATGCAGAAGCACTGGCGCAGTTCCTGAACAGGACCAATCCGGCGCATGTAGTGAATTTTTCCATGTTTCTGCATAAAGAAGTTCCGTTATATCAAGATATACGGCAAGGTACTTTTGTTCCGGCAGATGAGCTGGAAACAATTCGGGAAGAATATCATCTGATCGAGAGGATCGCACCGGAAAAAGCAGGAGCAAATATTTTATATGATGGTTTTCATGACTTTATCCATGTGAGAGTCAGAGGACATCTTCCGGGTGATAAAGAAAAAATGCTTGCCAAATTAAATGGTATCATTCAGGAATATGAAGGAAAAGAGCCGGTTTATTCCTTTGTACAGGGGGAATGCCCGGATCTGGAATACTGTGATGATGGTAAAGCAGTATGGGATATGGACCGGAAGACTTCATAGAATCCGCTGTACTATGAATCTGCAGAAATTGAGCGCGTCAGCAGGCGCGCTCTTGAACTTTGGAATAGAAAATATGTCATAAAAAATCCACTGTATCTGATCTTTCAGCTACAGTGGATTTTAATTTGATCCATCCATTGGATTATCCTCCTTATTCACTTCTTATCTATCTGAAACTATTATCTCAAATAGTTTTTTCTATGTAAATTTCAATAATTATTATGCCATTGGTCTGCACCTCTTACTCTTATTGATTTGATATTGTATAAATTATCTTGCCATTGGTCTGTACCTCTTGCTTTCATCAGATTTATTCTGGTTTTAAATTATGTTCCTTTTGGTCCATACCTCTTACTTTCATTAGATTTGTTCTGATTTTAAATTAAGTTTCCGGTGGTCTGTACCTCTTACTTTCATTAGATTTTGTTCTGGTTTTAAATTATGTTCCTTTTGGTCCGTACCTCTTACTTTCATTAGATTTGTCCGAGTTTTAAATTAAGTGTCCTTTGGTCCATACCTCTTACTTTCTTAGACTTTGGAGTTAAGATTAAGTTTCTGGTGGTCCGTCCTCCTTTTGTTTTGTTGATATTATAATATCTCATAAAATGCAAAATGTCAATAAAAATTCTGAAAAAAATAAAATAATTTTAAATATATGAAATAAATCAGGAATACAGATAAAAAATAGAGAAACATATATGATAAACAAATAAATATACAGAAAAAGCAGAATGCGCAGTCCGAATTCCGACTACAGAAAATGAAATGGGCGGTGTGGATATGCGGAATCCGCAGATTATCGAGACGGTATGGGGAGTCGGATACCGGTTTAACCGGCTGTAAAAAAACGATTGGTGTTATATAATATCTTTACGGATAAAATCCCAATTGTAAGTTCATGGTTGGCATGATAAGATGATACCATGAATTTACAAAGGAGAAGACTATGAATCACTATACTGGATATGAATTACTGTGGCTCTTTTTTATTTATTCTTTTGGTGGCTGGGTATTGGAAACGATATCGGCAACTTTGAAGCAGAGAAAGTTTGCTAACCGAGGCCTGGTAAATGGACCGTTCTGTGTGCTCTATGGTCTGACCGCAATTGCGATGACAGTGGGATTACAGGAACTTCGGGGAATCTGGCTATTTATCTTTGCAACGGTCTATGCAACAGTTGCAGAATGGGTCAGTGGACATCTGATCGAAAAAGCATTCAAGGCAAGATGGTGGGATTATTCAAATATCAAATGGAACCTGGATGGATATATTTGTCTTCCGGCTTCACTATTTTGGGGTGTGCTCGGTTATCTGGCAGTGAGATGGTGCAATGGGATCATGTTGATTTTATTACATATTCTGCCGAAGCTTCTGATGCATATTGTGCTGCTGACACTGATCGGTGTACTTTTTGTGGACATCTTTGGTTCCTTTATGCTTCTTACCGGAAAGAGTAAGAATCCGGAGCGCTGGATCGCAACGGATGCCGGGATGGATAAGATCAGCACAAAAATTGCGGGAAAGATTGCCGGAAGTCTGGAAAAGCGTCTGAAAAAAGCATATCCAAAGGCAAGAAAAATTGAAGAGGAAATCCGGGAAGAGAACAAAGAAAAGATATTTGCAAAAGGGTGCGGCTTTTATAAGATCGTGATGCTGTTTATGATCGGTGCTTTTCTAGGAGATATCACAGAAACGCTTTTCTGTCGTGTGACGGCTGGAGTATGGATGAGTAGAAGCAGTGTGGTCTGGGGACCGTTCAGCATTGTCTGGGGGCTTGCAATTGCACTTGTCACAGCACTTTTGTACAAATATAAGGATAAAGGGGATCGTTTTCTTTTCCTTACAGGAACATTGCTTGGTGGTGCTTATGAGTATTTCTGCAGTGTGTTTACGGAACTTGTATTTGGAAAAGTGTTCTGGGATTACAGTAAGATCCCGTTTAACCTGGGAGGTCGAATCAATCTGCTCTACTGCTTTTTCTGGGGAATTGCTGCGGTTGTGTGGTTTAAAATATTATTTCCACCTGTGGAAAAATGGATTGAAAAAATACCGGCAGTTGCAGGAAAGATTCTGACCTGGGTTTTACTGGGATTTATGGTTTGCAACATTCTGGTATCCTGTGTGGCACTGGTAAGATATGATGAGAGAGGAAATGGTGTGCAGGCGACAAATGCCGTCCAGAAGTGGGCGGATGCACATTATGATGACGCAAAGATGAAGAAAATCTATCCAAATGCGAAGGGGATAAATTAGAAAAAAAGCGGGAACATATTGACAAAATTCTATATGAAGAGTAAGATGTAGTTAGAAAACCGGTGTGAGAAATAGATTGCACCGGTTAAAAAATGAAAAATATATAGAAATATTTCTATATTTCTATGGGAAGGGAGAGAGAATGAAAATCATAAAAAACGGATGGGATTTCTTTCAGGACCAGATTCTTGGAATGCACTGGCTGAAAGATCTGATCGGAAAACTTCTTGTTAAAGCCGGATTGGGAGAGGGGAGGTTTCCAGGAGAATTTCTTCACTTTTTCCTGTATGATATCATAAAAATTTTTGTGCTGCTTGCGGTGCTGATCTTTGTGATATCCTATATTCAAAGCTATTTTCCGCCAGAGAAAAGCAGAAAGATTATGGGAAGATTTCATGGAATCTGGGCGAATCTGATCGGAGCACTTCTTGGAACAGTGACTCCGTTCTGCTCCTGCTCATCGATTCCGATCTTTATGGGATTCACCAGTGCGGGATTGCAGCTGGGAGTTACTTTCTCGTTTCTGATTTCATCTCCGATGGTGGATCTGGGATCTCTGGTTCTTCTGATGAGTGTCTTTGGAGGGAAGATCGCATTTGCTTATGTGATTGTCGGACTTGTCATAGCTGTTATAGGGGGAACGATCATTGAGCGGCTGCATATGGAAGACCAGGTGGCAGATTTTATCCGGCAGGCGCCGAATGTGGAGGTAGCTTCGCCGTCGCTTACAATAGCAGACCGTATGGATTATGCAAAAAATCAGGTTGTGGCTACCGTCAAAAAGGTAGCTCCGTATATCGTTGTCGGAGTCATCATCGGGGCAGCTATCCACAATCTGATCCCAGAGCATATCGTCCGAAGCATTCTTGGAAAACAGACCTGGTACGCCGTGCCACTGGCGACAGCAGTAGGCGTTCCCATGTATGCGGATATTTTCGGAACCATCCCAGTCGCAGAAAGCCTGCTAGCAAAAGGGGCAGGACTTGGAACGATTTTATCCTTTATGATGGCAGTGACTACACTTTCCCTTCCATCAATGGTAATGCTGTCCAAAGCGATTAAGAAAAAGTTACTCGGAACATTCATTGGAATCGTGTGTATCGGAATCATCATTGTGGGGTATGGGTTTAATGTGATAATATAGGGTAGCAACGCTGCGGAGCAATCCGTAATATTATCAAAGTAGTGGGGCGAATTTAAATATCATTCGTGCTTGCACGAAAAGGCATATGAATTTGCTACCCGCCGGACATGAGGAAGGAGCGATTTACGAAGGAAATGCAGATAGACTATGAAAAATATGCCCGTATATTCAAAGTGATGTCGGATCCGAAACGCCTGAAGATCATCGACATGTTATCCGAAGGAGAATTATGTGCCTGTAAGATCCTGGAGGAATTTCATATTACACAGCCGACCTTATCGCATGATATGAAGCTGATGTGTGATCTGGGAATCGTAAAGGCGCGCAAAGAAGGAAAATGGATGCAGTATTCTCTGGACATAGACGTAATGAATGAGGTTTATAAGACAGTGGGGCGTCTGATGATTCCGGGAGATTATGCCGGACTTTTAAATTGCAATTGTAGTACGGAAAAAGGAGAAAATGAATCATGAGTAAAATTAAATTATATTTTCTGACAGGGTTCTTAGGAGCTGGGAAAACGACAATCTTGAGAAATCTGCTTGAAAACATGGAAGGAACAAAGGTTGGGGTAATCCAGAATGAACTGGGAAAGATCAGTATTGACGGAACGGTGCTTCAGAATAATGATATCCAGATGATAGAATTGAACAGAGGCTCTATTTTTTGCAGTTGCCTTCGTTTATCCTTTGTGGATGCACTGACGCAGATGGCACAGAAAGGTCTGGAATATGTGTTTGTGGAAAGCTCTGGATTCGGGGACCCGTCTAATGCAGAAGAAATTCTTGCAGCCACAGAAGTAATGGCGCCTGGGGCATATGACTTCAGAGGATGCATCTGCCTGGTGGACTGTTATAATTTTCTGGATCAGATCGGGGATTCAGAGACAATTGACCGTCAACTTAAACACTGCAATCTTGCGGTTCTGACAAAGGTTGATCTGGTGGGTAGCGAGCAGATTGAACAGGTGAAAGACAAAGTGCGTGAAATTAATCCAGTATGCCCAATTACAGAGAGTGCGAATGGAAATATTGACCGTTCGTTTTATGATATGGATCTGATGCTGTACAAATGGGCAGAATGTGAGGATACTACGAATTCATCGAAAAATAAACCGAAAACATTTTCCATGGATTTTACAGGAGAGATCCAGAAGGAAAAGCTGGAAGCTTTCCTTGCAAAGATTGAACCGGATGTTTTCCGTGTAAAGGGATTCTTTAAAGTAGAAAAAGAAGGATGGGAAAAGGTTGACGTAGTTGGAAAAAAACGGGATTATGCACCTTACAAAGCCCAGCCGAAGTCTCAGCTTGTCTTTATTTCTAAAATCGGAATTGCACTGATCCGTGAAATCGCGGCAGCGTGGGAAGAATGTGTGGGACTTCCTATGAAACTGAATAATTAAATCTGGAGGTAGGATATGAATATAAAAGTAATCGGAAGTGGCTGTGAAAATTGTGATAAGACAAATGCGGTTGTGAAGGAGTGTCTTGAAGAACTCGGGATGGATACGGAAATCGAGAGAGTGACAGATCTGGTTGAGATCGTAAAGCTGGGAGTGATGACGGCTCCTTCTGTGATGATTGACGGGAAACTGATTGTTGCAGGTCAGGTGCCATCGAAAAAACAGATGATGAAGATATTGAAAAAATGAGGTAAAAACAATGGCAAACAAATTTCATGATTTGGATGAACCGATCAATCGTATTGGCACAGATTCTTTCAAATGGGATTAAGAAGGAGAAAATGGAAAGCATAATTCGGTTTATGCAACTAATCTGGCGAGTCTGCGAGAAAAGGAAAAGAAGATTAATAAGGATATGGATGATCTGCTTATTGCAGATGCATCAGTCAAGAAACTGACCGTAAATACGTTGTTTGAGCGATACATGGCAACAAAGAATATCAAGGAAAGAACAAAAAAGAATTATATACGTATGCATGGCTCGTAGCGTTCACAAAAGAATTAGCACTCACCTCTTGATAATGGAAGTCGGTTTTTGTCCTGTCTTGTGTATCCCGAAAGTGGCTATTTTACAGGCTTTCCGGGGCATCAGTCATTTTGTCTGGTATTGTAAAGCAGTGTCAGATTTGTCGTAAATGTCGTAAATTTGTGGTCAAAAAATGATGAGAAATGGAGAGTGCTAATAAAATGAACGCAGGCAGCGAAGCAACTGCGTTCATGAGCAAGTAGCGAAAGCGGATTGCGAATGTCCTGTTTATATAACGTATACAAATGTAAATGGATATCTGATCCCGAATCTCACCTATAAATCCGGTGAGCAGATGGAGCAACTTGGCAAGTATGGTTTTCTTCGCAGAGATTATCTGAAGAACCATCGAAATTCAATCTATCAGGTAATGCTTCTGCAGGACACCATTGGAGAATACCTTCTGGAAGTAGATAAGGCAGCCAGAGAACGGGAAGAAATGATTCTGAAACAGTTGGAAGAAAAAGAACCACTGCCGGATAAAGAAGCAGATCAAATGGCATGTTCGATTTTGTGAATGGTTGGTATATCCGACTTATGATAATGGGTTCAATCAGAAAATAGCTTATACGGGGGGAGAAGCCTGGGTTATCAGGATTTTGGCAATCGTAGCTATAATTTTTATATTGGTAATTATGATAGTAATGATTGCAGAAGCAATAAAACGATACAAAAAAATGTGGGATAAAATTTCTCAGATGTTTTTACTTGGAAGTCTTTCGGGGATTGCAGTGCTAGGAGATGGAATCAGAGAATATCTGCTTGTGAATTTAATTGTGTTATTTGTGTTTGTCAATATGGGAATCATACTGATTAGAATGTATCTTCGGAAGAGTATGTAAATTATTATTTTAATGACCAGATGAGGGTATAAATTGCATTCCAAGTGCAGTGAATATAATGCGCATGAACATGAAATTTTAAATATTATGAAGACAAAATTTGGTTGATTAACTAAGTAAAAGTGATATACTGAATGCATAAGAAAAGAAACCGTGTGGAATTATAGTTTTGTTTTCACACGGTTTTTTAGAAAATGAGAGTTAGATATCACTAACATGGGCGCTGGCAGTTTTTTTGAAAATGAAAAAGAGGACGGATTTCTATGAGAATATTGATTTATGGTGCAGGTGTGATTGGATCCTTGTATGCGGTCTTATTTGCAGAAACTGGTTATAATACTTATGCTTGCTGTTACATTCGAAAGTAGCTTTGGAGATAAATTTATGTATCAACATGCCAGGAAGGCACCAGATGAAATGAGGGAGCTGCATAAGCAATTTTATGCTTATATGAAAAAACTAAAGGAGGACAGATATGAAATTTTATGAAAGTGGAGACAGTAGTAAACCAGTGATATTTTTATTTCCTGGTACCTGTTGCCTGTATAGCAGCTTTGAACATGTACTGGATAGATTACATTCTTATTTTTACACGGTAACAGTTTCTTATGATGGATTTGATCCAAATGAGAAAACAGAATTTTATTCAATGGAAGATGAATGTGAAAAGATTGAGCTGGAAATCAAGAAAAAGTATGGTGGAAGAATTAAAGCAGCGTATGGGTGTTCCCTTGGTGGAAGTTTTGTATCCCTTTTGATTCAGCGAAAAAGAATTCATATAGATCATGGCATTATTGGGAGCAGTGATATGGACGAAGCAGGTCGTCTTGTGGCAAAAATCAAGTCATCCATGGTAGTCCCTTTCATGTATAAAATGATACATACAGGTGCTCTTCCGAAATTTATGCAGAAAAAACTGAATAAGACAGATGAGGTTAAAAAAGAATTATATAATGGATTTTTGAATATGTTTGGAATCGGTAAAGGAGGAAATCCATGGATTACGAAACAGAGTGTTTATAATCAGTTTTATTCTGATCTGGTTACGAAAGTCCAGCATGGAATTGATGTGCCGGGAACTACGATACACGTGTTTTACGCAACAAAGATGGGCAGAAAATATGAAAAGAGATATTGTACTTATTTTAAAAATCCGGATATTCGGAGACATAACATGCAGCATGAAGAACTGTTTTGCTGTCATAGTGCAGAGTGGGTGGAAGAAGTAAGAAAGGCAGTGGAAGGCGACAGATAATGAAAGAAAAAGTGAATGTGACAGGTGTGCCGGAAACGATGGTACAGACCCTGTATGCAAGAGCAAAAGAAACAAAAAAACAAAATGCAAAGATCAAAGATGAGATTGCAGTAGAACTTGTGGAAAAGCTGGACTATGACTTTTCTATAGCAGATAAAGATAACGCTATGAACTATGGTGTGATTGCAAGAACAATTGTATTAGACCAGATGGTTGAGCAATATTTGAAGAAGCATGAAAATACAGTTGTCGTAAATATTGCATGCGGACTGGATACCAGATGCTACCGGATGAAGGAAAAATATCTGCGCTGGTATAATGTAGACCTTCCGGAAACAATGAAAATAAGGAGCCAGTTCCTTACCGAAACTGATCCGGTGTATCAGATTGCAAAGTCTGCAATGGATGATTCCTACATAGATGATATCGATTATCACGGTAAGAATATTCTGGTAATAATCGAAGGACTTACAATGTATTTGTATGAGAAAGATATCAGGAAGATGTTTTCTATTATTGATAAATCATTTCAGAAAGTTACAGTAATGGTCGAAACCATGTCACCCTTTGTTGTAAAGCATATGAAAGAGAAATCCATAGAGGGAAGCAATGCAAAATTCACATGGGGAGTTAAGAACGGAACAGAACTGCAAAGAATTGTGCCGGCATTTTCTGTTCGGCAGGAAGTCAGTCTTGTTGAAGGAATGAAAGAGCTTATGCCTGTTTATTGTGTAATAGGTAAGATTCCGGCTGTTCGGAATATCTCAAACAAAATAATAGTTTTGGAGAAACGTGGCCGATATTAAGGAGATGATACAAATGAAGAAAAGACATTTTGATGTGGAAACAGATGGATTTTATGGTGCATACTGGAAATGTAAAACAGGCTCAGACTGTGCAATGATAGCAATGATCGGGGATGATCCAGAGGATTATCTGGCGCGTACATCCGTGAAATGGCTACATAAACTTGGCGTAAATGTGATGACAATGTCACCTGGAAAAAAAGATTATGGACATCATAATTATCCATTGGAACGTATAGAGAAAGCAATCAATTGGTTAAAAATGAATAGTAATCAGAAGATAGGAATTGTCGGGGCATCTACTACAGGAACACTTGCATTGACTGCCGCTTCTTATTTTGAGAATATTACATTAACGATAGGTCTGACACCGAGTGATTTTATCTGGCAGGGGTTTATGCAGGGCAAAAAAGATGGCTGTAAGGAATGGCCGATTGAAGGAGAATCTCTTTTTTCTTACAAAGGAGAACCCCTTCCGTATATGCCTTTTTGCTACAAACATCCGGATTACTGGCATGTGATTAAGAAAGAAACAAAACGGACCGGTGATATGATTAATTCAAGAAAACTGTTTGATGACTCGGAAAAGGCTCATCCAATCACAGAAGACGAGATGATCAAGATTGAAAAAATCCATGGAACAGTATTGTTAATTGGTGCGGAAGATGATGTGTTGTGGGATACTGTAAAATATATCCGCCGTATGAAGCAGCGTATGAAAGAACATTCACACACATGCAGATTGGATTATGTCATTTATGAGCATGGAACCCATTTCGTTTTTCCGGAGAGCATGCTAAAGACAATGCTCCCGGTTGGATCCGGACTCTTTGTGAAACTGGCATTTCAGGCAGCAAGAAAACATCCGAAAGAATGTCGCAGAGCACGTCTGGATATTGACTGGCGGGTAAGAAATGCTGTTGCAAAATGGAAAAGAGTAGATAGATAAAAGATAAAGAAAATCTAAACAGTAGACTTGACAAATTCCTATAATGAGTTAAAATATAACAGTGCTATATAACACTGTTATATTTATGAAAAGAAAATTTTGAGGATACAAAAAGCATGTCGACGAAAGCAGAAGATACACAGAAAAACATATTAGATACAGCCAGAAAACATTTTCTGAAAGATGGTTTGACAGGAGCATCTTTAAGAAATATTGTAAAAGATGCAGGGCTTACTACTAGCGCATTTTACAAATATTATCCGACGAAAGAGGCACTTTTTGATGCGCTGACGGATCCCTATATGGAACATATTTATCAGATTTATGACCAGATTGTTGAGGAGTTTGAAAAGCTTTCTGCCAGTGATCAGACAAGGAATATGTCGGATACATCCAGTGATGGGATGGAGCAGATGGTTGATTATATCTATGATCATTATGATAATTTCAGATTATTGTTGAAATGCGGAGACAGTGGAAAATTTGAACTATTCATACACAATATGGTAGAGCGGGAAATGAAGTCCAGCCTGAAATATATGGAAAAAATGAAAGAGAACGGTGTCAAAATACCGACTGTAGAGGAAAGTCTTATGCATATGATCTATACGGGATTTTTTTCATCAGTATTTCAGATTATTGAGCATGATATAGACAGGGAGACTGCAAAGAAAAATGTACATCAACTGAAAGAATTTAATACAGGTGGCTGGGAACGATTGTGGAATATTGAATTTCCAGTATAACTGATGCAGGAATTCTGAATAGGTTATGTGTGTTGCAGGTTCTGGATTTCTGAATAAAGTTCAGACAGGATAATAATATCAGGTGGTTGATGCCAGTAAACCACCTATTTTATTATATGGTGGTTAGTGCGAACTAATAGAAGGTAAAACAATAAAACGAAACAATAAAACGAACGTAAGGAGTGAACAGATGTGAAAGAAAAAAAGAAGTCGGCAGTCAGTTGGATCCTGACATGGGCCGGACAAAAAAGAATTGCCTATGTGTGGAGTGTGTTACTTGCAATAGGAAATGTGATTTTTAAGATTTTTCCGTATTTTATCATTGCAGATGTAGTTAAGCTGTTTTTAAGTGGTGAAAAGGAGTTTGAACCATATCTTGCAAAAGCAGTTTTCATTGCACTGTCGTTTATCATTGCAGAACTGTTTCATTCGCTCTCGACAGCATTGTCACATAAAGCAACGTTTGCGGTACTCGCAAATATAAGAGAAACCTGCTGTGACAAGCTGGCGCGGGTGCCGCTGGGTTATGTAAAGGATACACCCTCCGGTACATTTAAAAATATCATGGTGGAAAGAATCGACAGTATCGAGACGACACTGGCGCATATTGTCCCGGAATTCACGTCCAATCTGCTGGCACCGGTTGTGATTTTAATCTATTTCTTTCTGACAGACTGGAGACTGGCACTCTGGTCATTGGTGCCGGTTATTGTTGGACTATTCTCTTATTTTGGAATGATGCTGGATTATAAACCAAGCTTCGAGAGAACGGTTCAGACAACAAAAGATCTGAATGATGCGGCAGTGGAATATATTGACGGAATCGAAGTGATCAAGGCATTTGGAAAGACAGAAAGTTCTTATGCAAAATTTACAAAGGCGGCTATGGCTTATGCAGATTCCTTTATTTCCTGGATGAAACGGTGCTCGATCTTTCATGGACTGATGATGGTGGTCACACCTTATACGCTTCTTACGGTATTGCCGTTTGGGGCACATTATGTAGCCAATGGAACACTTGCGATTTCAGATTTTGTCATCTGCATTATTTTATCACTTGGAATCGTTGGACCGTTGATCACAGTGGGTTCCTATACAGATGATCTTGGCAAGATCGGAGTGATTGTTGGTGAAGTGACAGGAATTCTGGAACAGCCGGAGCTTGAACGTCCAGAGAAAAGTAAAAGTGTTCCAAAAGATAACTCCGTTACTCTTGAAGATGTCAGATTTGGTTATCACGACAAAGAAATCCTGCACGGAGTAACTATGGAGCTGAAAGCAGGAACGGTAAATGCAATCGTAGGACCTTCCGGAAGCGGCAAGTCGACCATCGCAAAGCTGATTGCGTCCCTGTGGGATGTGGATTCCGGAAGCATCAAAATCGGTGGAGTTGATGTCAAAGAACTGGCATTTGCAGATTTTAATCGGAAAATTGCATATGTTGCACAGGACAATTATCTGTTTAATGAAACAGTCCGTGAAAATATCAGACAGGGAAATCCGGATGCTACAGATGAACAGATCATCGAGGTGACAAAGAAAAGTGGATGCTATGAATTTATCATGCAGTTGGAGAATGGATTTGATACGGTTGTAGGAGGTGCAGGAGGACATCTGTCAGGTGGCGAGAGGCAGCGTATCTCCATTGCAAGAGCAATGTTAAAGGATGCTCCGATCGTGATCCTTGATGAGGCAACTGCCTACACAGATCCGGAAAATGAGGCAATTCTGCAGAATTCTATCGCAAAACTGGTAGCAGGGAAGACCCTGATCGTAATAGCACACAGACTTTCTACTGTTAAGGACAGTGACCAGATCTTTGTTGTAAATGATGGAAATGTAACAGCACATGGCACACATGAGGAACTTCTGGTGTCATGCCCGCTTTATAAGGAAATGTGGAATGCCCATATTTCTGTAAAAGATACGGTGAAGGAGGGAGAATGATATGTTTGGGATTCTGGCAAAATTCTTTCGTTTTTCAGGCAGGGAAAATGGCAATAAATTTAAACTGTCGATAGTGATCGGACTCATAGAGGCTCTTGCCTCAGCAATGAAGATTCCGGCTATTATGTACATACTGATTGGTCTGCTGAGTGGGAAACCGACAGGAAAATATATTGGAGGCTCCGTTGCGATTATGGTTCTTGCAATTGTAGTCGACGTAATCTGCAAGAGATACTCTACAGTGCTTCAGACAGAGGGAGGATATAATGCAAGTGCTTTTATGAGAATCAAGATTGCAGAACATCTGCGATATCTGCCGATGGGGTATTTCAATTCCAATAGTATCGGGGAAATTTCTTCCATTACAACCAATACAATGGAAATACTTGGCGATGTGGCTGCGAGAGTGGTTATGCTGACAATGCAGGGAATTCTGGAAACATCAATGATCATTCTTATGCTGTTTATTTTTGACTGGAGAATCGGACTGATAGCTGCAGCAGGAGTACTTATTTTCTTTGGGGTCAATTCTGTGATGCAGAATGCGGGTAAAAAAGATTCAGAGCAAAAAGTGGTATGCGATACGGAGCTTGTAAACCAGATCATGGAGTATCTGCAGGGAATATCAGAAGTTAAATCATATAACTTGCTTGGGAAACAGGCGAAAAGATTAAATGATGCAAATGAAGCATGTGAAAAGATCAATACAAAGATGGAAATGCTGTTTGTGCCCTATCATTTTCTGCAAAGTGTGATAACCAAAATTACAGGTGCTGTGATCGTGGCTTGCAGTGCATATTTTTATATTAATGGAACTATGAGTGCGGTCTATGCGATCGGTATGACAATTTCAGCATTTATGCTTTATGCCAGTCTGGAATGTGCAGGAAATTATTCATCTCTTTTACATGTGGTAAGCGTATGTGTAGATAAAGCAAATGCAATATTGGAGCTGGATACCATGGATATCGACGGTAAAGAAATACAGCCGGAAAATTACGATATCAGACTTTCTAATGTTTCGTTTTCTTATGACAAACGGAAGATCATTGATGATATATCGCTCTCTATTCCGCAGAAAACGACGACAGCAATCGTTGGACCATCTGGTGGAGGAAAATCAACACTTTGCAATCTGATCGCCAGATTCTGGGATGTGGATTCAGGGGAAGTGACACTTGGAGGCGTGAATGTAAAAGACTATAGTATGAACAGTCTGATGCGTAATTTTTCATTTGTATTTCAGTCTGTGTATTTGTTTGCAGACACCATTGAGAATAATATTAAATTCGGACGCCAGGATGCAAGTCATGAGGAAGTGGTGGAAGCGGCGAAGAAAGCATGTTGTCATGATTTCATCAGCAAACTTCCAAATGGATATGACACAGTGATCGGAGAAGGAGGAGCCACACTTTCCGGTGGTGAGAAGCAGCGTATTTCGATAGCCAGAGCGATTATGAAGGATGCGCCAATCGTCATATTGGATGAAGCAACGGCAAATGTTGATCCGGAGAATGAAAAGGAACTGATGGATGCAGTAGATGCACTTACAAAGGAAAAAACGATTATTATGATTGCCCACAGATTAAAAACAGTCAGACATGCAGACCAGATAGTGGTTGTTGAAAAAGGAAGAATTGCACAGCAGGGAACACATGAGCAATTAATGAAACAGGAAGGTATTTATAAGAGATTTGTGGATGCAAGGCAGCAGGCGGTAAGTTGGAAACTGGTGCACTGAGAAATAATCCACAGTTGGTGAATATCCAAATTGAATTGTCTGAAAGAGATTTAATTTAAGTTTCGCTAAGTTTTACTTATATAGGCAGAATGAGGGATATTCAATAAAGTAATATGAAAAAAGCACTGAAAACTGATCATAAACTTGCAGGGCGTTTATTTTTACCATTTTGCATGGCTCGTAGCGTTCACAAATTCTTCACAAAAAAATTAGCACTCACCTCTTGTTATTGTGACGTTGGTTTTGTCTAGTTTCATATAGTTCCGTAACGCCCTGTTTACAAGGAATTCACGGATTTTGAAAATTTGTAGCTGTTCATCAAAAATCGTCATTTTTCAGAAATTTGGGGTCAAAATTGGCGTCAGATAGCACACCAGAGAGAAAAATTAAATACTTTATAGACTACGGAACGTACACTTTTGGCGTTCCTTTTCTATTCCCAGTCGTTCAGAAATGGACGGCTTTTTTCACTTTGTAGGAAAGTTCTCCTTTGGAGAACTCTTGATATAAAAGTACTGGGATATATCTGCAAAGATGATTGCAACTTGTCTGCATATGTTAAAAGGATCCCCATATATTTATCAGGGAGAAGAAATAGGTATGACAAATGCATATTTCAAATCGATCAGTGATTACAGAGACATCGAATCGATCAATGCATACAAAGAGTATACAGAAAGCGGGCTGATGACAGAAGAAGAAATGTTGAACTGCCTGAAGATGATCAGCCGTGACAATGCCAGAACACCAATGCAGTGGGATGACAGCGCAAATGCAGGATTTACTATGGGAACCCCCTGGATCAGTGTAAACAAAAATTATACACAGATTAATGCAAAAGCAGCACTGGAAGACAAGGATAGTGTATTCTACTACTATCAGAAACTGATCCGGCTGCGTCACCAGTATGAAGTGATCGTGGAAGGAGTATTCCACGGACTGCTGGAAAGATAATGATGATATCTATGCATATGAGAGAACGCTTGGAAACGAAAAACTGGTGGTGGCATGCAACTTTACAAATAAGGAAGTCCCATGCGAACTGTTCGAAGAAAACAAAGGCGAAGAGCTGATCACAAACTACAAAAACCATGTAGAAGGAATTTTGCAGCCATACGAGACAAGAGTGATTCTCTACAAATAGCAACGGCTTCAGAAAAAATATAGCCGTGTTATCGAATACTTTGCCAAAGAGCAGAGACTTTCACTCATTTGATGGAATTATTATGACGGATACTACAATGCAGACAATCTTCCTGCAAAGGCTAGGGCTCTTTTCCAATGCTGTCAGGAAAACAAATGTGACTGGAGTTAAGAAAGGTAGCCGTTGGTCTTGTATTCAATGCATCCGGCGTAAAAGACGTATTGTTACAGTTATTCAATAAGATTATTGGAGCATAAAAATGGTATTGCTATTGTGCGGACATTTGCATATAATAAAGATAGATGGAAACACTACTCACGAAAGGAGATGTTTTATATGGCTACAAAATCAGCAAATTTATATGCAAGGATTGAACCAGATGTCAAAGAAAAAGCAGAAAGTATCCTGTCTACACTTGGTATCCCTGCTTCCAGTGCTATCAATATGTTTTATAAACAGATTATCTTACAGAGAGGACTTCCGTTTGAAGTAAAAATACCATCTGCCAGACCTGTTGATATCAGCACATTATCAGAAGCAGAGTTCAATGAAGAATTGGAGAAAGGATATGCGGATATGCAGGCTGGACGGACAAAAAATGCGAAGAAAGCCTTTGCTGACATTCGCAAGGATTATGGCTTATGATATATGAAGTAGAAGTATCCGAACAGGCTGACAGTGATTTGAGAGGGATTTTTGAATATATTGCTTTTGAATTACAATCGCCGGAAAATGCAATCGGACAGCTTGACCGTCTAGAAGAACAGATATTAAGTTTGGATACGATGTCAGAGCGTTATCGAAAATATGAAAAAGAACCGTGGAAAAGCCGTGGGCTTCGTGTATTGCCAGTAGATAATTATGTGGTACTTTATATTCCAGACAACGATAAAAAAGTTGTAACAATACTTAGAGTAATGTATGCCGGACGGGACATAGACAATCAGTTAAATCTCCATACAAAGTAATAAAGAATATGATTTAAAGCAGTCTTTCATTTATGATCGACTGCTTTTTTCATGCTCAAAATTAGAAGAAAGGACTGAATTATGATGGGAGAATGTAGCGTATTGATTGAAACGACAAAATCAGCAGAGGATAAAACCTCTCGCTGGTTTGATTTACCCATTGCTTATGAGCTGTTCCGTGACCTGTTCGGTGTGGAAGCTGACAGTGGCGATTATCAAATCATTGATATGAAGCTCCCTTTTGCTGGCGATATTGTAAAAACAACCAGTGTCAGACGATTAAATAAGCTGTACTTTGATTACATGGATTTACAGCCAGAAGTTCAGCAGGCATATAAAGAGTTGATTCCCTATTGTGGCGGTATAGAGGATTTATTGCAGAAATGTCAGTGTCAGCTCCGATACTGTCAAGGACGCTACCGCTTTCTTGGAAACATTCTTTAAGCTCTATCCGACAGCTACGGAAAAAGAACTTGCCTATTATGTCAAAGACGGTGTGATTGCTCCTGTATCCGGCGACTATGTATTTTCAGAACTGGTAAATCCTGTTTTTACCAAAGATGGCGATAATCTTAAGGTCAGTATGTCTGTGAAGTATCTGGATAACAAGTCGAAAATGACACAAATCTCACAGTATGAACTTGTGTTACATAAGGACGATAACTGGAAGATTATTAAATAAGACAAAAGGCTTGCTGTCGTAGAAACTACGCATAGCAAGCCTAAATATCACATTAAATGTATATCACTCCATTTTTTCATATCTTGAAGAATCGGTACAAAACTTTTCCCTAAATCAGTTAAAGAATATTCTACTTTCGGGGGGACTTCTTGATATACATATCGTGAGATAAACCCATCTTGCTCCAATTCTCTAAGCTGTTTCGTCAGAGTAGACTGTGTAATATCGCCTAATCTTCGGCGTAGTTCCCCGAATCTTTGAATTTCATATTCTGAAATATACCACAAAATAGTTATTTTCCACTTTCCACTTAAAATATTTTGGATACGAACCATGGACGCACATTGAGGAAGTGGCGATTTCATATTACTCATAAAATCCCTCCTTTAATGGTATTATATCTTTTTAGATTCATTATTGCAATGTACTATTGTTTTTTATACTTAGTATTATTTTCAGCACTATAAACAAAAAAGACAGTACTTTTCAAGTTTTACATACTTGCTATAATTTGAAATAAGAAAGGCGGTGACAACAATTAACACATCAATCAATATTGCAGGAATTACATTTAAAAATCCGATAATGCCTGCGTCTGGAACATTTGGCTCTGGACAAGAATATAGTGAATTTGTAGATTTGAACCAACTAGGTGCAGTAGTTACTAAAGGCGTTTCATTAACTCTATGGGAAGGAAATCCAGCCCCCAGAATCATGGAAACAAGCAGTGGAATGATAAATGCTGTTGGATTACAAAATCCTGGAATTGACGTATTTATAGAGCGTGATATTCCCTTTCTTCAAAAATTTGATACTAAAATAATTGTTAATGTGTGTGGCAATTCAGTGTCTGATTACTTACAAGTTGTAGAAAGACTATCTGAAACTGTTGTCGATATGCTAGAAATCAATATTTCATGCCCGAATGTTGAACATGGTGGCATTGCATTTGGGCAAGAGCCAAAGATGGTGGAATACATTACCAGTGAAATAAAAAAGATAACCCAAAAGCCTATCTCCATGAAATTAACACCTAATGTAACTGATATAACAGAAATAGCAAAAGCGGTTGAAGCAGGTGGAGCAGATTCTATTTCTCTAATCAACACAATTACAGGTATGAGAATAGATGTACAGAAAAGGAAATTCTGTGTTGCAAATAAAACAGGTGGTTTATCCGGTTCGGCAATAAAACCGATTGCACTAAGAATGGTTTATCAAGTCTGTCATGCAGTTAAGATTCCAGTAATCGGTATGGGTGGAATTGCTACAATAAATGATGTTTTGGAATTTATCATGGCTGGAGCTACTGGTATCGCAATAGGAACAGCAAATTTTAACAATCCTTTTGTTATGCCAGAAATCATATCAGAATTAAGTAAATATATGGAAGAAAACAACATTGAGACCTTAGATGAAATCAGAGGTATTGTTGGTTAAAAACTAGGAGGAAATTATTATGCATTACACAGGAACAATATGGCGTCCACCATACGAAGCATGCTTTTCAATCAGTTAAATCTTAAAATCATTGAATCTTCTATGTTGACGATTTATAAGACATCTGAATTGTATCAAGAAATTCAAAAGGGAAACTGGAAAGAAGAAAGTGAAATAGAAAAACTTATTGAATTAAAGACACTTGTTGAAAATCTTACAATAAACACAAGAATTGTGACTGATGGTGCGTCTAATTTAATACAGGTTCGTGGTAATCTGCCAGCCGACAAGAAGAAATTGATTAAGCATTTGGAATATCAGATTTCCAATGCCGATGAAGCATCTTTAAGAGAATATCGTGTGAATCTGCGACATTTGTAAAATCGAAAGGATTCTTTATGATTGGAATAAATAGAAAAGACATACAAGCAATCTTAAAAGCCGGTGCAAAAACAAAAGGAATGTCCACATCGGAGTTTAAGGCAGAAATACAAGCGACTATCGACAATATTATAAATAGTTCGGACATTGAAGAACAAAAACCGTTTTAAACAATACTTTGGAAACAGAATACCTACACCAGAGGAATATATTTATACGATTACAAAAAAGACAACGATTAAATTTTAAAAATCTATTGTCATACAAGGTGGTGCTTCTATGAGTAATCAATCATGGGTGTTACCAAAGGTATCTGCTCACATTATGCGACATACGGCTTGTACCAGAATGGCAGAAAAGAGAATAGACGTAAAAGTTCTTCAATATATTATGGGACACGCCCACATAGATGTAACAATGGACGTATATAACCATGTAAGTGAGATGTCCAGAATTGAGAGTGAAATCACAAGGCTGGAAAGCGTAGCAATTAGCTGACACCAAAAATAAAAAATTGGTGTCAAAATGGTGTCAAACCAAGAAAAAGTGATGATTATAAGGAAGAAAAAGTGTTGCAAACCTCGTAAAATCAAGGTTTGCAAAAAAAATCTCAAAAAATTAGCACTCACCTCTTGACAGTGCTAATAACAAGTGTTATATTACAACTAGAACAAAGGAAGGGGAACAAAAAGAGATGATAAAGATTCACCGACTGGCGTTTCAGATGACAACAACACTTCAGAGTAAATCCGAATGTGCTAAATAAATTAATAAATGTCTTTTGAAAGGAGATATGACTTATGTTAATGCCTAGTATTTTTGGAGAGAACTTATTGGATGATTTCTTTGGAGAACCATTTGGAGGATATGATTACAGTGAATCCGGACTTATGACAACGGATGTAAAAGATACCGATAAAGGCTATGAAGTAACGATGAACATGCCTGGAGTTAAAAAAGAAGATGTAAAAGCAGAACTGAAAGATGGTTATCTGACAGTCAGTGCTGAGACGAACACGAAGAAAGATGAAAAAGCTGAAGATGGCAAGTACATCCGCCGTGAACGTTACAGTGGATCCTGCAGCAGAAGCTTTTATGTAGGCGACGGTGTCAAACAGGAAGACATCAAAGCCAAATTTGAAGACGGTACATTGAAACTGTTCGTACCGAAAGAAGCAGCAAAACCTGCTGTAGAACAGAAGAAATACATTTCCATTGAGGGATAATCAGAATGCGGATTGTAAGCGTCCGGTTACAAGGCTGCCAGATGAGGCAGCCGCTTAAAAAGAAAGTTAGCTAAATTCAGATAGATTTATAAGGAGGAACGACTTATGTTAATGCCTAGTATTTTTAATGATAACTTATTTGATGATTTCTTTGATTTTCCATTTTATGATGATAAAGCAGATCGTAAGATCCAGAGAAAACTGTATGGACATCATGCAGGCAATCTGATGAAGACAGATATCAAAGAGAAAAAAGATGGTTATGAACTGGAGATCGATCTTCCGGGATTCAAGAAAGATGAAGTTACAGCAGAACTGAATGACGGATATCTGACAGTCAGCGCTGCCAAAGGACTGGATCAGGATGAGCAGGAGAAAGAAACTGGTAAGTACATCCGTCGTGAACGTTACGCAGGAGCCTGCCAGAGAAGTTATTATGTAGGTGAAGATATCACGGAAGAAGATATCAAGGCTGAGTTTAAGCATGGTATCCTGAAACTCTTTGTCCCGAAGAAAGAAGTAAAACCAGCAGTAGAAGAGAAGAAATATATCAGTATCGAAGGATAATGACAACACGTTAAAAACTTTCAAATACACCATATGATGAGGGCAGCATACAGGAGCAAAATCCTGTATGCTGCCCTTTTTGCCATCTATATAAATGGAAATTTGAGAAAGTCTGGATAGTATAATGAAGTTAGGATTTGATCTGTATTTTGAGATGTGGAAAAAGGGAGAAATATCCATCAGAAAAGCTGTGTAGTAGTGGTGAATCGAAAAATAAAATCTGAGAGAGTTTTCGAATGTGGGAATCGGAGAATTACAGATAATGAAAAATCAACCATGAGAAAGGGAATGTTTAGTGTTATGGCATGGACATTCCCTTTTATGGACATTCTAATGTGCAAGTAATGCAGTCGGCAGAAAAAATATAGAAGTAGAGAGAGCAGCTGTTTGAATATCTGGAATACTATAAACAGGACAGGGGATATTTGTTAAGTTTCAATTTTTAATAAAAATAAGAAGCGCGGAATCCAGAACTTGGAGTATCAAGGGAAAAGGATTTTGGAAGTAATTGTATAAGATATAAGGATAATAAGAGAAACAGCTTGCTGGCATCGGCAAGCTGTATTATAGAAAAAGCCCTGCTTTATGCAAGGCTTTTGAAGTATGAGAAAGATTTTCATTTACCAGATTCCAAGCACATGCTGCATGGAAAGACTGGCGATCGTGATACCGATCCAACAGCAGAAACCAAGAGCGAGTGGTTTGCCGCCGGTTTTGATCAGCTTGATGATATTCGTATTCAGACCGACTGCACTCATGGCGAGGACGATGAAGAACTTGCTGAGTGTCTTCAGCGGAGTAAATACATCTGCGGATACGCCGGCTGAAGTTGCGATCGTTGTGATCACGGAAGCGAGAACAAAGTAGAGGATGAACATCGGGAAAATCTTTTTAAATTCCACTTTCTTTCCTTCGGCTTTGGAGCTGCGTGTCCGGATAAATGCGAGAACCAGTGTGATCGGGATGATCGCGAGCGTTCGGGTAAGTTTGACCGTAACTGCTTTATCCAGTGTGGCAGAACCGAGGGCGTAGAGCGAATCCCAGGTGGAAGCCGCTGCAGTTACGGAAGAGGTATCGTTGATCGCAGTTCCGGCAAAGATACCGAAGGCTTCCCCGCTTTTGGTTGAAAATCCAAGCAGTGCACCAAGTGAAGGGAAGAACAGTGCGGCGAGCATGTTGAAAAAGAAGATAACAGAGATTGCCTGTGCAACTTCTTCATCATCCGCATCAATGACCGGTGCTGTTGCGGCAATTGCAGAGCCTCCACAGATGGAAGATCCGACACCGACCAGTGTGGAAATATTTCCCGGTACATGCATAACTTTATGTAACAGATATGCAATGATCAGGGACGTTGAAATCGTCGTTACGATAATTGGCAGTGACTGTTTTCCGGTTTCCAGAATCACGGAGAGATTCAGTCCGAAACCGAGAAGGATTACAGCGTACTGAAGAACCTTCTTTGACACAAAAGTAATACCGTCCTGAAACATGGATTTGTCTTTTAATAATAAAGTAATGATCATTCCGGCAAGGATACCGAATACCGGTCCGCCGATGATTGGAAATGTCTGTCCGAGGAACCAGCATGGAACGGCGATGACCAGACAAAGTAAGATGCCTTTCCAACATTTTGTTATAAAATTCATAGAAATACCCCTTTCAAGTGAAATAAATAAGTTACTCTCATATAACAGTGCCTATCATAACACAAAAATACAATAAAATTAAATTATATATATTTATAAAACAATAAAAATATATTATGATAGATGGAAAGAAGTTAAGAAAAATTTATTTCAGTGAGGAGAGAAACGAATGCAGGATTTTCGCATGGATACATTTTTAACGGTATGCAAGTATATGAATTACACCAAAGCGGCGAAAGAGCTGAATCTGACGCAACCGGCAGTTTCCCAGCATATTCATTTTCTGGAGCAGACCTACGGAGTGGAGCTTTTTGCACATAATGGGAAAAGAATGGAGCTTACAAGAGCAGGCGAGATCTTAAAAAGGTCAGCACTTACGATGAAGCATGACGAATTTCACATGCAGGAAAAAATGAGACATGCGGCAGGAGACGTGCAGAATTATGCTTTTGGTGCAACACTTTCCGTGGCAGAATTTATGATAACGGAGGATTTAGAACGGTTTATCCTAAATCATCCGGAGAGTCATATCCGGGTGGAGGTGGCAAATACAAAGGAGCTGCTTATGAAACTTGATGCAGGGGAACTGGATTTTGCAATCATCGAGGGAGAATTTCCAAAAGATGAATATGAGTATCTTCTTTATAGTCAGGAAGAATATGTGGCAGCAGGAAATAAAAAAATTGCGGAAAGATTCAGGGGAGCATCGATAAAAGATTTATTTACGGAACGGATCATTCTGCGGGAACCAGGCTCGGGAACCAGAGAAATTCTGGAAAATGAGCTGAAAAGGAGAGGACTTCAGGTATCTGACTTTGCCAACCTGACAGAGATCGGAAACATCGGAGTAATCCAGAAAATGCTCCAGGCAGGACTTGGGGTAACTTTTTTCTATCAGGCGACCATAAAAGGAAAAGAAGAGCTGCAGGTGATTCGGTTAAATGATTTTAAACTCAGGCATGATATCATGTTCATTTACCGGAAGAACAGTATTTTTGAAAAAGATTACCGGCAGATTTATGAAGAATTCCGTGAAAACGGGAAAATGGATAAAGAAGGGAAATTCCAAAAGTAATTTGAGAATAAGGTGGAAATAACGAAAGATTCCCGATATAATAACAATATAAGATTTTGGGGATAAGGAGGTAAAGTGTGATAAAACGGGGAATCCGGACATTGCACAAAAGAAAGTGATGCATACACTGAAAAAATTTGTAAAATATTATGCGCCGTACAGGACAGTATTCTTTCTGGATCTGATCTGTGCGGCGATCATCAGTCTGGTGGATCTTGCATTTCCACAGATTTTAAGAACACTGACAAAGACTTTATTTACAGAGGATCCATCACAGATCCTTGGAGCACTTCTGCCGATAGGACTGGCTTTGCTTGTGATGTATATCATACAGACATTTTGTAAATATTATGTCAGTTATCAGGGTCATATGATGGGGGCACATATGGAACGGGATATGCGCCAGAAGTTATTTGATCATTATGAGAGACTTTCTTTTTCTTATTATGACCAGAATAATTCCGGACAGATGATGAGCAAGCTGGTGTCGGATCTGTTTGATATTTCCGAGTTTGCGCACCATGGACCGGAGAATTTATTTATATCCGTAATTAAAATCGTTGGTTCGTTTACATTTTTGTTTCTTATTAACTGGAGACTGGCGATTCCGCTGCTTGTGATGGTTGTATTTATGCTGATCTTTTCTTATAAGCAGAACCGTCAGATGCAGGAGACTTTTATGGACAACCGGAGAAAGATCGGGGATGTCAATTCCAGTCTGCAGGATACACTTGCGGGAATCCGTGTGGTGCAGTCGTTTGCAAATGAAAAGATTGAACGGGAGAAATTCAAGAAAAGCAATGAAGGATTTCTGGTATCCAAGGATGCAAACTATCATTGTATGGGAAGCTTTATGAGTGGCAATCTTTTCTTCCAGGGAATGATGTATCTGATCACATTAGTGTTCGGTGGATGGCTGATCGCACATGGGAAAATGGAAGCTGCCGATCTTGCCATGTATGCGCTTTACATCGGAATTTTTATCAGTCCGATCCAGATTCTTGTGGAGCTTACCGAGATGATGCAGAAAGGTCTTTCCGGTTTCCGGCGCTTTCTGGATGTTGTGGAGACGGAGCCGGAGATTGTAAATGCACCGGATGCGGAGCCACTTGAAAATGTAAAGGGTGAAGTGGAATATAAAAATGTTTCTTTCCATTACAGTGATGATGATACGCCGGTACTGGATCGGGTATCTTTTAAGATCCCGGCTGGAAGATCCATTGCCCTTGTGGGACCGTCGGGAAGTGGAAAGACGACGATCTGTTCCCTGCTTCCAAGATTTTATGATGTGACCGGAGGTGTGATCACGATCGATGGGCAGGATGTAAGAAAGCTGACACTGGAAAGTCTGAGAAGTCAGATCGGACTGGTACAGCAGGATGTCTATCTGTTCTGTGGATCGATCAGGGAAAATATTGCTTATGGAAAACCGGGGGCATCGATGGAAGAAATTATCGATGCGGCGAAGAAGGCAAATATCCATGAATTTATCATGTCCCTGCCGGATGGATATGACAGCTTTGTAGGAGAACGAGGAACCCGTCTGTCGGGTGGACAGAAGCAGAGGATTTCGATTGCAAGAGTATTTCTTAAGAATCCGCCGATATTGATTTTGGACGAGGCGACCAGTGCGCTTGACAATGAGAGTGAGCGCTGGATCCAGCAGAGCCTGGAAGAGCTTGCGAAGAACCGGACCACGATCACGATCGCACACCGGCTTTCTACGATCCGCAATGCGGATGAGATTCTTGTGGTTGCAAATAATGGAATCGCTGAACGGGGAAATCATGATGAATTGCTTGAGCAGGGTGGAATTTATGCGCATTATTATGAGATGTCATGATGTTGGTGTCAAAAGGTATTTTGACACCTTTGATACCAGATTGCTACGTGCTTTGCACTCTCGCAATCCTCAAAAACATGAGTAAGTGAGGAAATCAAAATAAGTAAACAAAAAAGCTTCTTTTCAGAAAAACAGGAGGGCCGTTTCTGAAAAAGAAGCTTTTTATATCGTAAAATTGTAAGCAGTGTGTGCTGGTCTATATTTGCAAAACATTACACAGCTTAATCACACATATGGCAGGCTGCGCATGCAGACGGTGTCGTTGCGCATCCGCCGAGAGCTGTCTCCCGAAGCTCTGCCGGAAGACGCTTTCCTACAGTGTACACCGCTTCCAGCATTTCATCGAATGGAATCAGCTGGCGTACTCCGGAAAGGGCGATCTCTGCAGCGATCGTTGCATTTGCCACACCGGCAGCATTACGGTTCTGGCAAGGATATTCGACCAGCCCGCCGACCGGATCGCAGACCAGACCGAGCATATTCATAAGAACAGTGGATGCTGCGGCAAGGGATTGTTCCGGGGATCCGCCCATCAGTTCAACGGTTGCAGATGCCGCCATTGCAGATGCGATTCCGACTTCTGCCTGACATCCGCCGACTGCTCCGGCGACAGTTGCATTGCGCATAGCAAGATAACCGATCGCGCTGGCATTATAAAGTCCCTGCTTGATCTGTTCATCGGAAAGATCATAGGTTTCCTGGAGGGCAAGCAGAAGTCCCGGAACGATACCGGCAGATCCGGCAGTCGGGGAAGCTACGATCACACCCATGGAAGCATTGGTTTCCAGAGTTGCCATCGCGTAAATGACAGCTCTTTCCAGAAGATCTCCGCAAAGACCTTTTCCGGTATCTTTGTGATCTGAGATTTTTTTTGCTTCGCCACCGATCAGTCCACCCATGGATTTGACCGGGGTATGGATCGGAGTAGAAGCGGCTGATTTCATGATCTCAAGAACACGATCCATTTTGCGGTCTGTCTCTTCCGGATCCTGTTCTCCCTCTGTGAGCTCTCTCTGAAGCATCACAGCAGAAATTGAAAGGCCTTGTTCCTGACAGACTTTTAATAATTCTTTTGCATTTCTAAAATCCATAATCTGTATTCTCCTTCCAATTACATCTGAACAACCATAACGTTGTATACATTTTTGTTTCTTCTGATTGTATCTGCGATATCTTCCGGTACCAGATCATCGGATTCTACGATGGTATAAGCGGTATTTCCTTTGGATTCGCGGAACAGACGCATGAATGCGATATTGATTCCAAGTTCGCTGAGGCATTTGGTAATGTAAGCAACAACGCCCGGTGCATCTTTCTGAACGACGACGATCGAGCTGTATTCTCCGGTAAAATCGACCTCCACACCATTGATCCGGCACAGGCGGGCTTTTCCGCCACCGAGAGATTCTCCGCGGATCGTCATCTCCAGCCCTTCTTCATTTACCATCAGGATATCGACGGTATTCGGGTGTACGTCGGTTTCTACGTTGTTCGGAATGAAAGAATATTCGATTCCGTTGTCTGTCGCGATCTGGAAGGAATCGCGGATGCGCACGTCATCGGTGGCAAATCCCATAATACCGCCGAGAAGAGCACGGTCCGTACCATGACCGTGATAGGTTTTGGCAAAAGATCCATAAAGGGTAAATTCTACTTTTTTAAGAGAACCGGTGAGAAGCTTTCTTGCAAGCAGAGCGATTCTGGCAGCTCCCGCAGTATGGGAGCTTGATGGTCCGATCATATTCGGTCCCATGACATCAAAAACACTGATAAAGGACATAGTAAACCTCCTGTAAAATAATTGTTTTACGTAAGTAAAAAGGATTGACGTCTTATTAGTTATATTGTACCATCAACTTATGAGTGAAACAAATTCATAGATTTTATGAAGACGTTGAAAATTTTTCATAATGGAGTCAGAAGATGGAATTACGTCAATTACAGACTTTTATACAGATCGCGCAGATGCAGAGCTTTTCCAGAACGGCAGAGATGCTGGGGTATTCGCAGTCGGCAGTGACGGTTCAGATCCGACAGCTGGAAAATGAACTTGGGAAAAGGCTGTTCGACAGGACAGGAAAGAAAGTGGTGCTTACCCCGCAGGGGGAAGAATTTCTGGAGCATGCCAACCGGATCCTTTATGATGTTCATCAGGCGAAAGCATCCATGAATGATACGGATGAATTGAAAAACCCACTTCACATTGGGACGATCGAGTCTCTGTGTACGGTGAAATTTCCAAAGATCATAAGGAAATTCAGGGAACAGTATCCCAGGGTTTCTATCCGGATCACGGTAGATTCTCCGGAAAAGCTGATCCAGATGATGGAACATAATGAACTGGATATGATCTATATTCTGGATACACCAAGATGGGACAGCAACTGGATTAAGGTGATGGAGAAGGCAGAACCAGTTATGTTTGTGACATCAGTCAGTCACCGGCTGGCAAAAGAAAGAAATTTATTGCTTGATGATCTGCTGAAAGAGTCTTTTTATCTTACAGAGCGCAATGCCAATTACAGGCAGGCACTTGATGGTCAGCTGGCGTTAAGAAGAAAAGAGCTTTCTCCGATGCTGGAGATCAGTGATACTGCATTTATCAAAAAAATGCTGATGCGTGGGGGAGGCGTTTCATTCCTGCCACGTTTTGCAGTAGAAGATGATATTGAGAAAAAGAAACTCACACTTTTGGATGTGAAAGATATAGAAATTACGATGTATCGTCAGATTTTCTATCATAAAAATAAGTTCAAGACAAAAGAGATGGAGAAATTTGCAGAGTTTGCACTGGAGGACAACTAAGAGAAAATACAGCTATGGATAAGAAAAAATATACTGGGAGAATCCGGAACAAGACAATACTGGTATTTATTGTTATTTTTATCGGGATAAACTGTGCGGTGCATTTGCAGACAATGAACCGTATAAATGAAGAAAAACTAAAAGCAACTTATACAGCGGAGGCTACTGTCCGGAGAATAGAGGCGCAGATTAATAAATATCTGTCAAAATCCGATCTGCTGAAACAGATCATTGAGTCTGGAAGTACGATATCCGATGAAAATTTTACGGAGCTTTCCGGGTTTATGATGGCCGATGATGATGTGATCGATGTGATCGAACTGGCAAAAGGCGGTACTGTATCGTCTGTGTATCCGCTGAGCGGGAACGAAGAAGCAATGGGACTGGACATGTTTACTGATCCGGATCGGAAGACAAGTGCGACGATCGCAAAAGACAGTGGAGAATATACGATCGCAGGTCCGTTTCAGCTGGTGCAGGGTGGAGAGGGCGCATTATTATTCGATCCGGTCTATGTGAAAGGAGAAAACGGGCAGGAAGAATTCTGGGGATTTACGATTCTGGTTATTGACTGGGAGAAATTTATAGACGAGGTCGAGCTGGAGGAAGCATCTTATTATTATCAGGTATGGAAAAAGAATCCTGTCACAGGTAAAAAGCTCACGATTGCGCAATGCGAGAAACCGGTGCTGGATAATGCTCTGGAAGTCGCATGTGAGGTTCCGAATGATACCTGGTATTTTGAAATCTGCCCGAAAGAAGGATGGTATTCCAAATCACAGATTTGGCTGAACAGGCTGTTGGGTGCACTCCTTGCGGTCCTGATCGCGATATTGTACTGGCAGCGTGGAATGCGGAGTTATAAAGAGGCGCGTTACGCAGAAGAAATCAAGAAGTCGGCAG
Organism: Coprococcus sp. AF102-57; assembly: GCF_027686195.1. Classification (NCBI taxonomy): domain Bacteria; kingdom Bacillati; phylum Bacillota; class Clostridia; order Lachnospirales; family Lachnospiraceae; genus Coprococcus; species Coprococcus sp. AF102-57. The sequence goes on along the minus strand of NZ_JAQCSY010000002.1, from coordinate 174,449 downwards.
AGGAAGCGAAGGCGGCAAACACAGCGAAGACAGGATTCCTTTCACGGATGAGCCATGATATAAGGACACCGTTAAATGGAATTGTCGGCTTACTTAAGATTGACGCGAAGCATCCGGAGGACAGAGAACAGGTAGATAAAAACCGGGAGAAAATGCTGATAGCAGCCAATCATCTTCTGGCACTGATCAATGATGTGTTGCAGATGAGCAAACTGGAAAGTGGAGAGATGGTTCTGGCACATGATGTGGTAAATTTAAATGAGTTATCGCAGGATATTCTGACGATCATGGAGCAACGTGCAGCAGAAGCAGGTGTTAACATAGAGTATGACAGAACATCGGATAAGGTAGAGTTCCCGTATGTGTATGCGAGTGCGTTACATGTCCGTCAGCTTTTCCTGAATGTATATGGGAACTGTGTGAAATATAATCAGATCGGTGGAAAAGTAAAGATCCGTCTGGAAAATTTAGGATTGAAGGATGGAATTGTCACCTATCGATGGATCATTTCAGATACGGGAAGAGGGATGAGCCAGGAATTCCTGAAGCATATCTTTGAACCGTTTGCACAGGAGCATACGGACGCAAGAAGTGTTTATAATGGAACCGGACTTGGAATGGCAATTGTCAATACACTTGTCCACAAAATGAATGGTACAATCGAAGTGAGCAGTATAGAGGGAAAGGGTAGTACATTTATCATCACGCTTCCTTTTGAGGTGACACAGGAAAAGAAAAAGGTGGAGAGCCTTCCTGCAGAGGAGACTCCGAGTATCTCTGGACTCAATCTTCTGCTTGCAGAAGACAATGAGCTGAATGCGGAGATTGCAGAGGTATTGCTGAAGGATGAAGGCGCCCACATTACTCTGGTGAAGGATGGACAGCAGGCGGTCGGTGCATTTGCCAGAAGTGAACCAGGAACTTTTGATGCGATCCTGATGGATATTATGATGCCAAACATGGATGGAATCACCGCAACGAAAAGGATCCGTGCAATGAACCGGCAGGATGCAAAAGATATTCCGATCATTGCAATGACGGCGAATGCATTTGAAGAGGATGCCAGAAGATGTATGGAAGCAGGAATGAATGCACATCTGTCGAAGCCATTCCAGATGAAAAAAGTAATTGAGACAATTGCGAAATTTTGCAAAAATAAATAAAAAAATCAGTTGACAAATGGAAAATGTCAGCATATACTGTAACCAATTAAAGCAATAAACCGATGAGCAAGAGGAGTAAGTAAAGATATTTATTTCCAGAGAGCTGCCGATGGTGGAAAGGCAGTAGTAAGAGTTTTTACCGAATGGACTTGTGAGGGCAGCTTGAAACTGCAGGGCAGGAGTAGACGCTGACGGGATGCTCGCCCGTTACCAAGGAGATGTGTATGTCAGTACGCAGTTGAGAGGTCGATCAAAATCGGCAATAAGGGTGGTACCGCAGAAGTAGAATTTCAAGAGCTTTTGTCCCTGTATAAGTGAAAATCTTATACAGAGACGAAAGCTCTTTTTTCGTGCTACAAAGAGGGCGTGCACGTCCGAAAAAGAATCATTTTTGTGCTTGCACAAAGAATGATTCTTTACAGGACGTATAAGCAGTCTTCACACGACCGAGATGCAGCGTAGCGGAATCGAGGTGTGTAAAGACGCACGCCCGGAGTAAATCATTCAAAAACAAGCTTACTCAACATAAAAACAACAACGAAAAATCAGGAGGAAAGAATCATGTACCCAGATTGTGATGAAATTTTAAAAATGGCACCGGATTATGACATCATTCCGGTTTGCCGTGAAATCTACGCAGACGTTATTACATCGATCACACTTCTACGGAAGCTCGCAGCAGTCAGCAAACGCTATTATCTGCTGGAGAGTGTAGAGGGAGGCGAAAAGTGGGGACGTTATTCTTTCCTTGGGTTTGATCCGGTGATGCGTGTAAAATGCAGTTGTGGAAAAGTAACGATAGAAAAGGACGGCGAAGAAACGGAAAAGGTGACAGACAAACCGCTTGAAGTGCTGCGGGAGATTTTAAAAGATTACAAAGCGCCAAGGCTTGAAGGACTTCCGCCATTTGCCGGAGGATTTGTCGGATATTTTGCTTATGCGATGATCGGATACGCAGAGCCGAAGCTGAACATCAAAAAAGGAACCTTCAATGACTACGATATGATGCTTTTCGATAAAGTCATTGCTTACGATCATCTGAAACAGAAGATCAGCATTATCGTCAACATGAAAACAGATAAGGTGATGGAGAATTATGGAAAGGCAACCGCACAGATACAGGATCTGGCAAATCTGATCCGGAGCCAGCAGACAGCAGATATTCCGGTATCAAAAAGCAAGATTGATTTTACCTGCAATGTCAGTAAAGAAGAGTATTGTAAGCTGGTTGAAAAGACAAAAGAGTATATTGTGGACGGAGACATTTTCCAGGCTGTTATTTCCAGACAGTTTTCCAGCCCGTATGAGGGCAGCCTGATCAATCCTTACCGGGTGCTCAGGACCACGAACCCATCTCCGTACATGGTTTACATGAAGATTGATGACGATGAGATCATGAGTACCTCGCCGGAGACGCTTGTCCGGCTGGAAAATGGCAGGCTTACCACATTCCCGGTAGCAGGATCCAGACCAAGAGGACTGACAGAAGAAGAGGATCAGGAACTGGAAGCAGATCTTCTTTCCGATGAAAAAGAGCTTTCCGAGCATAACATGCTGGTAGATCTTGGAAGAAATGATCTGGGGCGGATCTCCAGATTCGATTCGGTGGAAGTTACGAAATATATGATGATCCACAAGTATTCAAAGATCATGCATATCTGCTCACAGGTAGAGGGAGATATCAAAGATGACTGTGATGCACTCAGCGCGATCGAGTCTGTACTTCCGGCAGGAACTCTTTCCGGTGCGCCAAAGATCCGTGCATGCGAGATCATCGAAGAGCTGGAAAGCGAAGAGAGAGGTGTCTACGGAGGTGCACTCGGATATCTGGATTTCACCGGCAATATGGATACCTGTATTGCGATCCGGATGGCAGTCAAGAAAGACGGAAGAGTCTATGTACAGGCGGGTGGCGGAATTGTAGCCGACAGTATTCCGGAAAATGAATACCAGGAATCAGCAAATAAGGCAGCAGCTGTGATGAATGCGATCAAGGCAGCAAAGGAGGTACTGGAATAATGATTCTTTTAATTGATAATTACGACAGCTTTTCCTACAATCTGGTGCAGATGGCAGGAAGTATCAACCCGGACATCAAGGTCATCCGAAACGATGAACTTACTGTAGAAGAAATTGAAAAATTGCATCCGGATAAGATCATCTTATCTCCGGGACCGGGGTATCCGAAGGATGCCGGTGTGTGTGAAGAAGTGGTACAGAAGCTGCAGGGCAAGTTCCCAATCATGGGAGTCTGCCTTGGGCATCAAGCGATCTGCGAAGCCTACGGTGGTGAGATCATCCATGCAAAGGAACTGATGCATGGCAAGAAAAGCAACGTGAAAATTGATACAGCAAGTCCAATCTTTCAGGGAATGCCGGAAGAAATCGATGCGGCAAGATACCATTCTTTGGCGGCAGATACCGAAAAAATACCGAAAGCTTTAAAAGTGATAGCTACTGCAAATGACGGAGAAGTGATGGCAGTCCAGCATAAAGAGTATCCGGTGTACGGATTACAGTTTCATCCGGAATCGATTCTGACACCGAAGGGAAGGAAGATTCTGGAGAATTTTCTGGGGCTGTAGAGAGGAAAGGTGTCAAAATACCTTTTGAAACCAACTCATAAAATAGCAGAGACAACAAGGCAGATAAGATGGAGGACAAAAATTATGATCAGAGAAGCAATTGCAAAGTTAACAAAAAAAGAAGATCTTACATACGAAGAGGCAAGAGGTGTCATGGAAGAAATGATGGATGGTACTGCTACGCAGGCGCAGATGGGCGGTCTTTTGATGGCACTTTCCATGCAGGGCGAGACCATTGATGAGATTACCGCATTTGCAGAAGTGATGCGTGAAAAGGGTGTGAAGATCAAACCGGAGAGAGAGGTCATTGATATCGTCGGAACGGGCGGAGACCAGGTGGGAACCTTCAACATTTCCACAACATCTGCATTTGTAGTGGCAGCAGGCGGCGTGCCGGTTGCAAAGCATGGAAACCGCAGCGTGTCCAGCCGGAGCGGAGCAGCTGATGTTCTTGAAAAGCTTGGCGTGGAAGTTGCACTTACTGCGGAGCAGAATGAAACAGTATTAAACGAGACTGGTATCTGCTTCATGTTTGCACCGGTTTACCACTCATCGATGAAATATGCGGCACCGGTCAGAAAAGAGCTGGGAGTGAGAACAGTATTCAATATTCTCGGACCTCTTTCCAATCCGGCAGCGGCAACCATGCAGCTTCTCGGTGTATATGATAAAGAGCTTGCAGGAACGATGGCAGAGGTACTTTCCAATCTGGGTGTGACCAGGGGCGTTGCCGTTTGTGGCGAGGACGGACTGGATGAAATTACACTCACCGGAGAAACGGATGTACACGAAATCCGTTTTGGAGAAATTACTTCTTATACGATCACACCGGAACAGTTCGGGCTGTCCAGATGCCCGCTTGCCGATCTGATCGGAGGAACACCGGAAGAAAATGCACAGATCACGATGGATATTTTGACTGGAAAAGAGACTGGGGCAAAGAGAGATGTGGTTCTGATGAATGCAGGTATGGCACTTTACCTTGGAATTGACGGGATCACGCTTGCCGAAGGCGTGGAAAAAGCAAAAGAACTGATCGAGAGCGGAGCAGCACTTAAGAAATACGAAGAGTTCCGTGAGGCAACAAAAGCAGTCACAGCAAAATAGGAGAGGGCAATGATTTTAGAAAAGATTGCAGCAGATACGAAGCTGCGTGTGGAAAAAGCAAAAAGAAAGGTTCCATATTCGGAAATCTGCAGAAGGGCAATGGCGATGGATGCCAATACCGGCTTCCCATTTGAAAAGGCACTTGCAGAGCCGGGGATTCATTATATCTGTGAGGTGAAAAAAGCATCCCCGTCAAAAGGTGTGATCGCGCAGGATTTCCCGTATCTGGAGATTGCGAGGGAGTATGAAAAAGCAGGGGCAGCTGCGATTTCCTGTCTGACAGAGCCAAAATATTTTCAGGGGAAGGACACTTACCTGAAAGAGATTACGGAAAATGTATCGATCCCGGTGCTCAGAAAGGATTTTACCATTGATGAGTATATGATCTATGAGGCAAAGACGCTGGGGGCTTCGGTGGTGCTTCTGATCTGTGCACTTCTGGATACCGAGACACTGAAAAGATACATAAAAGTTGCGGACCGGCTTGGTCTTTCCGCACTGGTGGAAGTCCATGATGAAGAAGAAATGCAGTCAGCGATTGAAGCAGGAGCAAGGGTAATCGGTGTAAATAACCGGAATCTGAAGGATTTTACCGTGGATATCGGTAACAGCATCCGGCTTCGCACTCTGGCACCGGAAAATGTACTTTTTGTAGCAGAAAGTGGGATAAAGACAGCGGAAGATATTGAAAAACTGCGCGAGGCGAAAGAGAACGGGGTACTGATCGGTGAGACACTGATGAGAAGCCCGGATAGGAAAGCGGCGCTTGAAAAACTGAATGGTGGAAGTTTATAAATGGGAAAAACAAAAATTAAAATATGTGGTCTGAAAAGACCGGAGGACATCCGGATCGTGAATCGCCTGAAGCCGGATTTTGTCGGGTTTGTATTTGCGGAAAGCAAGAGAAAAATTGACAAAAAACAGGCGGAAAAACTACGTGAAGCACTGGATCCGGATATTCCGGCAGTTGGAGTTTTTGTAAATGAACCGATCCAAAATGTCACAGAACTTTGCCGGGAAGGGATCATTCAGCTGGTGCAGCTTCACGGGAATGAGGATGACTGTTATATAGAAGAGATCAGGAAGAACCTGCCGGATACTCCGCTTATCAAGGCGGTGAGGGTGCAGTCAAAAGAGCAGATTCTGGAGGCAGAAAAGCTGGATGTGGATTATCTGCTTCTGGATACTTATGTAAAAGGGCAATATGGTGGCAGCGGAACCGGTTTTGACAAGGCACTGATCCCAAAGCTTACAAAGCCATATTTTCTTGCAGGTGGTCTGGATGCAGAAAATGTAAACGAAAATATTTCCAGATGCAATTCGTTTGCGGTGGATGTGAGCAGCGCAGTCGAAACGGATGGCGTAAAGGATGAAACAAAAATAGAGGAATTCATAGAAAGGGTACGAAATCATGAGTAAAGGAAGATATGGAGAATACGGCGGACAGTATGTGCCGGAGACGCTGATGAATGCAGTGCATGAGGTAGAAGAAGCATATGAGAAATATAAAAATGATCCGGAATTTAACCGGGAACTGGATGATCTGTTAAAGAACTATGCAGGGCGCCCGTCACTTTTATATGAGGCAAAGAAGATGACCAGAGATCTTGGCGGAGCAAAGATTTATCTGAAACGTGAAGATCTGAATCATACCGGTGCACATAAGATCAACAACGTTCTAGGTCAGGTGCTTCTTGCAAAGAAAATGGGGAAAACCCGTGTCATTGCAGAGACCGGAGCCGGACAGCACGGCGTGGCAACAGCGACAGCAGCAGCACTGATGGATATGGAATGTGAAATCTTTATGGGAAAAGAGGATACGGATCGTCAGGCACTGAATGTCTATCGTATGGAACTTCTTGGAGCGAAGGTGCATGCTGTTACAAGCGGAACCATGACGCTCAAGGATGCGGTCAACGAAACTATGAGGGAATGGGCAAACCGCATGGATGATACCCTTTATGTATTAGGTTCTGTTATGGGGCCACATCCATTTCCAATGATCGTCCGCGACTTCCAGAAGGTTATCGGAGAAGAGATCAAAGCTCAGATGCTGGAAAAAGAAGGTCGTCTTCCGGATGCTGTGATCGCCTGTGTCGGAGGCGGAAGTAATGCAATGGGAACTTTCTACGAATTCATTCCGGACAAGGAAGTACAGTTGATCGGATGTGAGGCAGCAGGACTTGGTGTGGATACTGAGAAAAATGCGGCAACGATCGCAAATGGTACAACTGGTATTTTCCATGGTATGAAATCTTTGTTCTGCCAGAACAAAGACGGACAGATCGCACCGGTTTATTCGATTTCCGCAGGACTGGATTATCCGGGAATCGGACCAGAGCATGCGATGCTTGCAGACGAAGGAAGAGCACAGTATGTACCGATCACCGATGAAGAAGCGGTTAATGCATTTGAATATCTGTCCAGAACTGAGGGAATCATCCCGGCAGTAGAAAGTGCACATGCGATTGCTTATGCGATGAAGCTGGCACCGACGATGGACAAGGACAAGATCATCGTTGTGACCGTATCCGGACGTGGAGACAAAGACGTAGCGGCAATTGCAAGATACAGAGGAGTGGAAATCTATGAATAAGATAAGCGAAGCATTTGAAAATAAAAAAGCATTTATCCCATTTATCACAGGAGGGGATCCGTCCTTGGATGTGACGAAAAAACTGATCCTTGCAATGCAGGAGGCAGGAGCAGACCTGATCGAGGTCGGAATCCCGTTTTCTGATCCGATCGCAGAAGGACCGGTGATCCAGGAGGCTGATGAACGTGCACTTTTAGCGGGCTGTACATTGGACAAATTATTTGATGCGATAAAGGAAGTAAAGGATGAGATCCATATTCCGATGGTATTTATGACTTATGTCAATCCAATTTTTACTTACGGAAAAGAGAAGTTTATGCAGCGATGTGTGGAATGTGGCATGGCAGGTGTGATCGTACCGGATGTTCCTTTTGAAGAAAAGGGAGAGCTTTCCGGTGTATGTAAGGAATATGGGATCGAACTGGTATCTCTGATTGCGCCGACCTCCCATGAAAGAATCAAAATGATTGCAAAAGAAGCGGAAGGATTTCTCTATTGCGTGTCTTCCCTTGGTGTTACCGGAGTCAGAAAGCAGATTACAACCAATATCGGTGAGATGATCGAGAAGGTAAGAGAAGTGACAGAGATTCCTTGCGCGGTAGGTTTTGGAATTGCCGAGCCGGAGCAGGCAAAGGAGATGGCATCCCTTTCCGATGGTGCGATCGTGGGATCGGCAATCGTGAAGATCGTCGCAAAGTATGGCGAGGATTGTGTGCCGTATGTGGCTGAGTATGTGAAGAAAATGAAAGCGGCTGTAGAAGAAGCCGGAAAATAAAGAGATATGGGAAATGGCTGTCCGGGTGGCAGCTATTTTGTGTGCATATAGAAAAATACTGATTTTGGCTTGGATGTATTACGAAAATTTATCTGAAGAACAGGGAGAGCATAATATTTTCTACGTCATCTTGCGAAGTCTCAAAAAAGGATTTATACTAAAAATTAGCAGAAAATCATAAGAGGAAAGAAGGAAATAAAAGATGGAAAATTTCACATTTTATGCACCGACTTATTTTGCTTTTGGTAAGGATACAGAAAATGATACCGGAAAGTATGTAAAACGTTTTGGCGGCAGTCGTGTACTGCTCCATTATGGCGGAGGTTCTGTCATTCGTTCCGGACTTTTGGATCGTGTTAAAAAATCTCTGGACGGAGAAGGGGTTTCTTATGTAGAATTAGGCGGCGTAAAGCCAAATCCGAGAAGTGGTCTTGTATATGAAGGAATCGATCTGTGCCGGAAAGAAAAAGTAGATTTTGTACTGGCAGTCGGAGGCGGAAGTACAATTGATTCCGCAAAGGCAATTGCGGCAGGTGCAGTATACGATGGAGATTTCTGGGATTATTATGAAGGAAAGCTTGTCGAGGAAGCACTTCCGATCGGAACAGTTATTACGATTTCAGCTGCAGGAAGTGAAGGATCACCGGACTCTGTTATTACAAAAGAAGAAGGAATGTTCAAAAGAGGGGCAACCGGAGAAGCATTCCGTCCGAAATTCACGATCATGAACCCGGCACTTACACAGACACTTCCGGCATATCAGACAGCTTGCGGAATTACAGATATTATGGCACATCTGTATGAGCGTTATCTGACCAATACCGAAGAAGTAGAAGTGACAGACCGTATGATCGAAGGGCTTCTTCTGACGATGATCCATGAAGGACCGAGAGTCATTGCAGACCCGGATAATTATCAGGCAAGAGCAAACATTATGTGGGCAGGTATGATGGCACACAATAATTCCTGCGGAGTAGGACGTACACAGGACTGGACAAGCCATAACATCGAGCACGAATTATCTGCATTGTATGATTGCGCGCACGGTGCAGGGCTTGCGGTTGTTATGCCGGCTGTATTTACTTATACACTGGAACACAATGTGATGCGTTTTGCACAGGCTGCAGTCCGTGTCTGGGGCTGTCAGATGGATTTTGCAGATCCAAAGAGAACGGCACTGGAAGGAATTGAGGCACTTCGAAACTTTTTAATTTCGATTGGGATGCCAAAGAATTTTGCAGAGCTTGGAGCCAAAGAAGAAGATATTGAAAAGCTGGCACATACATGCTGTTATGGAGATGTAAATACTGGTACAGTGGAAGGATTTGCAACTCTTGATCAGAAAGATGTGGAAAATATTTATAAACTGATGGTATTTTAGAAAAAGGAATATCGGAAAACAGGAAATTTGGAAGAGGGAGTGCGTGACTTAAACTCAAGTCATACACTCCCTCTTTTTGAAACGTCTATTTTCCAACAGGCTATGCATTTTCATAAATCGGTTCGAAATCATCTGCGCCGTGTCCACAGAGCGGGCAGGTGAATTCTTCCGGAAGATTGCTTCCTTTGTATACGTAATTGCAGATCTTACAGCGCCATCCGATAATCTTCTTATCCTCTTTTTTCTGTTCTGGTTTTGGCTTTACATGTGTCTGATAATCTGCGTAAGTCAGAGGCGGATTGTCACTTAAAAGTTTCGCATCGGTTACTTCAGCAATAAAAAGGGTATGTGTTCCAAGATCCTGTCTGGAAACTACCTTTGCGCTGAGAACAGAACATGTCTGCCATCCGAGGTAAGGAACTGCATTTTCATCTGCAGGTGCAGTGATATTTGCGAATTTATCAACATCTCTGCCGGACTGGAAACCGAAATGCCGGATCGTTTCAAAAGAGCAGGTCTGGTCAAGCAGGCTTAACGTAAAAATGCCGCTCTCTTTGATCAGATCACAGGTATAGTTGCTATTCAGCACAGAGATTGCGATCCGTACCGGATTATTCGCAACCTGGATGCAGGTGTTGGTAATACATCCGTTTACTACATTCCCAGAGCGTGTTGCAAGCATAAATACTCCATAAGATAAATTGTAAAGTGCTTTTTTATCCATATAACATTCCTCCTGACTTTCAAAACTTGATAATAAGAATCATTACTATAATTAAAGAATACATGATAAAAGAAAAATTGTCAATTATAAAATCAAGATTTCCGGAAAATCAGAATCACAAAAAATGTGATGATTTCTGATCCTAAGAAGGAAAGCCAGATTCCATTCAGCCCCAGAATCTGTGAGAACAGAATCGCACAGAAAGCAATTGCGATAATGCCGCGCATAACAGAACCAAGGACGGCGGGACGTGCCCGGTCGATTGCGGAAAAATAGGCAACCAGCACAATATTGATACCGGCGACTAAAAAGCCCAGGAAATAAAGCCTAAGACCAGTATGGGCGTAAGCAAGCAGCTGGAGATTATGTTCGCTGTTAAAGATACTGATAAAGGTATCCGTAAATCCGTAGATCAGTACAACGATCACAAGCTCGATCAGAAGTGCTGCAGCAAGAGACCAGTTGAGAAATTTACGGACTAGATCATGTTCACCCTTTCCATAACTCTGGCTGATCAGCGGCTGTGCACCCTGGGCAAGTCCGTTTAGGATCGCCATTGCGACCAGTGAAATATTTGCAACTACGCCGTAGGCTGCGATCCCGATATTTCCCGCAATGCGCAGAATCAGCATGTTAAATATAATCGTAATGACAGCGGAAGAAATTTCAGCAAAAAATGCAGAAACACCAAGCTGGCAGCATCTGATGATCCGGCGAAGAGAGGGTTTGCGCCAGTGAAACTCTACATGGTTATTCTTTCCAAGATAATGTGTCGAACATACCAGCATCGTCACAACCGGTGAAAGAGCGGTTGCAAGTGCAGCCCCCAGAAATCCAAGATTCAAAGGGAACATGAAAATATAGTCAAATAAAATATTAAAGAAGCTTCCGGAAATGGAACCGATCATGGCGATAGAGGTCGCATGGTCATTCCTCGCAAATGCCGTGAAGGTATAGTTTGACATAAAAAACGGGGTAAATAGCAGGACGATACGCATATAATTACGTCCAAGCCGGATGAGCCCGGCATCTGCCCCTAAAAGTGCAAGTGCTTTATGCGGAATGAAGATTCCGGTGAGCATAAAAGGAATGCTGCATATGAGACACCAGAAGATGGACTGGGTAAAATAGTAGTCCGAAGGTGAACCTTTGGCTGTGCTGATATTGTATCGTGTGGCGGAGCCGATTCCGATCATCGAACCGATTGCGAAGACCAGACCGAACACCGGCAGGATCAGATTCAGGGCAGCAAGTCCATCTGCACCGCATTTGTAAGAGATAAAAAAGGTATCTGCCAGAATGTAGACGGAGACACCGATCATTCCGGAAATACTCTGGGAAATGTATTTTAAAAATTTATGAAACATGTTTTTGAATTCCTCGTCTTTCTTAAAGCCAGATTAAATGAAATAACCATCTGTACCAGCCTGGTAATAAGCGGACTTTGATATCTCCATATAAGAATAGCATAAACATACTGGTTTGTCGAAAAAATAATCTTGCAATTACTGCGTTACCGTGCTATAGTAAGTTTTGTAAAACCAAATAATGCTTCAGGGCGGGGCGAAATTCCCCACCGGCGGTAAAGCCCGCGAGCCGTAAGGTATGAACTGGTGAGATTCCAGTGCCGACAGTAAAGTCTGGATGGAAGAAGTTGAATCGTTACTGATAAAAGCGGTTTCTATCATATATGCAGGAATAAAAAGTAAAACGCTCTGGAATGGGAATCATTCCAGAGTTTTTATTTTCCGGAAAATAAAATGCCGAGGCCGGATTCGATGAGAAAATGGTATTTCCGAGAAGTATGACAGAGCGTACAGCGATATAACTGAGAAAGAAAGCCCTGACAGGTAAGAGAATCTGTCAGGGCTTTTCCTATATGCCAAAGCACATTTTTGAAAAGAGACTTATCCGGCAACATATCTAAAATGTTTAGCAGAGTACATTTACCGGAGAACGTTTCCGGGAGAGATGAGAAAGGAGAAAAAATGACAGATGAATTTTACATGCGCCGTGCAATTGAACTGGCAAAAAAAGGACGTGGATGGACAAATCCAAACCCGATGGTTGGTGCCGTGATCGTAAAGGACGGAAGCATTATCGGGGAAGGATATCACGAAAAATGTGGTGAGCTTCATGCAGAACGGAACGCAATCGCATCCCTGACAGAAAGCGCCGAGGGAGCAACACTTTATGTGACGCTGGAGCCGTGCTGCCATTATGGGAAGACACCACCATGTACGGAAGCGATTCTGGAACAGAAGATTGCACGGGTTGTGATCGGATCGAGAGATCCGAATCCGAAAGTGTCCGGCAAAGGAGCAAAGATTTTACGCGAGGCAGGCGTCCAGGTGGAAGAGGATTTCCTGCGCGAAGAATGTGATGCGTTAAATCCGGTCTTTTTCCACTATATCACAACAGGGCTGCCCTATGTGGTGATGAAATACGCAATGACGGCAGACGGAAAGATTGCGACAAAAACAGGAGCATCAAAATGGATATCCGGTGAGGAAGCAAGAAGTCTGGTACATGAGATGCGCCATGACTATATGGCGATCATGGCAGGAATCGGAACGGTTCTGGCAGATGATCCGATGCTGAATGTGCGTCTGGAGGGAAAGAAAAGTCCGGTCAGAATTATCTGTGACAGTATGCTCAGGATCCCACTGGACAGTCAGATCTGCCAGACAGCAGGGAGATACCGGACGATCATTGCATATGCCGGTGAAAAGGGGAATGCGATTTGTTTAGAAGAGAAAAAACGCAGTCTGGAAAAGCTTGGAGTCGTGCTTCTCAGAGTTCCTTCGGAAAAAGGGGAGATCAATCTGCAGCTTCTGATGAGAAAGCTTGGAGAGCTGGGAATAGACAGTGTACTTATTGAAGGCGGTGGAACTTTAAATGAGGATGCCCTGCAATCCGGTATCGTAAATGAGGTGAAAGCTTTTATCGCACCGAAAATTTTTGGCGGAAGAGGCGGCAAGACTCCGGTGGAAGGCTTTGGAGTTGAGAAAGTAGACGATGCCATCAAGCTACAGCTTATGAGAATCTCGCAGGTTGGAGAAGATATTCTGGCAGAGTATAAGGTTTTGGAGGAAATGTAAATGTTTACAGGAATTGTAGAAGAAACCGGATCTATCCGGTCACTCCGACTTTCTGGATCATCCGGGAAGATTGCGATCCGGGCAAAAAAAGTACTCGGTGGAACCAGGATCGGAGACAGTATTGCGGTAAATGGTGTCTGCCTGACGGTGGTTTCCCTGGAAAAAGATGGATTTACCGCAGATGTGATGGCGGAGACGGTGCGAAGAACCAACCTCGGTGACACAAAGATCGGTGAAAAAGTGAATCTGGAACGCGCGATGGCGGCAGATGGCAGATTCGGCGGACATATCGTTGCAGGGCATATTGATGGGACCGGAATGATTGAAGAACTCAGAAAGGAAGAAAATGCAGTATGGGTAAAAATCCGGACAACGCCGGAGATTCTGGAACTGATCGTAGAAAAAGGTTCAATCTGTATTGATGGAATCAGTCTGACAGTGGCAGAAGTAAATGAAAAAAGCTTTCAGGTATCAGTCATTCCTCATACCGGAGAGGAAACCACGCTGCTGAAGAAAAAAGCTGGGGACAGGGTGAATCTGGAAAATGATATTGTAGGGAAGTATATTAAAAAGTTTCTTACACCATCGGAACCGGCTGGAAAATGTGGAGGACTTACCATGGAATTATTAGAGGAGTATGGAATTTGATGCGAAGAAATTCCGGGATTGAAATGGAGAGTACAAAGAAGAACAGGATAAAAATGAGTTATGATCGGACAGGAGGAAGTAACAAATGGAGAAACAGTATCAATACAATAGCGTAGAAGAGGCACTTGAAGAATTACGCCAGGGAAGGATCGTTCTGGTAACGGATGATCCGGACCGGGAAAATGAAGGGGATATGATCTGCGCGGCGGAATTTGCAACCCAGGAGAATATCAATTTTATGGCATGCCATGCGAAAGGGCTGATCTGCACACCGATGAGTGCAGCGCTGGCCGGACAGCTTGGGCTGCCACAGATGGTTTCTGAAAATACAGATAACCATTCGACTGCATTTACGGTATCCGTTGACCATGTGGATACGACAACGGGAATTTCAGCAGCAGAGCGCGGATATACCATGCGTAGCCTGACAGAAGAAGGAACAAAACCACAGGACCTTCGAAGACCGGGGCATGTATTTCCGCTGGTGGCAAGGCATGGAGGTGTGCTGGTAAGAAATGGTCATACCGAGGCAACGGTTGATCTGATGCGTCTTGCCGGACTGAAAGAATGTGGAATCTGCTGTGAGATCATGGAAGAGGACGGAACGATGATGCGGACAGAGAATCTCTGGAAGCTGGCGAAGAAGTACGACCTGAAATTTATTACGATTAAAGATCTGCAGGATTACTGCAGAATCCATGAAAAACATGTCGTGCGGGAAGCATGTGCAAAGATGCCAACCCAGTATGGAGAATTTCAGATCTATGGGTATGTGAATGACATTACCGGTGAACATCATGTGGCACTGGTGAAAGGTGAGATTGGTGATGGGGAAGACGTTCTGTGCCGTGTACATTCCGAGTGCCTGACCGGCGATACTTTCGGATCTCTCCGCTGCGATTGTGGAAAGCAGCTGCAGTCGGCGATGAAGCAGATTGAGAGAGAAGGAAGAGGAGTTCTTCTGTATATGCGACAGGAGGGAAGGGGAATCGGTCTGATCAACAAGCTGAAAGCGTATGAACTTCAGGAACAGGGATACGATACCGTGGAAGCCAACATCCGTCTGGGATTTGCACCGGATCTCAGGGAATACTGGGTAGGGGCTCAGATTTTATCAGATCTGGGAGTAAAATCACTCCGGCTTCTTACTAATAATCCGGAGAAGGTATATGGACTTTCCGGTTTCGGGCTTGCAATCCATGAGAGAGTACCGATTGAAATAGCACCGCAGAAATTTGATGCATTTTATATGAAGACGAAGCAGGAAAAGATGGGACATATCTTTAAAGAAATCAAATTTCAGTAAAAAGAGAATAAACAGTATTTATATATAGAATAAACATTTTAATTACAGGAGGAAAAAACATGAGACAGATCAACGTATTAGAAGGAAAAGTAGTAGCACCAGAGGGAATGAAAGTAGGAATTGTTGCTTCAAGATTTAATGAGATTATTGTCAATAAACTACTTGGTGGTGCGGTAGACGGGCTGGTACGCCATGGCGTGGAGGATGAAAACATAACGGCAGCATGGGTAGCGGGAGCATTTGAGATTCCGACAGCAGCTTCTAAAATGGCTGCATCCGGAAAGTATGATGCAGTGATCTGTGTGGGAGCAGTGATCCGTGGAGACACAACGCATTATGATTATGTCTGCAATGAGGTATCCAAAGGGATCGCACAGGTCGGACTTGCAACCGGAGTGCCGGTATTATTTGGTGTGATCACGACTGAAAATATCGAACAGGCAATTTCAAGAGCCGGAAGTAAAGGTGGAAATAAGGGATATGACTGTGCACTTTCTGCAATCGAAATGGTAAATCTTCTGAGACAGATGTAATTTCCGGCTGACGGTTACAAAAAGAATCCCGTTTTCCGGCAGAAAAAGGGCAGATGCCGGGATTTACTGGACATTTATGCAGGAAAAAGGTATCCTATCTGATAGGAGAAATCTGTAAAAGAAATAGTAAAGTTTCATTTCAGAGATAATGAAGGAGGAAATGAATTATGTATACAGCATCATCTGAGAGATATGATACCATGGTATATAACCGTTGTGGGAAAAGCGGGCTTTTGCTGCCGGCAGTTTCTTTAGGACTCTGGCACAATTTTGGAACCAATGCGGATCCGGAGAATATGAAGGCAATGTTGAGGACAGCATTTGATCTGGGAATCACCCATTTCGATCTTGCGAATAACTATGGACCGGAATACGGAAGTGCTGAGACGAATTTTGGGAAGATTTTAAAAGAAGACTTTGCACCATACAGGGATGAGATGATCATCAGTACCAAGGCAGGCTATGATATGTGGCCGGGACCTTACGGGAACTGGGGAAGCAGGAAGTATCTGCTAGCAAGCCTTGACCAGAGCCTGAAGAGAATGGGGCTGGATTATGTAGATATCTTCTATCATCACAGAATGGATCCGAATACCCCACTGGAAGAAACGATGGGGGCACTCGATTCCATCGTAAAGAGTGGGAAGGCACTTTATGTCGGAATTTCTAACTATGATGGTCCGACAATGGTACGTGCAGCGGAGATTCTGGAAGATCTGAAATGTCCGTTTGTCATTAACCAGAACCGGTATTCCATTTTTGACCGGACGATTGAACAGAACGGCTTGAAAAAGACGGCGAACCAGATGGGAAAAGGAATCATTGCATTTAGTCCGCTGGCACAGGGACTTCTGACAGATAAATATCTGCACGGAATACCGTCAGACAGCCGGATTGCTGTGGATGGAAGATTTCTACATGCCGATGCATTGACGAAAGAAAAGCTTGCGCAGATCGAGGCTCTGAATAAGATGGCAGGTGAGAGAGGACAGTCTCTTGCACAGATGGCACTGAGCTGGATCCTGAAAGATGAGGATGTGACCAGTGTGCTGATCGGAGCGTCCAGACCGGAGCAGATCATTCAGAATGTGGAGATTGTGCAGAATACGAAGTTCACCCGGGAAGAACTGAAAAAGATCGATCAGATCAGCAGGGGCGATCTGTAAGTGAAACCTGCGCGAAGAAATTATTTGCAAAGGACGCAAAGAAAATATTGAATAAATGATTGACAGGAAGCAGCCATTGTGTTAATATAGTCCATGGTTGCTTCAGCAATCAACAATTTCATATAGGGGATTGGTCAAATGGTATGACAGGAGTCTCCAAAACTCTTAGCGGCAGTTCGATTCTGTCATCCCCTGTAACTTGAAGGACTCAGTTTGAGTCCTTTTTTTATATCTAATGGACCAAGTGCGGAATAGTGATAGCGCAAGTCCAAATCAACTCTTCATTTCCAAAAACAAAATAACCATCCCACCATATACATATTCGACATAGTCACTATACATAGTGCATAAAAATGAAAGAAAATAATTGTAAAAAATGCCAAAAATTCAACTGTACGAAAGCACAAAATCCGTCAAAAAAGAATCTCGAATGCTACAAACTAAAAAAAGTGTCAAAAAATAGAAGTAAAAACAGCTAAAGAAAATAAAAGAAAAATAGATGAAGATGGTGAAAATAGATAAAAAAATTGGTTTTTTTACTGTACAATCTACAAAAGCTGAAAATATTGACAAAGAAAAAGTGTGAGCGTAATATAAGCATGACTTTTAGAGGACACTCTAAAAAGTACTCTAAAATAAGAATAAATAAAACGAAAGGGAGGGAGCGATACGGAACATTTAACAGAGACTCTGTTAGAAGAGCTGAACTGCGAGACGGTGTTTACGATCCCGATATTCGGCGGAATACCGGTAAAAGAGTCGGTCGTAGTTACCTGGATCATCATGGCGGTAATCGTAGGACTTTGTATCATATTTGTCCGGAGCTTGAGCGTCGAAAATCCGGGAAAGGTTCAGCTTTTATTGGAATCCGCAATAGGAAAAGGACTGGACTTCTTTGAAGACATCATGGGAAAAGAAAACAGGAAATATATTCCGTATCTGATTACAGTGCTTATCTATATTGGGATAGCCAATATCATTGGTCTGTTCGGATTTAAGTCACCGACAAAAGACCTCAATGTAACAGCAGCACTTGCGATCATGAGTATGTGCCTGATTGAATTTTCCGGAATCCGGAAGAATGGATTTAAGCACTGGGCGGCGCATTTTGCAAAGCCGGTACCATTCGTAGCACCAATTATGGTTCTGGAGATTGTGATCAGACCATTATCACTTTGCATGCGTCTGTTCGGTAATGTATTGGGAGCGTTTGTTATCATGGAGCTTTTAAAAGCAGTGGCTCCGGTTCTTATCCCGATACCATTTAGTTTTTACTTCGATATTTTCGATGGATTCCTGCAGGCATATGTATTCGTATTCCTGACAGCACTTTTCATGAATGAGGAGCAGGAATAATCCCGAAATGACAGAAGAAACACAAATCTATAAGAAAAAAGGAGATTAAGATTATGTTAGTAGCAATTGGAGCAGCAGTAGCAGTTTTAACAGGTTTAGGAGCAGGACTTGGAATCAGCCTTGCAACAGGTAAAGCAGTAGATGCGATCGCAAGACAGCCGGAAGCAGAAAGCAAGATCAGCAAGAACCTGATCCTTGGTTGTGCACTTGCAGAGGCAACCGCTATTTACGGTTTCATTATCGGACTTCTTATCATCTTGATGCTGAAATAAGAAAAGTAAAATGAAGAAAGGCAGGTGGGACAGGTGATACAGTTTAATGTAAGCCTTCTCTTTACGATCATCAACCTGATTGTCTTTTATCTTTTGCTGAAAAAATTCTTATTCAAACCAGTAATGGGAATTATGGAAAAACGTGAAAAAATGATTGCTGACGGACTGAAGAATGCCAGTGATAGTCAGGAAGAAGCGGCGAGACTGAAAGCGGAATATGAAAAGGCTCTGGAAGGAGCAAAGGCAGAATCCATTCAGATCGTGGAAAAAGCTAAGAAAACTGCAGCCGGAGAATCAGAGCGTATCCTTCAGGAAGCCAATACGGAAGCCGTAGGAATCCTGAAAGATGCCAGAAAGACGATTGAAAATGAACGCAAACAGACCATGAATGATCTGCAAAGTGAGATCGCAGGACTGGCAATGCAGGCAGCACGTAAGATTGTGGATGACACAAAAGGAAATCAGGATATATATGATCAGTTTCTGAAAGGTGCAGGTGATGCTCATGTCAATGAAGAGGTTAAATAAAGAGTATTGCTGTAGCCCTTCGGCAAAACAGTATGCACATGTTTTATATGAGCTTGGAATTTCAAAAGAAGCGGTAGGAGAGACTGAAAGGCTTTTTGAAGAAGTACCGGTGCTTGAAGAAACATTTGCAAGTCCGGTGGTACCGATGCGGGAAAAATTAAGTTCGATCGACAAGATTTTCCCGGAAGAAATAAAAAATTTTCTCAAGGTTGTATGCCGTAATCAGAGAATGAGCGAGATCAGTCAGATTCTTTTTGCTTATGACAGATACTGTAAAATGCAGGAAGGAATCCAGATGGCAACGCTTACCTGTGTGGAAGCACCAGATGAAAAGCGACTTGAGAAAATCAGAGAATTTCTTTGTGAGAAGTACCATAAGACAGATGTGAAGATCGAGATAGTCAAAGATCCGGCATTACTTGGCGGATTTATCTTAAAGACCGGTGATGATGAATATGACTGGAGTCTGAAAGGAAGATTATCGAGATTAGAGCAAAAATTGACCTGGAGGTGAACAAAGTGAGTTCAATTAGCTCAGATGAAATTATTTCTATTCTGAAAAATGAAATAGAGAACTTTGATCAGATCAGTAAAGACAGCGAGGTCGGTACGGTTGTCTCTGTCGGTGACGGAATTGCAAATATCTATGGAATAGAGCATGCAATGTACGGAGAAATCGTGACATTTGAAAATGGACTGAAAGGTATGGTTCAGGACATTCAGAAAGATACGATCGGCTGCATCCTGTTCGGATCAGATGTAGAGATCAAAGAAGGTACGAAAGTGATGCGTACCAAAAAGAAAGCCGGAGTACCGGTTGGCGATAAATTTATCGGACGTGTCGTAAATGCACTTGGAGCTCCGATTGACGGAGCGGGAGAAATCGAAGCAGAAGATTACAGACCGATTGAAAATGAAGCACCAGGAATTGTAGACCGTAAATCCGTCAGCGTTCCAATGGAAACAGGAATCCTTTCTATCGATTCTATGTTCCCGATCGGACGTGGACAGAGAGAGTTGATTATTGGAGACCGTCAGACAGGAAAGACTTCCATTGCTACAGACACGATTTTGAATCAGAAGGGTAAGGATGTCATCTGTATCTATGTAGCAATCGGTCAGAAAGCATCAACGATCGCAAAGGTTGTCAATACTTTTAAAAACGGCGGCGCAATGGATTACACCATCGTAGTAGCATCAACAGCAAGTGACTGTGCACCGCTTCAGTATATTGCACCATATGCAGGAACCGCGATCGCAGAACATTTCATGCATAAAGGAAAAGATGTCCTGATCGTTTACGATGATCTTTCAAAGCACGCAGTTGCATACCGTGCGCTGTCCCTGCTTCTTGGACGTTCACCGGGACGTGAAGCTTATCCTGGAGATGTTTTCTATCTGCATTCAAGACTGCTTGAGAGATCAAGCCGTTTAAGTGATGAAATGGGAGGCGGTTCGATCACAGCACTTCCAATCATCGAGACACAGGCAGGAGATGTATCTGCATACATTCCGACCAACGTCATTTCCATTACAGATGGACAGATCTTCCTGGAAAGTGATCTGTTCTTCTCAGGAATGAGACCGGCGGTTAACGTAGGTCTTTCCGTATCCCGTGTTGGTGGTGCAGCACAGACAAAGGCAATGAAGAAGGCAGCCGGAAGTATCCGTATCGATCTTGCACAGTATCGTGAGATGGAAGTATTCACACAGTTCAGTTCCGATCTGGATGCAGCAACAAAGGAACAGCTGGAATATGGATCTGGTCTGATGGAACTTCTGAAACAGCCACTCGGACATCCAATGTCCATGCATGAGATGGTCATCACCCTCTGCGCAGCACGAAATAAAGTGCTTCTGGGAATTCCGGTAAAAGAGGTTAAGAAATTCCAGATGGATATGCTGAATTATTTTGCAACAGTTCATCCGGAAATCAGTGAAGAGATTGAGCAGACAAAGGCTCTGTCCGATGAACTGGCTGCAAAGATTGTGGAAACAGCGAAGGAATTCAAAGACAGCAGGTGTTAATATGGCAAATATCAGAGAAATACAGACTCGAATCAACAGCGTCAAAGATACGATGAAGATCACGAACGCCATGTATATGATCTCGTCTACCAAGATGAGACAGGCGAAGAAAAAGCTGACAGATTCAGAGCCGTACTTTTACGGACTTCAGGGAGAGATTTCCAGAATCCTGAGGCATATTCCTGAGATCGAGCACCGGTATTTTGATGTGCGGGAAGAGATTCCAAAAGAGAAACGAAAGATAGGTTCCATTGTCATTACTGCGGATAAAGGACTTGCAGGAGCTTACAACCACAACATTGTCAAGGTGGAGGATGAGATCCTGGAGGAACCGGGAGAGCATAAGCTGTTCGTAGTCGGTGAGCTTGGCAGACACTATTATGCGAATAAGGGTGTGGAAATTGACACCAATTTCCTCTATACTGTGCAGAAACCGACCATGCACAGGGCAAGAGATATCGCGGAAGTGATTCTTTCCCAGTATGAGAGAGGTGAACTGGACGAGGTCTACATCGTTTACACCAGAATGGAAAATTCGATGCTGACAACGGTTGAAAAAATGAAGATCCTGCCGCTTGAGAGATCTTCATTTAATGAAATGAAAATGCCGCTTAACATCCATAGAGAGGCAATCGCGCTTTATCCATCAGCAGAGGCGGTTCTGGACAGTATCGTACCGAACTATGTGGTTGGTATGATCTATGGATGTCTGGTAGAGGCATATGCAAGCGAACACAATGCGCGAATGACAGCAATGCAATCAGCAACAGACAGCGCGCAGGAAATCATCAAAGATCTTTCTATTATATATAACAGGGCAAGGCAGGCTGCGATTACACAGGAAATTACCGAGGTTTGTGCAGGCGCCAAAGCCCAGAAACGGAAAAGGAAGTGAAAACAGGTATGAATAAAGGACGTATTGTACAGGTCATGGGACCAGTTGTTGACGTTGTATTTGAAGACGGAAATCTGCCGCGCATCAAAGATGCCCTGCAGGTGGAGAACAACGGAAAAACCTGTATTATGGAAGTTGCGCAGCATCTGGGAAATGATGAGGTTCGTTGTCTGATGCTGGCAGCAAGTGAAGGACTTTGCAAGGACATGGAAGTAACCGCTACCGGTTCTGGAATTAAAGTACCGGTTGGAGAGCAGACCCTTGGACGTCTGTTCAACGTACTTGGAGAAACCATCGATAATGGCGAAGAAATCAAAGAAGATACCGAACACTGGGTGATCCACAGAGATCCGCCATCATTTGAAGACCAGAGCCCGGTTGTAGAAATCCTGGAAACCGGGATCAAGGTTATCGACCTGCTTGCACCTTATGCAAAAGGTGGTAAGATCGGTCTGTTCGGCGGTGCCGGTGTAGGTAAGACTGTACTGATCCAGGAACTGATCCGTAACGTAGCCACAGAGCACGGCGGATATTCCATCTTTACCGGTGTTGGAGAACGTTCCCGTGAAGGTAACGACCTCTGGACAGAAATGAAAGCATCCGGAGTTCTGGATAAGACAGCCTTAGTGTTTGGTCAGATGAACGAACCACCTGGAGCACGTATGCGTGTCGCTGAGACAGGACTTACGATGGCTGAATATTTCCGTGATAAAGAACATCAGAATGTGCTTCTTTTCATTGATAATATTTTCCGTTTTACACAGGCAGGTTCCGAAGTATCCGCACTTCTTGGACGTATGCCATCAGCCGTAGGTTATCAGCCGACACTGGCAACTGAAATGGGTGAACTGCAGGAGCGGATCGCATCTACAAAGAATGGTTCTGTCACATCCGTACAGGCTGTCTATGTCCCTGCAGATGACCTTACAGACCCGGCTCCGGCAACTACATTTGCTCATCTGGATGCAACAACCGTACTCTCCCGTAAGGTTGTAGAACAGGGTATTTACCCGGCAGTTGATCCACTGGAATCTAACTCCCGTATTCTGGAGGCGGATATTGTCGGAGAAGAACATTATGAAGTTGCAAACCGTGTAACAGAGGTTCTGCAGAAATACAAAGAGCTGCAGGATATCATCGCAATTCTTGGTATGGAAGAGCTTTCCGATGAAGACAAGGCAACGGTTATGAGAGCAAGAAAGATTCAGAAATTCCTCTCCCAGCCATTCTTCGTTGCAGAGACATTTACCGGAGTTCCGGGAAAATATGTACCTCTGAAAGAGACGATCCGAGGATTTAAGATGATCCTCGACGGAGAAATGGATGAGTATCCGGAAAATGCATTCTTCAATGTAGGAACGATTGATGAAGTCATCGAGAAGGCAAAGGCTGAAAAAGCAGAATAGAGGTGCCAGGTATGGATACATTTGGACTTAAAATCATTTCCAGTGACCGGGTATTCTATGAAGGACGTTGCAGAAAGATGATCGTGCCGGTACCGGACGGCGGTGGAATGGAAATTCTTCCGCACCATGAAAATATGGTGATCGCTGTGGTGATCGGTGAGGCAATGCTTCAGTTTGAAGAAGGCGAATGGGTGAACCTTGCGGTCGGAGCCGGATTCCTTGAGATCGTTAACAACCGTGTGACGATGCTGGTGCAGACGGCAGAGAAACCGGAGGATATCGATGCCAGACTTGCCCAGGAGCAGATGGAGTATGCAGAAGAAAAGCTTCGCCAGAAACAGAGTATACAGGAATATTACCGGACACAGGCTTCGCTTTCAAGGGCGATGAACCGGTTGAAGGTGTCGAAGCGAAAAAAATGGTAAATAGGAAACAAATTTATGTGGAAGCGCGTAATCTACTACAGATTGCGCGCTTTTTCAATACGGAATTTTTGACAAAATTTATTGGGAAAAATGGTACAATCTTTTACAAAATAAAAGTTCCGATACAGGGTAGTTTGTGGTAGAATATATAACAGTGTGCGTGTACTGAGAAAAAGGATTTTGAGGTGTTCAAATAGAGTGTATTTCATCATAGAAGGAGCAAAACGTGGAAAAAGAAGAGCTTACGCAATTATTTAATTTCTTTCGGGAGATTGATAAGGAAAAATTTATTGGAAGGCAGACATATCTGACGGATGGGGTGCGTAAGGAGAATGACGCGGAGCATGCGTGGCATATGGCAATCATGACGGTTCTGCTTGCGGGATATGCCAATGAGAAGATCGATGTTCTTAAGACAGTGACGATGCTTTTGATCCATGATATTGTAGAAATTGATGCGGGGGATACCTATGCCTATGATGAAAATGCGAAGAAGACGCAGAGGGAACGGGAAGTGAAGGCTGCGGACCGGATTTTCGGACTTCTTCCGGAAAAGCAGGGAAAGGAATTTCGGGCGCTCTGGGAGGAATTTGAGGCACAGGAGACTGCTGAGTCGAAGTTTGCCCGGACGATGGACAATATCCAGCCGATCATGTTAAATGCGGCTACAGACGGCAAAGCGTGGGAGGAACACGATGTTCATATTGAACAGATCCTGAACCGTAACCGGAATACGGCAAAAGGCTCAGAAGCGATCTGGGAGTATGCGAAAGAAGAATTCTTAAGACCGAATCTGGAAAATGGCAAGATAAAAAAATAACATAAAAAAAACAAAAATCCCCCTTTTCATTTTCGTGAATATGGGGTATCATATACTACAGAGCGCAAAATATAGTGGAGAAACTTAAAAGTGACACTATATTTTGTGGGGCGATGGAACAAAGTTAGGAGAAAGTTGGGATGGATTTGGAAGTAAAGACGAGAGTAATCAAAAGAAACGGTGAGGAAGTAGACTTCCGGCTGGAGAAGATTGTGAATGCGATCAAAAAAGCGAATGAAGAGGTTGAGAACATCCACAGGATGAATGACTTTCAGATCATTGCAATTGCGGAGAAGATTGCACAGCAGGCAGAGGAATTTACGCATGCAGTGAATGTGGAGGACATCCAGGATATGGTTGAGACCGGCATTATGGAGATGCGTGGTTATGAGGTTGCCCAGAAGTATGTCCGCTATCGCTATAAGAGAGAATTAACCAGAAAGTCGAATACAACGGATAACGGAATTCTTGCATTGATCGATCATATGAACGAGGAAGTAAAGCAGGAGAACTCCAATAAGAATCCTGTGATCAACTCTACACAGAGAGATTACATGGCAGGAGAGGTCAGCAAGGACCTTACTAAGAGAGTCCTTCTTCCGGAGGAAATCGTCCGTGCACACGAAGAAGGAATCATTCATTTTCATGATATGGACTATTTTGCGCAGAAAGAGCACAACTGTGATTTGATCAACCTGGAGGATATGCTCCAGAACGGAACTGTCATCAGCGAGACGATGATCGAGAAACCACATAGTTTCTTTACCGCGTGTAATGTGACCACACAGATCGTTGCACAGGTTGCAAGTAACCAGTATGGCGGACAATCATTTACGCTGTCACATCTTGCACCATTCGTAGATGTAAGCCGTCAGAAGCTCCGCAAGAGTGTCATTGAAGAAAGAATAGAATCCGGAGAGGTTCTGGATGATGCAATCATCGACAAGATCACAGAGAGAAGGCTTCGTACCGAAGTACAGAGCGGAATCCAGACGATCCAGTATCAGCTGATCACACTGATGACCTGTAACGGACAGGCACCTTTCGTAACGGTGTTTATGTATCTGGATGAGGTCCCGGAAGGAAGAACCAGGGATGACCTTGCGATGATCATCGAAGAAGTGATGAAGCAGCGTATGCAGGGTGTTAAGAATGAAAAGGGTGTATGGATCACACCGGCGTTCCCGAAGCTGATCTATGTACTGGATGAAGATAATATTACTGAGGATTCCAAATACTGGTATCTGACTGAGCTGGCTGCAAAATGTACGGCAAAGCGTATGGTGCCGGATTATATTTCTGCAAAGATCATGAAAGAACTGAAAAACGGAGATGTTTATCCGTGCATGGGATGCCGCTCATTCCTTACCGTAGAAGATTCCCAGAGAAATGCAGACGGAAGTCATAAGTTCTATGGACGTTTCAATCAGGGGGTTGTAACGATCAACCTGGTTGACGTGGCATGTTCAGCAGAGGGCAATATGGAACGTTTCTGGGAAATCCTGGATGAGAGACTGGAGCTTTGTCACAGAGCACTCCGGTGCAGACATGAACGCCTTCTCGGAACTGTTTCAGATGTTGCACCGATCCTGTGGCAGAACGGGGCACTTGCCCGTCTGAAAAAGGGTGAGACGATTGACAAGCTGTTATTTGACGGATATTCTACCATTTCTCTTGGCTATGCAGGACTTTATGAGATGTGTATGCGGATGCTTGGCAAATCCCATACAGATCCGGAGGCGAAGCCATTTGCACTGGCAGTTATGCAGCGCCTGAATGATAAATGTAAAGAATGGAAAGAAGCAGAAAATATCAGTTATTCCGTATATGGCACACCGATGGAATCTACCACATACAAGTTTGCAAAATGTCTGCAGAAGCGTTTCGGAATCATTCCGGGCGTTACAGATAAGAACTATATTACGAACAGCTATCATGTACATGTTACCGAAAAAATTGATGCGTTCAGCAAATTGAAATTTGAATCGGAATTTCAGAAGCTTTCACCGGGTGGGGCGATCAGCTATATCGAAGTACCGAATATGCAGACCAATATTCCGGCGGTACTTTCCGTATTACAGTACATTTATGAGAATATCATGTATGCAGAGCTGAATACCAAGAGTGATTTCTGTGAAGTCTGCGGCTATGACGGAGAAATTAAGATTATCGAGGACGAGACCGGAAAGCTGGTATGGGAATGCCCGAACTGTGGCAACCGGGATCAGGATAAGCTCTTTGTAGCGAGAAGAACCTGCGGATATATCGGAACCCAGTTCTGGAATCAGGGAAGGACCCAGGAGATTAAGGACAGGGTACTGCATCTGTAAGGATGGAAATGTTTTTGAAAAAATAGTGAGAAGATATAATAAAGGACATGGCTTTCGCTTGGCGAAGCCGTGTCCTTTATTATAAATTATTTAAAATTAATTGGATAAACGTCTTTTATCAAACCATCCTGGTCATAAGAAAAATAGATTTTTTCGACCATTTCTTCTTTATTGATCTTAAAAGTCACAAGAACTGTTTCAGAATCATCTGTTTTGGAATCAAGTGAAATATCTTTTACTGTTATTTTTGTATTATTATAAGCTGCTTCGGACAGATAGGTCTGACCATAGGTTGAAACAAAATATTCTAATCGGTCGCTCTCAAAATATTTTCCTACAAGCTTGTTCCAGTTTTCGAGAATTTTCTCAGAATTGGCGAAAGCATCATCAGAATTTGCATCAGTATTTTCACCGATTACATTAGAAGCATCCTGAGAGTATAATTCTTCATTTGGCGCAGTAAACATTGCAGTAATTACTGCTTCGGCTTCCGGACTTACGGCTGATTCAGATGCCTTTTTGTCTGAGCAGCCAGTAAGCAGAATAAACAAAAGTAACAGAATAAAATAAATTTTTGGCGTTGCTTTTTTCGTCATGAGAATCCCTCCTTTGCTTGTGGGGGCAGTTAAAATAGTTTTCCTGCCATTGGATTGATCTGCCTTTCACATTTTGGGTGTTTATAAGTATAGTATAATGGATCTGGCTGTAAAACACTAATATTATTTTTGCAAAAAAGCAGTTGCTTGGGCGACCGTATGCGGACAAATCGTAGCAGCACTCACCACAGCATTTGGAGGAGTCAAAAAACCGCCGGAGCGGTTGGAATCGTGCTTTACCGGAGGACAATAGTGGTTGATTTTCAGGTGTGATTTGCTATAATTGATAAGAAGAGTAAGAACGGACAGCAGAGTAGTACTGCTATAATGAGAAAAAGGGAAGTATAAAGATATGAATTACGGAACAATTAAAAATTACGATATCGCAAATGGAACCGGCGTCAGGGTCAGCCTTTTCGTATCCGGCTGTCGGCATCACTGCAAAGGATGCTTCAATTCCGAAACCTGGGATTTCAATTACGGAAATCCATACACCAAAGAAGTTGAAGCAGAGATCCTCGAAGCACTCAAACCGGCATATATCCAGGGATTTTCCCTCCTAGGCGGCGAACCCTTCGAGCCAGAGAACCAGAAAGAACTCGCAGGACTCCTGCAAAAGATCAAAGAAAGCTACCCGGAGAAAAATGTCTGGTGCTACACCGGATATCTCTATGATGTAGACCTCATCCCCGGCGGAAAAGTCTACACAGAATACACTGACAAGATGCTCGCCTGTATCGATACCCTCGTAGACGGCGAGTTCATCGAAGCCGAAAAAGATCTCACCCTGGAATTCCGCGGAAGCCGCAACCAGAGAATCCTTCACCTTGATGAAATCCGCCAAAATGCGAAAAACTAAAATAATTCATTGACAAAAAAAGACCACTGTGCTATAAATAACAAGTGGTCTTTTTTAGATCATAAAATCAAATAGGGGATTGGTCAAATGGTATGACAGGAGTCTCCAAAACTCTTAGCGGCAGTTCGATTCTGTCATCCCCTGTAGAAACCTCTCGGAAGTAGTTCCGGGAGATTTTTTATACTCTATAATTCCCACCAGATTCAATTGTTTGCACAAAGAATCTGGTGGGAATTATTTTCGTCTGATGCTGACACAACCTATATTTTTGTAAAACAATTCATTTCTTTAGAAATTAAAATCTAACTCGTACACCTTAACCGGCCTCCCCTTCGCATTGGTCGTCTGCGTATATGCGAGCCTCGCAACTCCCCCATTTTCCAGATTCTGAATAATCCGGTTCGCATTTCTCACCGTACTTCCCATACGTTCGGCAAGCTCGTGCGTTGTAATCTTATTTGATCCGGCAGCATGCGTACTGGCAAGGACTTTCTTGATCGTAACCGGTGAAAGATTACACTGCTTTGCAATCTTTCCAAGATTCTGCACATACTGATTCTGGATCACTCTCCGGTCGGATGAACCAAGAGGTCCGATCATATCCCCGTTTTCATTCTGGATAAAACTTTTTCCAAACTGAACAGCCTCTTTGCGGGCATTTACAGAATTACGGATCGCATTGTCAAAATTTGTCCCGATTCCGTATCCTACAGCACATTCAAAATGCAGTTTGCCGGTGAGAAATTCATTCAGTTCGCAGACCTTGTTATTGTGCGTAATATGCTGCAGCATTTCCACAGTGGTCAGGGCACTGCAGTGATTATCCACTTCCTGAGGGATACAATTCATCAGATTCTTTTTAAAGAAATCTTCCATACAGACATAGATCTTCTGGATATTTTCCGGTGTGTTATCTGTCGAACTACGGGGAGATACATTGATGATAACCGGAAGGTTGGAACGCATGTGCTCCAGCTCGATCGTGGACAGAAGTTCATTTGCAAGATCCCGGATATGGCTGACACTTGGCAGCGGATAGATTGTCGGGATCCCGTGCGCACGAAGCTCCGGCAGGATATTACTGTACTGACAGAGAACCATATCCATTTCATTGTTGTTCCACATACGGATCAGCTCTGAAAGGACATGATTTTCAATCGTACTGATACTGGTGCGGGTCAGTGCCTTGGTCCAGTTGTTAATATGTGGTGGAACTGTATCAATGTCCAGCTCCTTAAGGAAAGCGGTTGCAGTACAGCCGCCATCGATCGGAATCAGGAAATCCAGAATAATCCGGTCCATATCCAGATCCCGGTTGGAAATCAGCAGATTCAAAAGAGCACGGTACAGACCGGCTATATCAATTTCAAAGGATACAATCGGACGGTTATAAGCGTGCGCAGTTGACTCAATGGCAGCTTTTGCGATCTTACCACTGATAAGAAATCCGTCAGTGTCCCCGGCGTAAGAATCGTAAACTTCTGATATTGTGTCAAATTTGTTGTAGGAAACCACCTGGATGTCACAGTTTAGTTTTAGTTCTGAGACGATCTGCGAGACAGGTTCCTTTAAGTACTGGCTGGTAATAGCCACAATTTTTCTTCTCATTTTCTTTCACCTCTCAAAAAGTATCATATAAAATTATCTTCCATAAATCAACCATAATATTCTGAAAATTAAAAAAATAACGAATAAATAGGTAAAACAACGAAAATCAAGAATATTCTGTAATATTATTGACTAAAATGTTAGAAGTTGGTATATTGTAATCGTGATAATTATTCTGTAAATGTTCCAAAAACTAATAAAAATGTTCTGTAAATATTCTAAAAGTAGAACAGTATTTTTAATGTAAATGGCAGGAACAAAGTTAAAGGAGGGCTTAGTATGAATTACTATGAAAGAGCATTGGAATTAAAGGATGAAACAATTGCAAACCGCAGACACATCCACAAAAATGCTGAAACTGGTCTGGATCTTCCAAAGACCAAAGCTTATGTTATGGAAAAGCTGACAGAATACGGACTTGAGCCGAAGGATTGTGGTTACGGGGTAACAGCCACACTTGGTAAAGGGGGAAAAGTTCTTCTTCTGAGAGCAGACATGGATGCACTTCCGATGCCGGAAGAAAGCGGAGAAGAATTTGCGTGTCCTACAGGAAAAGAAGCACATACATGCGGACATGATTTCCATGCTGCAATGCTTCTTACAGCAGCAAAGATGCTGAAAGAAAAAGAAGATACACTGGAAGGAACTATCAAATTCATGTTCCAGCCGGCAGAAGAGACTTTTGAAGGAAGCAAGAATATGATCGAGAACGGTATTCTTGAGAATCCTCCGGTTGATGCAGCGCTTGCGTACCATGTATCACCGGGAAAAATGCCGATTGGACTTTTTATGTACAATGATAAGGATACAATGATGTATTCTGTAGATGGATTTAAGATCACCATTCATGGAAAAGGCTCCCACGGTGCTTATCCACATGTAGGAATTGACCCGATCAACATCGGAGTTCATATCCATCTTGCATTGCAGGAATTGATCGCAAGAGAAAGTGATCCGACACATTCCTGTGTGCTTACAATCGGACAGTTTGCAGGTGGAACTGCAGCAAACATCATTCCTGAGACTGCTGTTCTCCAGGGAACGATCCGTACCAACAAACCGGAAGCAAGAGAACTTCTGGTCCGCAGAATGAAAGAAGTCGCTGAAAAGACAGCAGCTGTATATAACGGAACCGTTGATATTGAGATGATCTCAGAAGTTCCTCCGCTGATCTGCAATCCGAAGCTTACCGACGAAGTGGTTGGATATATGCAGGAGCTTGGAATTCCGGGACTCACACCATATCCGGGAATTTCTGCAAGTGCTTCTGAAGATTTTGCAGTGATCGCTGAAAAGGTTCCAAGTACATTTATGTATCTGTCAGCAGGATATCTGGATGAAAGAGGACAGTATCCGGCACATCATCCGAAAGCACAGTTTAATGAGGATGTTTGCCCGATTGGAGCAGCTTGTCTTGCACATTGCGCTTCACAGTGGCTTAAAAATAACAAATAGAGAGTAAAGGTTTCTTTAGGAACAGGAGGAGAAAAATATGAGTAAAGAACAGCAGGCTCAGGCACAGCCACAGGTTGCGATTCCGCTTCCGAAGGCAAAGAAAAACTTGGTTCAGATCGGATGTATCTGCATGATGCTTTCTGTAGCAATGTATGGACTGGTATTTGCAACGTTAACAGCACCTATCCTTGAAAAAGTTGATGCGATGGGATATGTAGGACTCTTCTCTATCGTAGGTGCGATCGGTGTATCGATTATGACTCCGATCGGAGGAAAATTAGGTGACCTTATTGGTAGAAGAAACATTGTAGTGATTCCTGGAATTATCTGTGCACTTGCAGGTTTTGCATTTGCATTTGTGAGATCTCTGATTCCACTGATGATCCTCAGACTGATTGTCAGCCTTGCACAGGGCGCATTTACAGCAGCACCATACATTATCGCAGGTCTTATCAATGAAAGAAAAGATGTACCAAAGGCAATGGGTATGCTTGCAACCGCAATCGCTGTTGGTGGATTTGGAGGAAGTATCATCGCAGGTATTTTAACAGATATGGGCTTATTGACTGTGGCAATCCTTATGCCGGCAATTCCACTTATTCTTGGTATAGTACTGATTGGAATGAACATGCCGAATCAGAAAAGAGAAGGAAAGGTTACGATTGATGTTCCGGGGATGATCGCACTCATCATATCACTTTGCGGAATTCTGCTTGCACTGAACTTTGGATCTTCTATGGGATGGACAAATCCAATGATTCTTGCAGGTCTTGTAATTGGTATCATTGCTCTTATTGCACTTGTTAAGATTGAAAATAAAGCTGCAGAGCCGTTGATTCCAATGAAATTATTTAAAAATAAAAACTACACAGTACTCCTTATTGTAGGATTTATCTGCTATTTCTATCAGAATGCCATGAACTATTATGCACCGATCGGTGCCATGCAGGTTATGGGAGCATCCACGAGTGCAGCAGGTGCACTGCAGATGCCTCGTACACTGATTACAATCATTCTTCCTACTATCGCAGGTGCATGGGTAGGAAAGAAAGCTGCCAATGCATGGAAAGCAATGGTAATTGGTACAAGTCTTGCAATGATCCCGATGGCTGTGATGGCGTTGGTAACAAATTCAGGTGCTTCGATCATGATTTATTTTGTAGCACTTGCAGTTACAGGTATCGCTGAAAGCTTCCGTGCTGTATCCATTACGCCAACAGCACAGGCAATGCTGGCACCGGAAGATATGGGAATCGGAACTTCTCTGGTTAACTTCGCAAACTCACTTTCAGGAACAATTGCAGTTGCAGTATTTGCAGTCGCATATAATGCAAGTACATCAGCTGATCCGACCAATGTAGCACTGATCCAGAATGGTGTAAAATCTGTATTCTGGACAGCAGCAGTCGTTACTCTGATTGGACTTCTTCTGGTAATCTTCATTGTAAAACCGGAGATGAGCAAGAAAGCAGCAGAAAGCAAATAGAATATTGAAATCCATGTGAATAAGAAGCCGGGGCGGATGTGAAAAAGCATCTGCCCCGGTTGTTATCTGGAGAAGTCTTTTATAGATCTGCCGGATACAGGGATGAGAATGGAAATGACATATGTTTCAGGTAAATGCAGATTGCATTTCAGAAAATCAAGAGTATAATAAGAAATAGTGAAAAGAAGAAAGGCAGACATATATCTGTCTTTTTATAATTATAGAGACAATTTTAAGGATATAAGAAATAATATGATTTACCGGAGGAAAAGAATGCTTGGAAACTATCTGGATGAAGTACGAAAAAAAGCACCATTGATACACAATATCACCAATTATGTGACGATCAATGATGTGGCAAATATGGTTCTTGCCTGCGGTGCAAGTCCGATTATGTCGGATGAGCCGACTGATATTGAAGAAATCACATCCATCTGTCAGGGACTGAATATCAATATGGGAATGCTGAATCCGCGTAAGATTGAAAGCATGCAAAAAGCAGGAAAGAAATCCAATGAACTGTATCATAAAGTACTGTTAGATCCGGTTGGAGCAGGATCGAGTTCGTTCCGAACAGAGGCGGCACTGAATCTGATACGTGATATTCAGTTTGATGTGATCCGGGGAAATATTTCTGAGATCAAGACCTTAGCAGCAGGACATGGTACAACGAGTGGTGTGGATGCAGACGAGGCAGATACACTGACGGAGCAGAATCTGGAGAAAATGATTCCGTTTATAAAGGAGTTTTCCAGAAGGACAGGTTCCGTGATTGCTGTGACTGGAGGAATAGACCTTGTAAGTGATGCAAAGAGGTGCTTTGTGATCCGGAACGGTCGTCCGGAGATGGGACGGATCACCGGAACCGGGTGTCAGCTTTCCGGGATGATGACGGCATTCCTTGCGGCGAATCCGGAGAATAATCTGGAAGCAGCGGCAGCAGCGGTCTGTGCCATGGGGCTTGCCGGTGAGACTGGCTGGAAATATATGCAGCCGGGAGATGGAAACGCAACCTACCGTAATCGGATCATCGATGCGATTTATAATATGGAAGGAAAAGAATTGGAAGAAGGTGCAAAATATGAGATTAGATAAGAAAGATATGGTTCTGTATGCGGTAACAGACCGTCACTGGCTGAATGGAGAAAGCCTGTACAGCCAGGTGGAAAAAGCGCTGAAAGGTGGGGCTACATTTATCCAGCTCAGGGAAAAAAATCTGGCTGAGGAAGAGTTTCTGGCAGAAGCAAAAGAGATTGCCAGGCTCTGTAAATCCTACCATGTACCATTTGTGATTAATGACAATGTTGAGATTGCAAAGAAGGTAGATGCCGATGGTGTGCATGTGGGGCAGAGCGATATGGAAGCTCTTGATGTGCGGAAAACACTGGGTGAGGATAAGATCATCGGTGTTACGGCAAAGACGGTGGAGCAGGCGCTAAAGGCGCAGGCACATGGAGCCGATTATCTGGGAGTCGGTGCAGTCTTTGGCACGACATCAAAGGCAGATGCAACAAAGCTGGATCATAAGGTTTTAAAGGAAATCTGCGAGACGGTGGACATTCCGGTTGTGGCAATTGGGGGAATCACGGAAGAGAATGTGACAGAGCTTGCCGGAAACGGAATCTGCGGAGTTGCCGTGATCAGTGCAGTTTTCGGACAGCCGGATATTGAGCAGGCTACAAAAGAATTAAAAGAGAAAGTAGAGGGTATGTTGAAATGATTTTGTTTACTAGCGATTACACAGAAGGGGCACATCCGAGAATTATCGAGAAGCTTGCCGAGACCAATATGGAGCAGACAGTAGGATATGGGGAAGATCCTTACTGTGAAGAAGCGAGAGAAGCAATTAAGAAGGTGTGTGAAGCACCGGAGGCAGATGTTCATTTTCTGGTGGGAGGAACCCAGACGAATTTTACAGTAATTTCTTCTATTTTACGCCCGTTCCAGGGAGTGATCTGTGCAGATAGCGGACATATCAATGTCCATGAGACAGGAGCAGTGGAAGCGACTGGCCATAAGGTTCTGGCACTTCCTTCAAAGGAAGGAAAAATCACAGGACAGCAGATCAAGGAATATTACGACCTGCACTGGAGTGATGAGTCTCGTGAACATATTGTACAGCCAAAGATGGTTTATATTTCACATCCGACAGAGGTAGGAACATTGTATACAAAGAATGAACTTGAAAATATTTCTACTGTATGTAAGGAATGTGGACTTTATCTTTTTCTGGATGGAGCGAGAATGGGATATGGACTGATGGCACCGGGGACAGATGTGACACTTCCGGATATTGCAAAGTGTTGTGATGTATTCTATATTGGAGGAACAAAGGTCGGTGCATTGTTCGGAGAAGCTGTGGTAATCACAAATCCATGTCTAAAGCAAGATTTTCGTTACTGCATTAAACAAAAAGGTGGAATGCTTGCAAAAGGACGCCTCCTCGGTGTTCAGTTCCTGGAACTGTTTAAAGACGGACTTTATTTTGAAATTTCCAAACATGCGATTGATATGGCAATGCTTTTGAAAGACGGACTGAAAGAAAAAGGATATGAATTCTTCATGGACAGCAATACCAACCAGCAGTTCATTATTGTGGAAGATGCCAAATTGCAGGAAATCCGTCAAAAATATGGCGTAACTTATCAGGAAAGGTACGATGAGACCCATAGTGTGATCCGATTATGCACTTCCTGGGCGACAAAAGAGGAAAATGTGAAGGCATTCCTGCATGATATGTAATTTGCGAAAAATTGAATAAAGCTTTACAGGTAAGGCAGATATGGTAAATGATAAGGACTTTTTTGCACAGAAAATGGCAGAAGAGTCCTTTTTTGATTTTCGTGGTGTTTTAATATGAGAAAATAATAATTAGGCATTTAATTATTTGTTTGTGAAAATATTATAAAAATATAAATTATTGAGAATAAATGTTGACTTATATGTGTGATACGCATAAAATAACGATTAGACTTCTAATGAATAGACATCTAATTAAATTGCGGGAGGTGAAAGGGTGAAGTCGGATAAATTTGAGTGTGGGGATTTTACCAGGGAGAATATGCCGGTACAACTTCTTCTTGCACAGGTCGGACATATGTATAAATGGTATGTGACGAACCAGATGAAGGATACAGAGCTGAAAGCTGGACAGGCAGGAATTCTTGCAATATTGCAGATGGTAGGACCGATGTCACAGAGAGAGCTTGCAGATCATATTCATATTACGCCGCCATCGGTGAATGTAGCAGTTCAGAAACTGGAAAAGCTCGGATATATTAGAAAAGAGCAGGACGAAAAAGACCAGCGGATGACAAGGATCCATCTGACAGAACGTGGAGAGAAGATTCTTGGCAACATGCATGAGATTCTCCGAAGCACGGAAGATACACTCCTGAAGAATATGAGCACAGAAGAGAAAATACTGTGCAGAAGACTGCTTTTACAGATGAGTGACAATCTTTTCCAGGAAAAAGAATTCCGTGATATGCCATGTAAAAACCCATTTGAGGAATAAAAATAGTTACTAAGAAAGGAAATAATTGCTATATGAGAAAGTTATTCAAACATTTGAAGCCTTATGCAGCAACTATAGCAGCGATTGTTGTTATCCTGATCGTTCAGGCGTACTGCGATCTGTCATTGCCTTCTTATACTTCAGACATTGTCAATGTCGGAATCCAGCAAGGAGGAATTGATGAGAAGATTCCGGATGCAATCGCAGAGGAAGAGATGAATAAGCTGTTGCTTTTTGTGGCAGAAGAAGACCAGCAGACAGTGCTGGATGCATATGAGAAAAAGGAATCCGATTCGGATTATAAGTATGCTGGAGCAATTTATGTTCTGAAGGATTCCGTGAAAAAAGATGAAGAAAAGTCAGGAAAGGTATTTGACATCCTTGGAAAGCCGATGCTTCTGACTTATGGATTTGAATCTGGAAGTGATACAACAAAGAAGATGGAAGAATCCATGAAAGAGAATATGATTTCTTCTATAAAGGAACAGGCTGAGAAACAGGCAGAGAGTATGCAGTCCCAGATGACAGATGAGCAGAAAGCAGCACTTGCGGCAAATCCGGAGCTTGCCAAGAAACAGCAGGATGAAATGCAGAAAAACATTGATGAACAGGTGAAAAAGATCGAAAATGCAGATATCTTTGAGATCCTGAACATGATACCGGATGAACAGAGAGCAGACGTTATTGATAAAATATCAGAAAAAATGGACGATATGCCGGATACTATGCTGGAACAGTCAGCAACTTCATATATTAAAGAAACCTACAGTGTTCTGGGCGTGAATACAGATAAGATCCAGAACAGATATATTTTAACAACTGGCGGTAAGATGCTTGCACTTGCATTTCTTGGAATGCTCGCAAGTGTTACCGTAGGACTTCTTGCTTCCAGAGTGGCAGCAAGTACGGGACGTGATCTGAGAGGAAAGGTATTTAAAAAAGTTGTTGGATTTTCCAATGCAGAATTTGACCATTTTTCAACCGCATCCCTGATCACAAGAAGTACCAATGATATCCAGCAGATCCAGATGCTTGCAGTTATGCTTCTGAGAATGGTTATGTATGCACCGATCATGGCAATCGGAGGAGTTTTCAAGGTTCTTCATACGAATGTCAGCATGTCATGGATCATCGTACTTGGGGTAATCCTGATCGTGATGGTTGTTGCTGTATTATTTATTGTGGCAATACCAAAATTTAAGATTCTGCAGAACCTGGTTGACAGACTGAACCTTGTTACTCGTGAGATCCTTACCGGACTTCCGGTTATCCGTGCATTCAGTACAGAAAAGCATGAAGAAGAACGATTTGATAAAGCGAACAGAGATCTGACAAGAACCAACTTATTTGTAAACCGTGCCATGACATTTATGATGCCGATGATGATGCTGATCATGAACGGAATTACCATACTGATTGTATGGAGCGGCGCACATGGTGTCAGTGACGGGCAGATGCAGGTTGGTGATATGATGGCATTTATCCAGTATACAATGCAGATCATCATGTCTTTCCTTATGATCTGTATGATTTCTATTATGCTTCCAAGAGCAGCTGTTGCAGCAGACCGTGTGGATGAGATCCTGACAAGCAGGACAGCGATCGAAGATCCGAAAACACCGGAAAAACTGGAAGAATCCAGAAAAGGCGAAGTAAAATTTGACCACGTATCCTTCCGTTATCCTGGAGCAGAAGAGGACGTACTTCATGATATCAGCTTTACAGCAAAACCGGGACAGACAACGGCGATCATCGGAAGTACCGGTAGTGGTAAATCTACGATGATCAACCTGATTCCAAGATTTTATGATGTAACAGAAGGTACGATCACATTGGATGGAAAAGATATCCGCACCATTTCCCAGCATGATCTGCGGGATGAGCTTGGATACGTTCCACAGAAAGGTGTACTTTTCTCAGGAACAATTGAGTCCAATATTCTGTACGGCAATCCGGATGGTTCCGAAGCTGAGATGAAGAAAGCAGCGGAAATTGCACAGGCAACCGAATTTATCGAAGAAAAACATAAGAAATATAACAGCCCGATCGCGCAGGGAGGATCCAATGTATCCGGAGGTCAGAAGCAGCGTCTGTCCATTGCACGTGCGATCGCAAAAAATCCGAAGGTTTATATTTTTGACGACAGTTTTTCAGCACTGGATTATAAGACGGACGTGGCACTTCGTGCGGCGCTGAAAGAAAATACACAGGACAGTACAGTGATCATCGTAGCACAGAGAATCAGTACGATCTTGCATGCAGAGCAGATCATTGTCCTGGATGATGGAGAAGTTGCAGGAATCGGAACGCATAAAGAACTTCTGAAATCCTGTGAGGCTTATTATCAGATTGCTTCATCCCAGCTTTCAGAAACAGAGCTGGCAAGAGACTTGAATGATGAGACTGACGGAAAGGAGGAAGCATAGTATGAGTAATCAGCCAAGAAGAAGAGGACCTATGGGCGGTGGACATGGAAGAATGGGAACCGGCGAGAAGGCAAAAGACTTCAAAGGTACCATGAAGAAACTTTTTACTTACCTTAGTGAATATAAAATCGGTATTTTCTTTGTTATGATATTTGCAATCGGAAGTACGGTTTTCAATATTATTGGACCAAAGGTTCTCGGAAAAGCGACGACCGAAATTTTCAAAGGTCTGGTCGGAAAAGTATCCGGCGGCAGCGGAATTGATTTTACAAAGATTGGTAAAATCCTGTTAACTTTATTGTGTCTGTACGTGATCAGCGCATGTTTCTCCTTTATCCAGGGATATATCATGACAGGCGTATCACAGAAGCTGACCTATCGCATGCGAAAAGAAATTTCTGAAAAAATCAATCGTATGCCGATGAATTATTTTGATACGACTACACACGGTGAGGTACTTTCCAGAGTAACCAATGACGTAGATACTCTGAGCCAGAGCCTGAACCAGAGTGCAACCCAGATGATCACATCCGTGACAACGATCATCGGTGTACTGATCATGATGATCAGTATCAGTCCGCTGATGACTGTGATCGCACTTCTGATCCTGCCGGTATCTATGGTACTGATTTCTGTAATCGTAAAACACTCACAGAAATACTTCAAAAGCCAGCAGGAATATCTGGGACATATCAATGGTCAGGTAGAAGAAGTATATGGCGGACATAATATTGTCAAAGCATTCAATAAAGAAGAAGACGTGATTCGCGAATTTGATGAGACTAATGATATCCTGTTCCGTTCTGCATGGAAATCACAGTTCCTTTCCGGAATGATGATGCCAATCATGCAGTTTGTCGGAAACCTTGGATATGTAGGAGTTTCTATCTTAGGAGGTTACCTTGCAATCAAACAGACCATCGAAGTTGGAGATATCCAGTCCTTTATCCAGTATGTAAGATCCTTTACACAGCCGATCCAGCAGGTTGCACAGGTAGCAAACATGCTCCAGTCGACAGCTGCTGCATCAGAGAGGGTATTTGAATTTCTGGACGAAAAAGAAGAAGATCAGTTTGCTGAAAATCCAGTATCTGTAGAAGGATTACAGGGAAATGTAGAATTTGAACACGTACATTTCGGATACAATCCGGAGCATATCATCATCAATGATTTCTCTGCAAAAGTAAAAGAAGGACAGAAGATCGCCATCGTAGGACCGAC
Source organism: Coprococcus sp. AF102-57 (assembly GCF_027686195.1). Classification (NCBI taxonomy): domain Bacteria; kingdom Bacillati; phylum Bacillota; class Clostridia; order Lachnospirales; family Lachnospiraceae; genus Coprococcus; species Coprococcus sp. AF102-57. The sequence continues at coordinate 134,136 of NZ_JAQCSY010000002.1, read as the reverse complement.
CGGAGCAGGAAAGACAACCATGATCAAACTGCTGATGCGTTTCTATGATGTCAACAGCGGGGCAATCAAGATCGATGGACACAACATCAAAGACTTCAACCGGAGCGAACTCAGACAGATGTTCGGAATGGTACTTCAGGATACCTGGCTGTTCAGCGGAAGCATCGAAGATAATATCAAATATGGAAAACTCGATGCCACCCACGAAGAAGTCGTAGCAGCAGCCAAAGCTGCCCACGTACATCGTTTCGTCCAGACTCTTCCAAGCGGATACAACATGATTCTCAACGAAGAAGCCAGCAATGTATCTCAGGGTCAGAAACAGCTCCTCACGATCGCCAGAGCCATCCTGGCTGATCCAAAGATTCTGATCCTAGACGAAGCCACCAGCTCCGTAGACACCAGAACCGAAGTCCAGATCCAGAAAGCCATGGATAACCTCATGAAAGGCAGAACCAGCTTCGTAATCGCCCACCGACTTTCAACCATCAGAGATGCAGATCTTATACTGGTAATGAAAGACGGCGATATTATCGAGCAGGGGAACCATGAAGAACTACTTGAGAAGAATGGTTTCTACGCAGAACTGTATAATTCGCAGTTTGAAAACGCTACAAGCTGTGCATAAAAATGGAAAGATGCCAAAAATCATGCTCGCATGATTTTTGGCATCTTTTTATTTTTATATAGAGCGCCAGCTCTCATTCGGATGATGCGACAGCATTAGCCGAATGCAGCACAGCGTATGTGTCGGGGCAAAAGAGTAGAGTGCATCATTCCACAAACTAATCAATCTCCAGCGGAACAGGAGCTTCAGCTCCGCTTCCCGCGCCTGTCTTGCGTTCCCTAAATTTAATTCAATTATTTTCCAACATCTCTAGCAACGCCGAATTTGTTGATTTATTTATGATTTCTGTAATTTTCAATCAACCAGATTAAAACGAATTTGTTGATCTGTTTTTAATTTCTGAAATTCTAAATCAACTATATCTGCATATTTCGTTGATTAGCTTTGAATTTTACAGTATCTAAGTCAATAAAATATTCTTATTCTGTTGACTTGTTTTTGAGTTTTATAGTATCTAGATCAATAATAGTTCCTTATTTCGTTGATTCATTTTCGGCTTTTAAGTTTTGCAATCATTTTTTTGGTATATAACGCATGTAAAAATGTGTATCAATGAAGCAAAAAATAAATATGAAAAACTGTAAAAAATATTGCCATCAATAAAAATCATATATATGATATTTATAAAGAACAAAGGAGGTTTAAAATAATGCCTATGAAAAAAAGATTATCCAGTTCCATTGGTACTATTATTGTTCTCTGTGCGATAATCATAATATCGTTGCAGAAATATCAGCCGGACAAAGAAGTAATTACTACTTTCATATATGAATGGCTAAATGACGATTCCAGGGCAGAGACAGAATACAAAAAAATTCTGGAAACCGGAAGTGATAATCAATCCTTATCTCAGCCTTTGCAAAAATACTTCATAACAGAAGCGGCATTCCAATCTTTCTTAAAGACATTTTATTATTTACCAGTAAAAATTCTGCAACAATACGATTCCTACAATTTAATAGACATTAACATAACAAAAGAATCTAATAGTTACTTTGTAAAAGTAGACTTAGAATTGATAAAAGAAGAAAAATCAAAGAATCATTCCATCACAATAAAAATTCAAATGGATCATAAAAAGTTTACCTATTTTACCATCACAGAAGGAAAAGAAATTTAACACAAATAAGCGGTTGAAAGATAAGAAACAAATAGGATATAATAACCCATAGATATTCAGGAAGGGAGGAAATCTTTCATGCAAAAAGTAATCAGTATCGGAAAACAGAATTTTGTATCTCTTCGGGAGAATGATTGTTTTTATATTGATAAAACAGATCTGATCTGTAAGTGGTGGGAATCAAAAGATGAAATTACTTTGATCACCAGACCGCGTAGATTTGGAAAAACATTGAATATGAGTATGCTGAATTGTTTCTTTTCCAATCAATTTACAGGACGGGAAGACCTTTTTAAAGGATTGGTAGTCTGGAAAAAGGAAAAGTATCGTAAAATGCAAGGAACCTATCCGGTAATTTTTCTGAATTTTTCCGCAATTAAAGGCAGTAATTATGAAGATGCCAGAGATGGGATTATCATGGCGATCAATGAAGCCTATTCAGAACATAGGTATCTGCTTGAAAGTAATGAACTTACGGATGGTGAGAGGAAATGCTTTGAAGAGTTAGATTATTATGCAAAAAATCCAGGAATCAAAAAACAGGTGGCAAATGATACAATCTGTAATGCGGTAAAAAATCTGGCAAATTGCCTGAGCCGGTATTATAAAAAGAAAGTTATTATTTTGCTGGATGAATATGATACCCCGATGCAGGAAGCTTATCTCTATGGATATTGGAAAGAATTTACAGCATTTATCAGAAGTTTATTTAATGCAACGTTTAAGACAAATCCATATTTGGAAAGAGCAATGATGACAGGGATTACACGCGTGTCGAAAGAATCTGTATTTTCAGATTTAAATAATCTTAACGTTGTAACAACGACATCAACGGAGTATGAAACCTGTTTCGGATTTTCGGAAGAAGAAGTATTTCAGGCGTTAGAAGAGCGTGGGATGAACAATCAGAAAAAGCTTGTAAAGTCCTGGTATGATGGTTTTGTATTTGGAAATACGCATGATATCTATAATCCTTGGTCAATTACTAATTTTTTAGATAAAAAACAGGTCCGTCCTTATTGGGCAGATACCAGTTCAAATAGTATGATTGATGAACTGATTCGAAAAGCTTCCACAGACATCAAAGAAAAGATGGAAGAATTGCTGCAGGGAAAAGAAATCGTAGTTAATTTTGATGAACAAATCGTATTTGAGCAGCTTGACAATTATAATCAGTTCATGAAGGCATTATTAAGTGATGATATAGATGCTATGAACTATTATATGAATCAGATTATAATGACAACATTCAGTTATTTTGATGTAGGACAAAATGAACCGGAACGATTTTATCATGGATTTGTTCTGGGACTCATTGCGGATCAGACTGATATCTATGAGATTCGGTCGAACAGAGAAAGTGGTTTTGGACGTTATGACGTGATGATGATTCCTAAAATAAAAGAAACAAAAAAGTATCCGGCGATTATTATGGAATTTAAAGTGAGAAATATAAAAAGAGAAGAATCGTTGGAAGACACTGTGCAGACGGCACTGACACAGATTAAAGAAAAATGTTATGATGCAGAACTATATGACAGAGGTCTAAAAAAAGAAGAGATTCATCATTATGGTTTTGCATTTGAAGGAAAAAAAGTATTGATAGGATAAAAAGAAGAAAGTCAAACTGCTATTGCGATTTAAAACTTTTTCATATAGCAGTTTGACTTTATCCGTTTTATAGATTAATGTAAATAAAATCCCAGATCCAATATACATTCCGGAGGCAGATATTCTCGCGGAATATTCACAAGTGCAGTAATTTTCCATAAGATACCAAATCCAATCAGAATGAGTAGCATTCCTCTGACACATTTTCTATAATCTCCGGCAGGAAACTTATACAAATCTTTAATTCCAAAAGCAAAGATAAAAATTAAAATCAGGACGGTTATTCCAAACAAAAAGAAAAAAGATTTTTGCTTTTCTAAAATACGTCTGTTTTCACCAGACTGTTTTTTATGTTCCCCTTCCTGATCGATGGTGACTTCATCTCCATCTTTTAATGGATATGTAGACCATTTTATGATCTGCAAAAGTTGTCCTTTTTCATCTTTTTCTTCCGGAAGAAGAATACTATCTGCGGTTATGGAAAGAGGATCGACAGCCTTTGAAAAGGCGAGAAATTTTGTTCCGAATACTCCTTCTTGCTCTGCCAGATAAAAAATCATATTTGTATCGGTATTATAGCAACTTTTGGGAATACGGATGGTAGAATTAAGCTTTTCTTCTTCTGTCTGACTGATCGTTGCAATCTCTACAGGTATCTGCATCCATTTTTCTATACGGATGGATAAAATAGTACAGATCATTAAAGAAATCAGGATCATACATCCGGCATTCCAGGTTTTCTTTTTCATCATTTTATCAACTCCATAAAATATCTTTTAGTCCATCCGTCAATTCTGTATTGTAATATAAAAAGAAAAATGTCACTGGAAGTAAACATAGTAGACCACAGACGGATTGAATTCCAACAGCATTTTGATTGAGTGATGCGAGAAAAACAGAAAGGGGATAGTCGGTTTCTTTTTCGAGAAAAAGGATAGGCTGTTCAACCATATTCCAGCTTTCTGTAAATACTAATATAAATAATGTGATAACGGCAGGTTTTGAATTTGGAACTATAATGTAGCGAATCATTTGTAGCTGATTTACGCCATCCATTCTTGCGGCATCAAGTGTAGAATCTGGGATTGCCTGGAAAACGAAAGTAAGCCATACAGTTCCAAAAGGTGAAAATATTGCAGGGATTATCAAAGCTTTCCAACTGTTTAAAAGTTTTAGTTTTTCTAATAAAATATAATTCGGCAGCAGTGTTACCTGAATCGGTAAAATCATAAATAGCGCAAATAGTATAAACCAGAATTTTTTCAGAGGAAAAGAATATTTTGCAAATGCTGTTCCTGACATACAGGAAAAAAGGGTTTGTCCTGCCGCAATCATCAGACACATGGCAAGGCTTCTCCAAAATTTTATCAGATAATCAGGTTTTGCCAGAAAAACTTTATAATAATTCATCAGAGAAAATCCGGTATCTGAATGAAAAACTGAAAATACAATCAGATAGATAATTGGAAATAAAAAAATAAAGGCTATGATCGAAAAAACAAAGAGCCGGGTGTACTGTTTGTACTTATGCATCGGCAGTCCTCCTCTTTAGAAAATAGTATATCATATAGATAAGACCACTTAGAAAAAGAATAAATACGGTAATAATAGTTGCACTGGCGGAAACCTTTTGGTAATTCAGATTTTGTAAATTATTATTCATAAAATGTTGTAAAAAATAAATACTGTTGTCTGGATGAGTTCCGCCAAGTAAAAAGGCTTCTCTGTAGCATTTAAACGCATTCATTATGGAGAGTATTAATGTAAAAAGGATAACCGGAAACAATATAGGACAGGTAATATAATAAAAGCTCTGCCATTTTCCGGCTCCGTGAAGACTGGCATATTCATAATATTCTTTCGGAATCATCTGAAGTCTGGAAGAATAAATGAAAATATAATATCCAACAAATTTCCAGAAATATAAAATACAGATGATCCAAAAAGCGCTTGATGTATGAAGCCAGTCTTTTTCAGGAAGATAAAAAAAGTTTAGTATCAGATTCAAAAAACCATTATTTTTGAAAAAAAACTGGATGACTAAAACTATAGATGCGATTGGCATGATGATTGGATAAAGAAAAGAGAGTCGGAAAATTTTCTGACCTTTCGTAATCTGTTGTAAAATTACAGAAATACAGAGAGCTGTCCCTAAAGTAACTGGTATTGTAACAAGCATATATTTACAAGTGTTTTTTACTGCCAGTAAAAACATTGTATTTTTAAATAGTTCTTTATAATTATCAAGACCTACAAATTCGCGTTTTCCGATACCAAAAGAAACAGAATACCACAAAACAATCAAAAATGGGATCAGATAAAAGAAAAGAAATCCTGATATTGCAGGGAAAGCCAGTAAGAATCCCTTCTTCTTTTTTTTCATTGCATCACGCTCGCTTTCACTTAAAACTATTCTGTCACCTGTGTATGATAATCATTCCATGCTTTGTCTGCTAAAGCCGAAAGCTTATCTTGCCATATCTTTTTAAAATCAGTTTGCGGACCATATAATAAACTACTATTTTCTATAATCTCTTCATAAATAAAATGTTCAACTTCTGTCGGAAAATATGCTCCTTCTAAGGACTGAAATGCTTTTATAGCTAAATCCTGTTTTGACTGATCTAAGAAGGACAGTTTTGTACGGATGGCAGATACTTGTACCGGATAATCTGTTCCAAGGACACCATTTGCGCTTAGTGACATTCCATTAGTACTAGTTGATTCCTGAATTACGTTATTTAAAAAATACATTAAGAAGTGATAAGCTTCTTCTTTATAATCAGATGCCATACTTACAGCACCAAAGCAACGAATGGCAGCCATTTTTTTTCCCTGAATATCAGGGATTATGTCTATTTGCGTTGTGTGTTCGTTTATGTCATACAAAGATGAGATTAAAATATGCGAAGAGCTAGTATCAGTATTATTTGTCTTTTCATTTTCTAAATAATCTTGTTTAAATAATAAGTATTCTAATGCGAAATTACTCCACTTTTCCTTATCAAAGAAAATCTGACCGGAATTGTAATCCGCAGCAGGTTGAAACCAGTTACCACTGATATTATCTAATTCGAATAGTGTATTTTTCAGAGCGTGGTCAGAAGAACTTTTTATATTTGAAATCCAATCTTCTAAGGTATCATTTTCCTGTGTATAATCAAGTACAGTATCGGAGATTAACATATTATAGTGGCAGGAAAGAGGAAGAATATATTGTCTTTCCTGATATTGACCGGGGAGAAGAAAAGACGGATTATAGTTTTCCTTTTGCCAATAAGAATCTTTTTTCATATATTTATCCAATGAGGCGAATACACCACTTTGCATTGCCTTATAAGGATTTTCAAAAAGAGGTTCGTTCATCTGCGCAGCTCCATCGGTGGAACAGTTAACAAGATATAAGTCAGGACCTTTTCCAGACATGATCTGTGTACGGAGTTTCTGAATTTCTGCAGATCTTTTATCAGGATCAGGAGATAATATTTTAATTTCAAATTCCAGAGAGTTATTTTTGGATGTGGCATATTTTACAGCATCAAGAACCTGCTCCTTAAAAGCAGGTTCTATAACAATAGAGAGTGTTTTGGAGACATCTTTATTTAGTTTTGTACATCCGGATAATCCAATTGAAAGGATGAGGAGTGGAAGAAGAGCAAATTTAAAATTGAACATTGGTATGATCTCTCCTTAAAAATTACAAAGTATAATTGATTGAATTTAAATGATGTATATGTCTTAGTATCTGAATTTTAACACAAAAATAAAATGATGTCAAAAGAATATAAAGGAATTTTTTGAAAATGAAGTAGTTCGTATGATTTTGTTGATTTTCGAAGAATACCAGAGGACGCTTGCATTTCAAAAAAATACAAGTTATCCTTAAGAAGATGTACAAAGGAGGAAAAGAAGATGCAGCTTGCAACAGCAATGAATCTAAGAAAAGCAATGGATGAGGAAACCAAAAGAGAGCGGTTCGCTTCCTGGTACAGCACACTGCCCGGAATCCCGGCACATGAAAAAGAGATCATAGAAAGGTCTTTAAAATATAACGTGTGGAAAGAACTCATAAAGCTCTTTGTCGTTTATATGATCTTTTCACTGGTATGGTTTTTCGGAGCCGGTCAGTATGATCCGTTTGAAAGTGTAACAGGATATTCTCTCATAGGAAAAAAGAGCGTAATTGGAGTTGTGCAGGAGGATGGCGAGTCATTGCGCTTGAAAAATCCGAATAAAGGTGAGCATGTAAGTTACACACTTGCAGAACTTGGAATGGATCCGATCAAATATTCTTATGGCAGTCGGTTTCAGACATACTGGGAAAAAGAAAAGAATGGGGAATATCAGTTACTTGCGGTATTGCCGGAAAAGCAGGTATCGAAAATAGAAGGTCTTTATTATGGCGTAATGGGAGTCGGATATTTTGCAATTCTTATTGGCGGGATTTGTGCGTTTTTTATCCGGAGAAAACGATATACAGGATGGTTTTTATCGTTCTATTACAGGCTGGAAAAGTTTTACTCAGAATATGGTGTATGGCAGAAATACAGTGTTGAAAGAGGTTATGACACGGTCGATGCGATTATTGCTTACGGAAATGAAAATCCGATATATTTTGTAAACGAATTTTCGAATATCCATCTCACAAAAGAGGAAGTAAAGAAAAAGAAATCAAAGCTTGCCATGGTCTGGCTAACATCAATAGCGGTTATGGCTGGGATTATACTTGTTATTTCACTGTATGTGAATATTACGTCAGCGATCGAGTGCAGGCAAAATGAGGCAAGGACAGCAGCAGTTTTAGAAAAGCTGCAGAATGCGATCGATGAAAAAACGACAGGTCTTGGTGACAAATCGGAATATTACAATTATGCGGACATGATCGACCGGGCAAGGGATACATTCCCGGAAGAAGATATCTACTACAAGCTTCAGACAACGGAGGATTATGTCACGATAATTGTCACAACAAAAAAGAAACAAAATGTTTGCTTTGACCGGTATGTGCCGGTTCAGGGATCAATTGGTGATGAGGATACAGAGTATAAGCTTGAGATTGCCATGGTATCGGATGCGATGCAGCCGGACGACATTTTACATAATTATACAGGGATACTTAAGATAAAGTAAGGTAATGGCAAAAAGATGATTCTGCGAAAGGACAAAGGAGAAAATTTATGAAAAAGAAAAGATTTGCAATGGCAGTAGTATGCGCAGTCATGACTATAGCGCTTGCGGGATGCAGTATGCTCAGCTCCAAATTGAACGATATTACAGGAAAATTAGTGGGGAATTCGTACACGATCACGACCTATGATAATTACGGGAATCGTGTAATGACAACCACAGGAGACAAGATCAATGTGCAGGGAAATGCAGTGGAAACTTCAAGCTATGATTCAGACGGTAATGTTATCACGGGATATGAGCTTTCCTCTGTCATTACGATTACAATCGATGGAAAGGAAATCGAGAGTTGTGGTGATACCTGTATTTTTGCGCAGGACGCGTTGAAAGCGGATGTGGATTTTACGCAGGAGGATATTGAAAGCAATGCAAGCGGTAAGATTACAGACAATACTGCGATCGCAGGTGTCCTGAATAAGTATAAAAATATGTTTGGAAAAGCCAGAGTTGTTGTTATCAAATCCCAACTGGGACAGCCGATCGTAGCGTATAGTGGAGAAGATGTGTACTGGGAAATCCCGGATGATCTGCCAAAGTTTACGAAGTTGATGATCGATGGGAAAGCGCTGTACATACACCGGGCGAATTTCCAGATCATTGATAAGAGTTTGTTGGAATCCAACTGATAAATTTACTGTGGTGAAATTTCACGGCTGATATAATCAAAGCATGGGTGCTATCATAACGGTGGTGGTTAGTCTTTCTTCAGAGGGACTGGTAAAGCAGAAGTATTTTAACTTGCATTTCCCCAAAATACCAGTTATCCTTATCAGTATATCAGGAGGAGGCACAAAAACATGGAAGAAACAAAAAAGTTATCATGTATAGACTGTAATGTTAAGAAATGCAATGCAAAGCAGAATATAGAGAACAACAAACCATATCCGGGATTTTGCGTGTCACATAATATGGACTTGAAAGACCGGCAGAGGGCGTTTGATACCTATCTGGGAGATGAAAAAGATCTGAAGATCATGCGTGCAAGTGCCGAGATCGAGCACGATTTTTACTGCCAGGCAACCCGTGTGGAGGAGACGATCCGCTGGGCAAAAAAACTGGGTGCCAAGAAGATCGGAATTGCAAGCTGTGTGGGACTCTTAAAGGAAAGCCACCTGCTGGCAGGACTTTTGAGAGAATACGGCTTTGAAGTGTACGGTGTGGGCTGTAAGATCGGAGAAGTTCCAAAGACCGAGGTCGGCATTCCGGAACGGTGCGAGGAGGTCGGAGTTCATATGTGTAACCCAATCCTGCAGGCGCAGATGCTGAACAAAGAGAAGACGGACATCAATATCGTGATGGGACTTTGCGTGGGACATGACAGCCTCTTTTACAAATATGCCGAGGCGCCGAGTACAACGCTGGTTGTAAAGGATCGGGTGCTTGGAAATAATCCGGTGGCTGCTTTGTATACGCTGGACTCTTATTACAAAAAGTTACATCATCTGAATCTGGAGGAAGAATAATGCACATTCGACATATTTTATTTGATCTTGACGGAACGCTGCTTCCGATGAACCAGGACGAATTTGTTACCTTTTATATGCCGCTTCTGGCAAAAAAATATATATCCGAGGGGATTTCCTTTGATCCGAAAGCATTTATCGCATCCGTGTGGAAGGGCTATGGAGCGATGGTGAATAATGACGGAAGTTGCACCAACCGGGAAGCATTCTGGCAGTATATGGACGAACTGCTTCCGACGGATTCGGAGAATTCCGAACGGATTGCCCTTGATTTCTATGCAAATGAATTTAACCAGGCAATTGCGGTGACGCAGCCAAACAGTCTGTCGGACAAGGTTGTGAAAAAGGCAAAGGAAAAAGGAATCTGCACCTACCTTGCAACCAATCCGGTATTTCCAAAGGTGGCAACGATGAACCGGATCAAATGGGCGGGACTGGATGCAGAGGATTTTGAGCTGATCACAACTTATGAGGATAATTGTTACTGCAAGCCAAATGTGGACTATTACCGAACAATTCTTGAACAGTTTCATCTTAGACCGGAAGAGTGTCTGATGGTAGGAAATGACGTGGAAGAGGATCTTGCAATTCGGAAACTCGGCGTAAAGACATTCCTTGTTACAGATACGAAGGAAAATAAAAAGGATCTTCCAATCGAAAGCGATTACCAGGGATCGATGGAAGAGCTGTTTGCATTTGTGGAAAGCCTGGAAAATGCTTAAAAATTTATTGAAATTTCAAACTTTTATTGTAAATGCATGGCGGACGTGGTAAATTATTCTAAGTAGTATCCGGAGGGAACCGGAGAAGAGTATATGATAAGAAACAGAGGGAAACTGATATGAAGAAAAAGTTACTTGTTGTTTGTGGCGGACAGTCCAGTGAGCATTCAATTTCACGAATTTCCTGTAATTCAGTGATGAAGCATCTGGATAAAGATAAATATGAGATTACACTTGTCGGCATTGCAAAAGATGGGAAATGGTACATCTTAAAGCAGGAAGATAATGACCTGTCAAAAGATACCTGGCTTGACGGAGCAGAAGTGGTAGAAGGTGTATTCGATCTTCTGAGAAGTCAGGATGTTGCATTCCCGGTACTTCACGGACTTTACGGAGAAGATGGAACTATCCAGGGATTATTTGAACTGGCACAGCTTCCGTATGTAGGATGCCGTGTATTTGCATCCAGTGCATGTATGGATAAGATTTTTGCAAAGAAAGTATTTGAAAGTGCAGGAATTCCGCAGGTCAAATCTGTATATGTAAAGAAGCGCAATGACGGAAGACTGGTCGTTGTCGAAAAAGACATGGAAGAAACAGAAGAAGTAGAAGCTTCGATTATGAAAGAACTTGGTATGCCATGCTTTATCAAAGCAAGCCGTTCCGGATCCAGTGTGGGCTGTTATCGTTGTGATAAAGTTGAAGATTTACTTCCGAAGCTGGAAGAGGCAGCAAAATATGACACTCATGTTGTAGTAGAAGAGTGCGTGGATTGTATCGAACTTGAGACTGCTGTTCTTGGAAATGATGACATTATCGTATCCAGAGTCGGACAGATCATGCCACACGGTGAATTCTATACCTTTGAATCCAAATATGAAGATGCAGAGAGCAAGACATGTATCCCTGCAAAAGTAGATGAAGAGATTCAGGAACAGATCCGTAAGTATGCTGTTCGTGCCTTTAAGGCAATTGACGGACATGGACTGAGCCGTGTGGATTTCTTCCTGGATAAGAAGACCAATCACGTTTACCTGAATGAGATCAATACCCTTCCGGGATTTACAAGTATCTCCATGTATCCGCAGCTGATGGAAGATTACGGATATAGTTATTCGGAACTGCTGGATAAGCTGATTGAGATTGCTGATGAAAATTAATTACAGATAATAGAAGAATGTTTTGCTGCCGCCGTAACTGGCGGCAGTTTTTTATTTCATAGGAGATTCCGAAGGAACTTCCTATGAAACAAAAGGCACTGTGTGCCGGAGATGCGCACTCGCACGAAGATGAAGAATGTCGCAAGCGGTCTACGCGCTGCGTCGGTCGTGGCTTGACGAGCGCCACTGGCGCTCAGCAACGCGCTCGGCGCGAGAACGTGCCTCGGCGCATTCTTTCTTATTGTGCAGAAACATAAAAAGACTGTAAATATAAAAAAATACTTGAAAAAAACTGAAAATAATATATAATTAAAGTAATACAAATGGATGGTGGAGGGAGGTAATCATGGTATGAAAAGAAGAAATATTATATTATTGATTTCGATTCCGTTAGGCATTATGTTAATTGTATATTATGGCTATACCGCATTAGATACCTGGATCCAGTTTCAAATTATAACAGGAAATGGTATTTTGGTAGCAAATAGTGAATGGATATTTTCCATTAAAAACACATTTCTTTTCATATTGAAATGGTTTGGACCGATCTTATCAATCATATGTATATACGGAATTCTAAAATGGTTAAAAAAGAATGAATAAAGAAAAACTCCAGAATCAATTTTATACTGCTGATTCTGGAGTTTCTTTTACTTAGAAATGATATAATTTCACTTTATTACTTCTCTTTACTATATTCCAGAGAAGCTTCCACAAATCCCTTAAACAGCGGATGTGGTTTGTTCGGACGGGATTTGAGTTCCGGATGTGCCTGTGTTCCGATGAACCAAGGATGTTCCGGAATTTCCACCATCTCTACGATTCTGCCGTCCGGAGAAAGTCCGGATAAGAGCATACCGTTCTGGGTAAGAGCATCACGGTAGTCATTGTTGACTTCATAACGATGACGATGACGTTCGTGGATTTCTTCTTTTCCATATAATTTATAAGCTTTTGATTCTTTGTTAAGAACACAAGGATAAGAACCAAGACGAAGGGTTCCACCGATATCTTCAATACCGATCTGGTCAGGCATGATGTGGATGACCGGATGTGTAGTGTTTGGATTCAGTTCTACGCTGTGTGCATCATGATATCCGACAACGTCTCTTGCAAATTCTACGATGGCAAGCTGCATTCCAAGGCAGAGTCCGAGGAACGGAACCTTATGTGTTCTTGCATATTTGATGGCTTCGATCTTACCTTCGATACCACGGTCACCGAATCCACCAGGTACGAGGATACCACTTACATCACCGAGAAGTTCATCGACATTTTCCGGTGTGACAGTTTCAGAGTCAATCCATTTGATATTTACGGTTGTGTGGCTGTAGATGCCGCCATGTTTTAATGCTTCAACAACACTGATATATGCGTCATGGAGCTGGATATATTTGCCGACCAGGGCGACTGTTACATCCTGTGTCGGATGCTTCAGGCATTCGACCATCTCTTTCCAGTCTTTCAGATCCGGTTCCGGACAGTCAAGCTTCAGGCATTCGCATACAACGGAAGCGAGATGTTCTTCTTCCATGGCGAGTGGTGCTTCGTAAAGGTATTCCACATCCAGGTTCTGAAGAACGTGATCAGATGGCACGTTACAGAAGAGGGCGATCTTGTCTTTGATTCCCTGATCCAGTGGATGCTCAGAACGGCAGACCAGAATATCCGGCTGGATTCCCATTCCCTGTAATTCTTTTACGCTTGCCTGAGTCGGTTTGGTCTTCATCTCCTGGGAAGCGTGCAGATATGGGATCAGTGTGACGTGGATCAGCGCAACATTGTCATGTCCCATATCATGTTGGAATTGGCGGATAGATTCCAGGAAAGGCTGGCTTTCGATGTCTCCGACGGTTCCACCGACTTCGATGATCGCAATCTCGGTATCTGTAGCTGCAGGGTTACGATAGAAACGGCTCTTGATCTCATTCGTGATATGCGGGATGACCTGTACGGTTCCTCCACCAAAATCTCCACGACGTTCTTTCTGAAGAACGGACCAGTAAATCTTTCCTGTCGTTACGTTCGAGTTCTTGGTAAGACTTTCATCGATAAATCTTTCATAATGTCCAAGGTCAAGGTCTGTCTCAGCTCCATCGTCTGTTACAAAAACTTCACCGTGTTGTACCGGATTCATTGTACCCGGGTCAATGTTGATGTACGGATCAAATTTCTGCATTGTAACTGTGTACCCGCGTGCCTTGAGCAGACGCCCAAGAGAAGCTGCTGTGATTCCTTTTCCAAGACCTGAGACAACGCCTCCGGTAACAAATACATACTTAACTGCCATAGTTCCAGTTCCCTCCTTATGGTAATTTTTTTTGTCTACTACTCATTGTGTTCTGTAAAAAATAAGATAGAATGCGATTTTTATTCACCAAGAAAGTCCGATATAACCTTCTGACGGATAAAAATAGAAAAAAACCCCATAAAAACAAATTTATGTGGCTCCCTCGCTACTTTGATTTCCCCTTGAAATCAATTCCCCTATAAAATACTTTAAAAGTATACACCCATTCCAGAAAAAAATACAACAATTTTTTTTGAAATGGGTGTATAAAAATCAAAAATATAATATTTGTCTACTGATAGATTGGTTTTTTCTCGTATCTCGGTTCAGATGTAACCTGGATGGATAACTTCTGGAACAGACGAATATCTACATTTGCAAGCATAACGGATACATGAGCCTGGCAGCCTTTTAAATTCGGGACTTGTCTGAGTGCCTGTTCAGCAACCGGATTGGAAGAGGCACTGATAGAAAGTGCAATCAGAGCTTCATCGATGTGAAGTCTTGGGTTCTTGCTTCCAAGGAATTCGGTTTTAACTTTCTGGATCGGTTCCAGGGCAGTCGGTGAGATCAGGTGCATATCATGATCGATTCCGGCGAGCTCTTTTAAGGCGTTCAGGATCAGGGCAGCAGATGCGCCAAGCAGATCAGAGGTTTTTCCTGTTACGATGCGTCCGTCCGGAAGCTCCAGAGCGGCAGCCGGTGCACCGGTTTCTTCAGCGCGTGCAAGAGCGGCATCAACAACCTTACGGTCATGTACGGTAACTCCTGCCTGATTCATCAGAAGCTCGACCTTATAAGTCTCTTCCTTCGGGCATTCACCGGAAAGGAAACGGTCCATGGTGCGGTAGTAGCGGCGAATGATCTCCTGACGGGAAGCTTCTTTGCAGACTTCATCGTCACAGATGCAGTTACCAGCCATGTTAACCCCCATGTCTGTTGGTGATTTGTATGGATTTTCTCCGTAAATGCGCTCAAAAATTGCACTCAGTACAGGGAAGATCTCTACGTCACGGTTGTAGTTGACGGTAGTAACACCGTAAGCTTCCAGATGGAACGGGTCGATCATATTTACATCGTTAAGGTCAGCAGTAGCTGCTTCATATGCTAAGTTGACCGGATGCTTTAACGGGATATTCCAGATCGGGAAGGTTTCGAATTTGGCATATCCTGCGCGGACTCCGCGCTTGTGCTCATGATAGAGCTGGGAAAGGCAGGTAGCCATCTTTCCACTTCCAGGTCCAGGTGCGGTGATGACAACCAGAGGTCTGCTTGTCTCAATATATTCGTTCCTTCCGTATCCTTCGTCACTTACGATCAGCGGGATGTTGGAAGGATAACCTTCTATTACATAATGGATATAAACTTTAATGCCAAGCTTTTCCAGACGTCCTTTGAAAAGATCGGCACTGTTCTGTCCGGAGTACTGTGTGATAACAACACTTCCGACAAAGAGACCATTGGCTTCAAATTCGTCTTTCAGGCGGAGAACGTCAGTGTCATAAGTGATCCCGAGGTCACCGCGGATTTTGTTGGCTTCAATATCGGCTGCACTGATAACGATCACAATCTCTGCGGTATCCGATAATTCTTTTAGTAAATGTAATTTGCTGTCCGGCTGAAATCCCGGAAGCACGCGGGAAGCATGATAGTCATCGAAAAGCTTTCCACCGAATTCAAGATACAGTTTGTTGTCAAACTGATTGATTCGCTCACGAATGTGAGAAGACTGCATTTGCAGGTATTTTTCATTATCAAACCCAATTTTCATAAAGTTCCATCCTTTTTGTCCATAATTTTACTTTCATAGAAGCAATTCAAACCTAGTATACTATAAAATATGACTTTTTTACAATCTTTTCATAAATTTTTCATTGATTTCTAAAAAACGCCTACTTATAATAGAGAGGACGACACTTAGGAGGTAGGTATGGATAACCAGAATAATAGAAATAAGCAAAACCTTCCGGGAAATAATAACCCGAATAATAAAAATAACCGCCAAAGATGGAATATTATATTATTTACCGTTATGCTGATCTCGTTTATCGTATTTGCGTTGTATCAGTTCCGGGAAGACACAGATGCCCGGGAGATTACCTATGATCAGTTCCTGAACATGGTAGATTCCGGGGAAGTTAAGAAAGTTGTGATCGAGGATGACAAGATTGTGATCACAGCGAAGACAGAAGCTGAGATGAAGAACAGCAAGAAAAAAGGCGCTTCGGAGAGCGATGTGGTCGAAGGTTCTGTAGCAGATAACAACGACAGCAGCAGTAAGGACAGCAGCGATGACAGTACAGGTCTGTTCAGTAATGTGACAAGGAAGCAGTATTATACCGGTATTGTGAAGGATGATACCCTTTCGGACAGACTGTATAAAGCAGGTGTTGAGTATGAACAGAAGATACCGGATTCTACATCTTATATGGTGATGAATCTTCTGGTTAACATTGTTCCGCTTGTGATCATGATCGGTCTGGGCGTGATGCTGATGCGCCGTATGACAAAGGGTGGCGGCATGATGGGCGTTGGAAAGAGCAATGCCAAGATGTATGTGGAAAAATCTACCGGAGTCACATTTAAGGATGTAGCCGGTCAGGATGAAGCAAAAGAATCCTTGCAGGAAGTAGTCGATTTCCTGCATAACCCTGGCAAATACACCGGAATCGGAGCGAAGCTTCCGAAAGGAGCACTTCTTGTAGGTCCTCCCGGAACCGGTAAGACACTTCTTGCAAAAGCAGTTGCCGGAGAAGCAAAAGTACCGTTCTTCTCTCTTTCGGGTTCTGCATTTGTTGAGATGTATGTCGGTGTCGGAGCGTCAAGAGTACGTGACCTCTTTAAGCAGGCACAGCAGATGGCGCCGTGTATTATTTTTATCGATGAGATCGATGCGATCGGAAAAAGCAGAGATTCACAGCTTGGTGGTAATGATGAAAGAGAACAGACACTGAATCAGCTCCTTGCAGAGATGGATGGATTTGACAGTAATAAAGGTCTTCTGCTTCTTGCGGCAACGAACCGTCCGGAGATCCTGGATCCGGCGCTTCTCCGTCCGGGAAGATTTGACAGACGTATCATCGTAGATAAGCCAGATCTCAAGGGACGTATTGATGTCCTGAAAGTACATGCCAAAGATGTTAAGATGGATGAGACAGTCAATCTGGAAGAGATTGCACTTGCAACTTCCGGGGCAGTCGGTTCTGATCTTGCCAATATGATCAACGAGGCTGCGATCAATGCGGTAAAAAAAGGAAGAAATGTTGTATCCCAGGCAGACCTTTTTGAGGCTGTTGAGGTCGTTCTTGTGGGTAAAGAGAAGAAAGACCGTATCATGAGCCAGAAAGAACGCCGTATCGTATCATACCATGAAGTCGGTCATGCACTGGTAACTGCCCTTCAGAAGGACGCAGAACCGGTACAGAAGATTACAATCGTTCCGAGAACCATGGGTGCACTCGGTTATGTGATGCAGACACCGGAGGAAGAGAAGTTCCTGAATACCAAGGCTGAGCTGGAAGCAATGCTGGTGACAGCCCTTGCAGGACGTGCAGCAGAGGAACTGGTGTTTGACACAGTTACAACCGGAGCATCGAACGATATTGAGCAGGCAACCAAGATCGCAAGAGCGATGGTAACACAGTATGGTATGTCTGAAAAATTCGGACTTATCGGACTGGAATCTATCCAAAACCGTTATCTGGACGGAAGAGCTGTTATGAACTGCGGAGAGGCAACCGCGGCAGAAATCGATCAGGAAGTTATGAAGATGCTGAAGGGAGCATATGCAGAAGCGAAGAGAATGCTTTCCGAGCATCGTGAAACGATGGATCAGATCGCCGGATTCCTGATTGAGAAAGAGACGATCACCGGAAAAGAATTCATGAAGATTTACCGCAGATGTGAAGGAATTCCGGAACCGGAAGAAAAGAAAGAAGAGAATCCTGTAAAAGAGCAGACGATCGAGATGCCGAAGAAAGAGGCAGATACCGAAGCTGCACAGCAGGAAGAGAAAGAAACGCAGAAGAAAGTAGAAAGAGACGAAGACGGATTCATCCTTCCGCAGAAGCGTGACTAGTCTAAAATAACAGAAGATGCAGAGGTTTCAGAACAATAGGTTCTGGAGCCTCTTTTTTTCTGTAGATTCTTTTGAAAGAATGACTTGTATTGTCTGCAGGAAGCAAGGTATAATGTGACTATGGAAAATCAGACATTTATTATTGAAGACGAACTTAAAAAACTTCCTGGGAAACCGGGAGTCTATCTGATGCATGGGGAAAAGGACGAGATCATTTATGTTGGAAAGGCGATCAGCCTGAAGAACCGTGTCAGACAGTATTTTCAGCCGAGCAGGAACAGGGGAGCCAAGATTGACCAGATGGTGACGCATATCACCCGGTTTGAGTATATCGTGACGGATTCGGAACTGGAAGCACTGGTTCTGGAATGCAATCTGATCAAGGAACACCGACCAAAGTACAATACGATGCTGATGGATGATAAGAGTTATCCATTTATCAAAGTGACAACCGGCGAAGCATATCCAAGGATTATGATGGCAAGGCAGATGAAGAAGGACAAGTCAAAGTATTTCGGCCCTTATACCAGTGTGACGGCGGTAAAAGATACGATCGAACTGATCCGGAAGCTTTACCGTCTGCGTAGCTGTAACCGCATCCTTCCGCGCGATATCGGAAAAGAAAGATGCTGTCTCTATCATCATATCAAGCAGTGCGATGCACCGTGTCAGGGGTATATTTCGCAGGAAAAATACAGAGAGTCGGTTGATGAAGTACTCAAATTCCTGGGAGGAAATTATGATAAAATCTTAAAGGATCTGGAGAAAAAGATGCAGGAGGCATCGGATGATCTGGAATTTGAGAAAGCAATTGAATACCGGGAGCTTCTGCACAGCGTGAAGCAAATTGCACAGAAGCAGAAGATTACCGATACAGGGGGCGAGGACCGGGATATTGTGGCTCTTGCAAGAGAGCATGAGGATGCGGTGGTACAGGTATTCTTTATCCGCAATGGTCGTCTGATCGGCAGAGATCATTTTTATCTGCGGATTGCCCAGGGAGATGAAAATGCAGAGATCCTCTCCAGCTTTATTAAGCAGTTTTATGCCGGAACGCCATATATTCCGGGCGAACTGATGCTTCCGGTAGAACCGGAAGAGCGGGAGATCCTGGAAGCATGGCTTGGAGAAAAACGTGGGCATAAGGTTCATTTCCGTATCCCGAAAAAAGGGGAAAAAGAAAAGCTTGTTGAGCTTGCGGCGAAAAATGCAAAGATGGTACTGGAAAAAGATAAGGAGCGTATCAAGCGTGAAGAAGGAAGAACGATCGGTGCAGTAAAAGAAATAGAAAAGTTGCTTGATCTTAATAACCTGGTGCGTATGGAGGCGTATGATATTTCCAATACCAATGGATTTGCCTCGGTAGGGTCGATGATCGTTTATGAGAGAGGCAAACCGAAACGAAACGATTATCGTAAGTTCCACATTAAGGGTGTGCAGGGGGCGGATGATTATGCAAGTATGCGTGAGGTTCTCACCAGAAGATTCCGGCATGGTCTGGAGGAACAGAAAAGCGGGAAAGAGCTGGGAAGTTTTAATGTTTTTCCGGATCTGATCATGATGGATGGTGGAAAAGGACAGGTTAATATAGCACTGGAAGTACTGGATGAACTTCATATATCCATTCCGGTATGTGGTATGGTCAAAGATGACCACCATCGGACGAGAGGACTCTACTATCAGAATATCGAGATTCCGATCGACCGCAATTCCGAAGGGTTTCGACTGATCACAAGAGTGCAGGATGAGGCGCACAGATTTGCTATAGAATTTCACCGGAAACTGCGTAGTCAGGGACAAGTGCATTCGATCCTGGATGATATTCCGAGAATCGGACCTGCGAGAAGGAAAGCACTGATGCGGACATTTGCCAGCCTGGATGAGATTAAGAATGCAGAGGTGGAAGATTTGAAAAAAATTCCATCAATGGATGAAAAATCAGCCAAAAGCGTGTATAATTTTTTCAGAGGAAGCGAAATGGAAGATACAGAAGCTACTCGGATGGAAGAACAATAAAAGGAGACAGGACTATGGGAGTAACATTAACAAAAATCGTAGAGAAGATGGAACTTAGAAATCTTACTCCGGATGTCGATATGACACAGCGGGAAGTAAAAATTCCGGATATTAACCGTCCGGCACTTCAGCTCGCCGGATTTTTTGATCATTTTGATTGCGAACGGATTCAGCTTATCGGATATGTAGAGTACACTTATCTGCAGACATTGGAATATGAGCATAAGATGAAAATATATGATACACTGCTTGAGTATGGGATTCCATGCTTTATTTTCTGCAGAAATCTGCAGCCGGATCCGGAATTTCTGGAGAAAGCAGTGAAGAACAATATTCCGGTATTTATTACGGATAAACAGACTTCTTCCTTTTCTGCAGAACTGATCCGCTGGATGAAAGTGGAACTGGCACCGTGTATTTCAATTCACGGGGTACTGGTGGATTGTTATGGAGTCGGTGTTCTGATCATGGGAGACAGCGGTATCGGTAAAAGTGAGGCGGCACTGGAGCTGATCAAGCGAGGCCATCGTCTGGTAACAGATGACGTGGTGGAGATCCGGAAGGTCAGTGATGATACTCTTGTTGGTACAGCACCGGATATTACCCGCCATTTTATTGAACTTCGCGGAATTGGCATCATTGACGTAAAGACGCTGTTTGGTGTGCAGAGTGTAAGAGAGACACAAAATATTGATCTCGTCATTACGCTTGAGGACTGGAACAAGGATCGCGAATACGACAGGCTTGGACTTACTGAGGAGTATACAGAATTTCTTGGTAATAAGGTTGTATGCCACAGTATTCCAATCCGCCCTGGACGTAATGTTGCCATTATCGTAGAATCAGCGGCAGTCAACCACAGACAGAAACAAATGGGCTATAACGCAGCTCAGGAGCTGTACCGCCGGGTACAGGAAAATCTAAAAAAGAATATGTAAGGAGCAGGAGACAGATGAAATATTGTTTTGGTATTGATATAGGCGGAACGACAGTAAAGATGGGACTTTTTCAGGAAGACGGAGAGCTTCTTGATAAATGGGAGATCAAGACACGTACTGAGAACCAGGGAGAAGCAATCCTCCCGGATATTGCGCAGGCAGTGAAAGCAAAGATGGCAGAAAAGAAACTGGTGAAGGAACAGATCATCGGACTTGGAATGGGGCTTCCGGCACCGGTAACCGAGGATGGAATTGTTCAGAATACAGCAAATCTCGGATGGGGATATAAAGAAGTGACACGTGAACTGGAAGAGCTTCTTGACGGAATGAAAGTGATTCCAGGGAATGATGCAAATGTAGCTGCGCTTGGTGAGATGTGGAAAGGTGGTGGAAAAGGTCACAAGAATGTCATTATGGTTACTCTTGGAACCGGTGTTGGCGGTGGAATCATCGTGGATGGAAAGTGCCTTGTAGGGGCACACGGAGCTGGCGGAGAGATCGGTCATCTGTGTGTAAACTACCAGGAGACAGAAACCTGTGGATGTGGAAAGAAAGGCTGTCTGGAACAGTATGCTTCTGCAACAGGAATCACAAGACTTGCCAATATGCGTCTTGCAAAAGATGAGAAACCAAGTACCCTCAGAAATGTGGCAGAGATGTCTGCGAAAGAAGTGTTTGATGCAGTGAAAGCCGGAGACGAAGTCGCGATCGAAATCGCAACTGAATTTGGAAATTATCTGGGACATGCGCTGGCGAACCTTGCAGCTGCATGTGATCCGGCGGTTATCGTAATCGGCGGAGGGGTATCAAAAGCCGGAGAGGTTCTGCTCGATTACATTAAAGGACCATTTAAAGAAATGGCATTCTTTGCAGATAAAGATACAGAATTTGCACTTGCAGAGCTTGCAAATGATGCAGGAATCTGCGGAGCAGCAAAACTGGTATTGGAATAAGTGAAAGATATTATAAAAAACAAAAATCTTGTGAGAAATATTTAACATTCTTGCAAGATTTTTGTTTTTTGCAGAAGAAAATGCAGAATGACAAATGTTTACATTTGACATTCTGCACAAAATGTTGTAGACTTATCGTAGTAACATTATTAAATAAGCCTATGAACTCTAAATAATTGTGAAAAGGAAGACAAAATGATAATACGTAAAACATTAAGAGAGCAAGTAGTTGAAATTTTAAGACATAAGATTTTATCAGGAGAGATCAAACCGGGAGAACGAATTATAGAGGCAAAAGTAGCAGAAGAGCTGAAAGTCAGCAGAGGCCCATTAAGAGAAGCTCTCAGGCAGATCGAAGAAGAAGGGCTGGTTGTATATGAAGCACAGAAAGGCTGCGTAGTAAAGACGATGACTTATGAAGAGATGCAGGAAACATACCTGATTCAGTCTACGCTTGAGAAACTGGCAGTGCAGATGTGTGGGGGAGAGATCAGCAAAGAACAGGATGAAGAGATGCAGAAGATTGTCTTTTCCATGGAGAAAGCGGCCGATCAGAAAAATCTGTATGATGTTATAAAATTCGATGAACAGTTCCATGAATGTATTGTGAAGACCGCACACAGTGAAAAACTTCATAGAATCTGGAAAATACTGGAAGGAGGGAATACGGCGGCATATTATACGATGGATACAAAAACTCTGGTACCATTTGATGTGGTTCACATCAATCATCAGAGAATTTTGGATTTGTTTCATAATGGGACAGTCGAAGATATCTGTAAAGAGATAGAAATCCACTACATGGTTGTCCCGCATGTTCTGTATGAAAATCAAAAGAAAAACGGAGAAAGGAACTGAAGGTATGGTTAAATTTATTGGGAAAAGGCTGACATATGCTGTGTTGACATTGTTCTTGATTGCCACAGCAACATTTTTTCTGGTGGCAGGTGCTCCGGGAGATCCGATCGCTGCAAAAGTCGGACAGATGCCGGAACAGGCACAGGAAATCATCCGTGAGAAATACGGACTGGACCAGCCGGTAGTAAAGCGGTATACAACGTATATGAAGAATCTTCTGACGACAGGAGATTTTGGGGAATCAATTATTTATACCGGACAGTCAGCAAATGATATTATAAAAAATAATACGTTGGTATCAGCGAAGATTGGGTTATTGGGATTGCTGTTCCAGGTGACGATTGGTATCAGTCTTGGAATGGTTGCAGCACTGAACCGGGGAAAACCGGTGGATCATGTCATAAGGGTACTCGTTGTATTGGCAATTTGTGTTCCTAGTTTTGTATTTGCATCGGTATTGCAGTATTTTCTTGCATTCAAATGGAAACTGGTGCCGGTATTTGGCTGGGGAGAATTAAAACACTATATTCTTCCTGTTGCCGCCTATGCAATCGGAGGAATTGCATCTTATACAAAATATATGAGGAGCAGTACACTGTCTGTAATTGGGGAAGATTATATTATCACAGCGAAAGCAAAGGGATGTACGAAAAAAAGAGTGGTACGGAAACATATTTTGAGAAATGCAATGCTTCCGATCATTACAATGATCGGACCTTCTCTGGCAGGAATTTTTGCAGGATCATTCATCCTTGAACGTATGTTTGCGATTCCGGGACTTGGATTCTATTATGTAAAAGCAGTTTCGGATAATGATTATACGATGGTAATCGGTCTTACAATTTTCTTTGCTATTTTGTTCGTTGGCTCGCTGATTGTCGTAGACATTCTGTACGGAATCGTCGATCCGAGAATCCGAGTTGCAAAAGGTAAGAAATAGGAGGGCTTCTGATGAGTACAAAAGAGGTAGTAATGACAGAAGAATGGAATGAATCAGATGATTTTAAACGTATCGGGACGGAAGGATTATCTGGTGAAGATATCGGAGAGAAATCCCTGACCTATTGGGCGGATGTCTGGAGAAGATTCAGGGAAAATAAACTTGCGATATTTGGTCTTATATTATTAGCTGTGATCGTAGTGATCCTGTTTATCGGACCAGTGATTACAGGACAGAATTATCAGCTGATTGATGCGTCAATTAAGAACCAGGGACCAAGCAGTGCACACTGGTTCGGTACTGATGATATGGGAAGAGATCTCTTTACCCGTGTCTGTGTCGGTGGACGTATTTCAATCTATATCGGTTTATGTTGTACATTGGTAATGTTTGTGATCGGAGCACTTCTTGGTGCACTGGCAGGATTAAAAGGCGGACTTGTAGATGATATTATCATGCGTATCTGTGAATTTATCGGAAACCTGCCGTATCTGATCATTGTAGTAATTTTATCCATGGTACTTGGAAGAAGTATGTTCTCCCTCGTCTTTGCGATGAGTCTTACCGCGTGGGTAGGAACCGCGCGTATGGTACGAGGACAGATCCTTCAGATCAAGGAACAGGATTATGTGCAGGCAGCAACAGCACTTGGCGCGTCAACGGGACGTATTATTATCAAACATCTTCTTCCGAATACACTTGGAATTATTATGGTTGATATTACGATGTCAGTTCCGGGATTTATTTTCAGTGAGGCTTTCTTAAGTTATATCGGACTTGGAGTAAGACCACCGGAAACCAGCTGGGGAGCACTTGCATCAGCAGGACAGCAGCAACTTATGTTTTACCCGCATGAATTGTTCTTCCCATGTCTGATGATCGTACTTACAATGCTGACTTTCCATCTGATCGGTGATGGACTTTCAGATGCATTGGATCCGAAGCTGAGAAAATAAAAGGGGGAACTACAAGATGAAAGAAAAAATACTGGAAGTGAAAAATCTGGAGGTATCTTTTAAGACCTACGCCGGAATCTCACACGCAGTAAGAGGAATAGATTTTGATCTGCATAAGGGAGAAACTCTTGCGATAGTAGGAGAGTCTGGTTGTGGTAAGACGGTATCTTCAAAAGCAATCATGCGATTGCTTCCAGAATCAAACACATTATTAAATGAAAATTCTGAAGTATTGTTTCATGGGGAAGATCTTCTGAAAAAGTCAGAAAATGAAATGGTTTCTATTCGAGGAAGCAAAATTTCAATGATTTTCCAGGATCCAATGACTTCACTGAATCCGACCATGAAGATCGGAGATCAGATTGCGGAAAGTATTCTGATCCATAGACAGATTTCTAAAGAAGAAGCACATAAAGAAGCTTTAGAAATGCTGCAGCTGGTTAAAATACCAAATGCAGAAAAACGAATGAAACAGTATCCATTTGAGTTTTCCGGCGGTATGAGACAGAGAGCGATGATCGCAATTGCGCTTGCATGTAAACCGGAAATCCTGATCGCAGACGAGCCGACCACTGCTCTGGACGTAACGATCCAGGCACAGATCATGGAGCTGATCGGAGAATTGCAAAAAGAACTGGATATGGCGATGATCCTTGTAACACATGACTTAGGTGTTGTAGCGAGCGTTGCAGATAAGATTCAGGTTATGTATGCAGGAAAAATTGTAGAACGTGGTGATGTACGAGAAATTTTCTATCAGTCTACACATCCTTACACGAGAGCTCTTCTGGATTCCGTTCCGAAGATCCATTCTACAAATAAAGAAACATTGTATTCCTTAAAAGGAACGCCGCCGGATCTTATTAATCCACCGGTTGGATGTTCTTTTGCTCCACGTTGCGAGTATGGAATGAAGATCTGCAGAAAGAAATATCCGGAGCTTACAAAATTCAGTGATACACAGGAATGTAACTGCTGGCTTCACGATCCAAGAGCGGATGTGAGCAATCTTCCTGAGAATATGATAAGGAGGAGACAGTAACCATGGATAAGAAAGAAGTATTGATCGAAGTAAAAGATTTGAAGAAGTATTTTCAGGTTGGAAGAAACCAGACACTGAAGGCAGTGGATGGAGTAAACTTTAAGATCTATAAAGGTGAGACTCTTGGAATTGTAGGTGAATCCGGCTGTGGAAAAACAACCTGTGGAAAGACAGTTATGGGGCTTTATAAGGCAACAGACGGTGAGGTTCTTTTTGACGGAGTCGATATTAATAAACTGAATAAAAAAGAAAAGAAAGAGTTTACAAAAAGAGCTCAAATTATTTTCCAGGATCCGTATTCTTCACTGAATCCAAGAATGACAGTCGGTGACATCATTGGGGAAGGAATTGATATCCATAAGCTTTACACTGGTAAAGAACGTCAAGAAAAGATTTATGAATTACTGGAACTGGTCGGACTTAACAGAGAGCATGCACTTCGTTTCCCTCATGAGTTTTCGGGTGGACAAAGACAGCGTATCGGAATTGCAAGAGCACTTGCAATCGAACCGGAATTTATTGTCTGTGATGAGCCAATCTCTGCACTTGACGTTTCCATTCAGGCACAGGTTGTTAACCTGCTGATCGAACTTCAGCAGAAGAAAAATCTGACCTATCTCTTTATCGCACATGATCTGTCTATGGTAAAACATATTTCAGACCGTGTCGGTGTAATGTATCTGGGAAATATGGTTGAATTTGCAGAGAGTGATGAGTTATATCAGAAACCATTTCATCCATATACAAAGGCGTTGATGGCAGCGATTCCGATTCCGGATCCGGATACAGAAGAACAGAAGACGAGAATTCGACTGGAAGGAGAGATTCCAAGCCCGGTTAATCCAAAACCTGGATGTAGATTTGTGACAAGATGCAGATATGCAACAGAAAAATGTCATCAGGAAACACCGAAGCTTGAGGAACTCGCACCGGAACACTTCGTAGCTTGTCACAGAGCAAAAGAGTTGATGGAAGATCACCCGCAAGCGTAATCTTGCTGGATATAAAGGAGGAAGACTATGAAAAAAAGAAAAACATTAGCAATGGGGCTTGCAGTAGCAATGGCTGTCAGCTGTCTGGCCGGATGTGGCGGAGATGACAAAAAAGCAAGTTCTGACGGAAAAACAGAACAGGTTCTGAACATCTCCAACAACAGTGTGGTTGTCGGACTGAACCCGCTGATCAACACAACAGGTCCTGATAACGCAGCATTTAATATGGTGTTAGACCCACTCGTTAAAAGAGTAACTCGGGATGGAAATACTTATGAGATCATTCCTGCTGCAGCAAAAAGCTGGGATATAAGTGAAGACGGACTTACTTATACCTTCCACATGAACAAAGATGCAAAGTGGAGTGATGGAACGAAAGTAACAGCAAATGACTTTGAATTTACTTTCCAGAAGATGGCAACTCCTTCCGTTGCAGCAACAAACGCATGGCTGTTTGACGGAGTTATCGAGAACTTCTCAGAAGCTCTTTATGATCAGGGAAAGAAACCGGAAGATATCGGTGTGCACGCCATTGATGAAGATACATTGGAAATCAAAATTATCCACCCGGCATCTTACTTCCTGGAACTGGTTTCTTCATCAGCTTATCCGGTAAACAAAGCAATGTATGAAGAGCTTGGAAGTGATTATGCAACATCTGAAACAAAGACTGTATTTAACGGACCATTCAAGATTGAAAGCTGGAGCCAGAATACAGAAATGGTAGTGGTAAGAAATGACCAATACTGGGGAGCTGACGATGTGAAGCTTGACAAGATCAATTGCAAGGTCATTCAGGAATCAGGTACTGCAGTTCAGTCTTACATCAACGGTGAGTTGGATGTGATCGGTACAACGGATGCAAACTGGGGAAAGACTATCGAAGAACAGGGAGAATCTGAATCATATCAGGTTCCGGATAGTTCACCGGAATTCTTCATGCTGAATGCAGCAAACGAATATCTGTGTAATGAAAAGATCAGACAGGCTTTAACTGTAGCTTATGACCGTCAGGAAATGATCGATACTCTTCGTAATGGAAAAGGCGTTCCGATTTATTCTATGATGCCAGATACTGTCCAGGTTGGAGAAAAAACTTACACAGAATTAGTTGGCGGAAAGAATCATTTCGTTCAGGAACTTCAGGAAGAAATCAAAGATCCGAAAGCTTTACTTATTGAAGGCTTAAAAGAACTTGGTAAAGATCCAGACCCGTCAAAGGTAACAATCCGTTATGCAAGCCGTGGTACATCTGAAGTATCTAAAAAGATTGCTGAATGGATGAAGCAGCAGTGGGAAAGCGTTCTTGGAATCAATGTCGAAATCGATATGATGGAATGGAACATCATGTGGGATAAGATTGACGCCGGTGATTACGATATCGCAACAGGCGGCTGGGGACCATACTACAATGAACCAAGTGCTCTTCTTCAGTTGTTCGATCCTGATAATGGATACTTCAACGCAGAAAAGACAGGATGGTCAGGAGAAGATCCTAAGAAATACCAGGAACTTTTAAATGAAGCAAAATTTGAAGTTGATGACCAGAAGAAGGCAGAGCTTTATCTGCAGGCAGAAGAACTGGTTGTTAAGTCAGGACTGATCGAACCTACTTATGTTGAAGAGGCACCTACATTTGTTAAGAAATATGTGAAGAACTACTTCGTTTCTACAGTTGGTCAGGTTGATTTCTCTCAGGTTTATATTGAAAAATAGTATATTGACTTACAGAGTAAACTAAATTGAAATGTCATAGAGGTTATAAAACCTCTATGGCACTTTAGGTTTAAAAAATAAAAGTAAATGGAGAAATGATTATGTATGTAATTAAAAATGGAACCATTCATACCGGAACGGGTGAAGTGCTTGAAAACTATGATATCTTAATCGAGGGGGAAAAGATTAAGAAAATCGAAAAGAATATCTGCGAAGCAGATGCAGAAATTATCGATGCAACAGGAAAACAGGTTTTCCCTGGTTTCATCGATCCACATTCTTCTATCGGAGCTATGGGGATTCCGACTCGTTACAGAGATAATGCAGAAACTACAAATGTAATTAATCCGGATCTGAGCGTGAAGTATGCCATCGATCCAGATGAAGTGAATGCACAGGAATTCTATAAATCAGGAATTACATCTGTTGGATTTTCACCGGATCACTGCAATGTGATCGGAGGACAGATCACAGTATGTAAGACAGCTCCGGATCATATGGCGAACCGTATTGTAAAAGAGCATGCAGCAATGAAAGGAAGTGTATGCTCAACCGTTAAGGATGTGTATGGTGCAAGTAACCAGATGCCGAAAACAAGAATGGGAATTTTCCATTTGCTCAAAGAAGCAATCAGAAAAGATGACCTTTTGAAGAAATATCAGATGCCATTTGTCATCGCTGCAGAAACTGCAGGTGAGATTCAGTGTCTTATGGAGCTTCTGAAAGATGAAGATATCCAGCTTACAATTGTAGATGGATTTGAATTCGGCGATGCGATCGAAGAACTGAAAGAAAAGAAAGTTGGAATTATCTTTGGTAATTTCAGCAATCTGTCACAGATTTCAAAACATGAAATCGACCTTTCCAGATTAAAAGAACTGGTAGAAAACGGAAACCGCATCGCATTTACAAACACATGCAAAGGTGCTTCTGAAGGTAGAGAAGTATTCATCTGGAGTGCGATCGAAGTATATCGTGCAGGAATCGATGCCGAGGATGTAGTAAAAATGATGACGATCCAGCCAGCCGAGATGCTTGGTGTTGCAGATCGGATCGGAAGTATCGAAGTTGGAAAAGATGCGGACATCACAATTTACAGTGATCATCCTGTAAAATCTTATGCGGCACATGTACAGTTTTGTATGATAAATGGAAAGGTGGTATTATCGTAATGCAGACATTAATCAAAAATGGTATTTTGTATACAATGACAGAGGATAAGGGCATCTTTCAGGGTGATATTCTCGTCGAAGGAACAAAGATCAAAGAAGTAGCAGAACATATCAGTGAAGACTGCTTAGAGGATGGAGATAAGCTCATTGAGGCAGAAGGATATTATGTTCTTCCGGGACTTATCGATGCACATTCTCACATCGGATTATTTGATTTCAATGTGGATCCGTGTGTAGACGATGCCAATGAGATGACAAATCCGGTTACTCTTTCTGTTGATGCACGTTTTGGAACAAATCCAAAAGCAAGAGAATTTAAAGTAGCTTATGAGCACGGAATAACAACCATGCTTCTGACACCTGGAAGCGGAAATGTATTCTGCGGACTTCCGTTTGCACTTAAAACTTATGGAAACAATGTGTTTGATATGACAATCAAATCACCATGTGCGGTGAAGATCGCACTTGGAGGAAATCCGAAAAATACATATGGTGATATGAAACGGCTTCCGATGACGAGAATGGGAATCGCTAAGGTTCTGGATGATACCTTTGCAAAAGCAAAGAAATACATGGAAGACAAAGAACAGAATAAAGAAGTGGAGTATGATCCGGATATGGAAGCTCTTTGCCTGGCTTTAAAAGGAGAAATTCCATGTAAGATCCACTGTACACAGTATGATATGCTCACAGCAATCGAGATTGCGAAAAAATACAACGTACACTTCTCATTAGAACATGCATGGGGAGCAACCGATTATCTGGATGAAATCGTGGAAAGCGGATGCGATATATGCTACGGACCGATTGCAACTTACCGTAGTCCTGGAGAACGTAGAAAAATCGATGTGGAAGCTGTAAAAATGCTGGATGACAGAGGGGTGAATGTGGCGATGATCACTGATTCACCGATTCTGAGTGAAGAATCCCTGTATCATCATGTGGGAGAAGCAGTGCGTGAAGGACTTGCACAGGAGAGAGCAGTAAGAACGGTTACGATCAATGCTGCAAAGGTGCTGGGTGTAGAAGACCGTCTGGGAAGCCTGGAAGAAGGAAAAGATGCAGATATTATTGTAATGAAAGGAAAACTCGGACTTGATACCGATGCAATGGTATACTATACGATGATTGAAGGTAAGATCGTATATCAGAAATAGAAACCAGATTGATAGATAAAAAAGAGAGATCAGTGAATTTCAAATATTCACTGATCTCTTTTTATTCTAATTAGATGATAGATTCTTACTGTCCATTGCCAGAATCTGAGCCACCGGTATTGCCGGAATCAGTGCCGCCACCGGTATTACCGGAATCGCCACCGGTATTACCAGAATCGCCACCGGTATTACCAGAATTGCCACTATTATTACCGGAATCTGTGCCGCCGCCAGTATTGCCGGAATCACCGCCGGTACCACCGGTAGTATCCCCATTAGTGCCGGTAGAGTTACCGGAGGAGTTTCCACCTGTTGTACTATTAGAATCGGATTTGTCATTCGAATTTTTTGTACTGTTTGTGGTAGTTGACTTGCTTGCATGTCCGGAACATGTCTCGGTCGGGACAGTATCCGGATCAAACCATTCGGTCTGTGACGGACAGCCGGAACCGGCAAGCTTACCGGAAATTGTACATACGCTCTTCTGAACGAGAGAACCTGGCATCTCGAAGTCTTTGTAGGTAAGTCCCAAAGCTTCATCGATCCGGTTCATGATCTTAGCCCAGATCTTGAAATGATAGTTCCAGCTTCCTTCAGACATTTCCTGGTTACCATCGTAACCCATCCAGATACCACAGGTATAATACGGTGTAAATCCTTCGAACCAGAAGTCACGGTTGTCGGAGGTTGTACCGGATTTACCGGATGCAGGCATATTATTGAGCTGTGCATCGGTTGCAGTACCCTTTGTGACAACATCCTGCATGGCGTTGGTAAGAAGTGCCGCAGTTGTATCTTTGATCACAGTGTGGCTTTCCGGATTGGAGTTGTCGATCAGGACATTACCATCATGATCCAATACCTTTGTGTACAGGGATGGTTTGTTATATACACCGCCGTTTGCAATGGATGCATAGGCTGCTGTCAGTTCATAGTTGTAAACACCATGGGAAATACCACCAAGAGCAAGAGACTCTACAGCATCGTCTTCGGTAAGTGTGGAAAGACCAAATTTCTCGCAGTATTCAAAACCAAGATTGATACCAATCTTATTCAATGTCTTTACCGCAATGATGTTCATGGACTGTTCGATCGCCTGACGGTATGTTACGGTACCTTTATAGTAATCGCCCCACCAGTTATGAACCTGATGATGTTCCAGGTCGTGCTGATAGTAGTATTCTTCATCAACTTCGGTGGTAGCAAGTGTAAGATCTGCGCTGTCCAATGCCGGAGCGTATACGGCAAGAATCTTGAATGTAGAACCTGCGTTACGGGTAGAACCCTTGTATGCGCGGTTCAGTCCACGGTTGGTTGTTTTTTGTCCACGGCCACCGACAAGAGCTTTGATCTGCCCTGTTTTCTGATCGATGATGGTAAGTGAAGTCTGCGGCTGTGGAGAGAGGTTGACGTACTCATCATAGGTCTCGCCATCCTGGAGAAGACTGTTACGGAATGCGTCAATTCTTTCCTGTGCAGCTTCCTGTGATCCGAAGAGAAGTCCTTCATCATCACCGTACTGATCTGCCCCGAATTGTTTCAGGTGTCCGGCACTGTAGTTATCTACCGAGCCATCAGTATGATAGACTGTGAGGGCATAATCAACACCCCAGTCAATATTGGCCGGATAATTGTTGTCATCATTCAATTCTTCATCACAGATGTTCTGCATCGTAAGATTCTGAGTTGAATAAATGGTGAGACCACCGCTGTACAGTGCGTTCTCTGCCTGTGTCTGGGAATATCCAAGTCCGTCTTCTGAGGTGAGATCTTCGATCAGCTGCTCAGACAGGGCATCAACAAAATAAGAGTTGACGGTGTTGGTCTCTTCGATCCGTGTATTTACGTTCTGAATTCTGGAATATACGTCATCTGCCAGTGCTTCATCATGGGCAGCCTGGTCGATCCAGCCCTGATCGAGCATATTATCCAGAACTTTTTTGCGGCGGGTTGCGTTGTCTTCCGGATTGGTGATCGGATTGTATCTTCCCGGATTCTGTGTGATTGCAGCGATGGTTGCAGATTCGGAAAGGTTAAGTTCATTGACATCCTTATTAAAATATCTCTGTGCGGCTGACTGTACTCCCAGACAGTCCTGACCAAGGTTGATCGTGTTCAGGTAGCTTTCAAGGATTGAATCTTTATCAAGCTGCTTTTCAACCTGAATTGCGAGATACTGTTCCTGGATCTTACGTTCCAGCTTTTCTTCAAAAGTGCTTTCATTTACAAAGTCAGGGAAGACATTGTTCTTGATCAGCTGCTGGGTAATGGTACTGGCTCCTTCAGAGAAGTTGCCACCATGAGTGATACCAACAACAAAAGCACGGATAATACCTTGGATATCAACACCGTTATGCTTGTAAAAACGGGAGTCTTCGATTGCGACGAATGCATGCTGCAGATCCTCCGGGATCTGATCAATCGTCTTATATACACGGTTGGCACCTGCACCGGTGAATTCGGCTATTGTTGTCGTGCCGTCATCTGCAAGTGCGGTGGACGTATAACCCTGTGGTTTGATGCTGTCAGCTGTAATCTCAGGTGCATTATCAATCACATGCCTGATGATAAAGCCACCTCCGATCGCTGCGAGGATACAGCAGACAAAGATACATAATAGAAAACCTTTAAAAAGGCGAACGCCCAGTTTCTTTTTGTGCATATTCTTTTTCGATGTTATGCGTTTTTGTTTTTTAGAAGCTTTTCGCTTTCCATAATTCATGAATGCTTCCTCCTTCATATTGCAATATTATATCAAACTTGATAATTTAAATAAAGGAAAACTTGAAAACTTCAATGTTCCATTTTACAAAATTAAGAAAAATTTCGGAAATATAGGGAAATTGTAACATTTTTGTAATTTTCTTGCATCTGAAGAAATAGATTTGTATACTGGAAATAGTGAAAATATAAGGAAAATGAAGGGAAAAACGCAGACATGCAGGAAGAATACAAAACAGTATACCGGGGAGGAGAAGGGGAAATTGTTGAAAAGAAATCCCGTTTTATCGCAACGGTAAGACCGGTACACTCAGAAGAAGAAGTACTGGCATTTATAGAAGAAGTGAAGAAAAAATACTGGGACGCAAGACATAACTGTTTTGCTTATGTGATCGGTGTAACAAATCCAACTCTGAGATGTAGTGATGACGGGGAACCTGCAGGTACAGCAGGAAAACCGATGCTGGATGTGCTTACAGGGGAAGATCTTCACGATACGGCGGTTGTTGTGACCAGGTATTTTGGCGGGACGCTTCTGGGAACAGGTGGTCTGGTGCGGGCTTATCAGGGAGCAGTAAAGGAAGGTCTTCAGGCAAGTACTGTGATCACAAAGCGCCTGGGTTACCGGTATGAGATTGGAACGGATTATACCGGACTTGGGAAGATCCAGTATATCCTCGGACAACGGCAGATCAGTGTGCAGGATACACAGTATACGGATAAAGTGCTGATGAAAGTGATTCTGCCTTATGATCAGGAGCAATGTGTGGTTTCCGAGATTACAGAGGGAACAAATGGACAGGCTGTGATCGAAAAAGGAGACAGCTGCTATTTTGCGGAGGATGGAAAAGAAATCCTGGTTTTTGAGGAATAGAACAGGAAAAAGAACCCCTATACAGAACGGAGAATCCGTTCTGTATAGGGGTTTTAATGTCTTAGTATACAGGAGGAACTGCAGACAGCAGGTTCTCTGTATGAGTTTATTGGTTTACTGGAATTCCGGTTCGATCAGACCGTAGGTTCCATTCTTTCTCTTATATACAACATTGACTTCGTCTGTCTCAGCATTGCTGAATACGTAGAAGTTATGTCCGAGAAGTTCCATCTGAATGCAGGCATCCTCCGGGAACATTGGTTTGATGCCGAAACGTTTGGTACGGACGATCTCAATCTCGTCTGACTCTGCTGCCGAAGTATCGGATTCAATAAATTCCTGACGGAAATCATGTCCGCCCTGCTGTTTTGCAATCAGTTTGGTTTTATACTTTCTGAGCTGACGCTCGATAATTTCTTCTACGAGATCAATGGATACATACATATCGCTGCTTTCCTGCTCGGAACGGATAATGTTTCCTTTTACAGGGATCGTAACTTCGATTTTCTGACGTTCTTTTTCTACACTGAGTGTAACGATAATGTCAGTTTCAGGAGTAAAATACTTTTCCAGTTTTCCTAATTTCTGTTCTACAGCCTGTCTGAGACCAGGTGTGATGTCAATGTTTCTTCCGCTAATGATAAAATTCATACAGCTCAACTCCTTTTTTCTCATATTTCTCATAGTATGTACGGAGATAAGTGCATCTATAAGAGCTTGACCGGCAGGATGTATAGATAGTTTTTATATCCTTCCGACTATAGCTACATTATACTCTATCATAGGGGAGAGATGCAATGGTAAATGCAAAAAAATTATTAAAATTCTGTAAAGAAAACTGAATTATCAGAAAATTCTGTCAATGTATGGAGCGGATTACTTCGATACGACTGATCTTTCCATTATGCATTTTGGCAACGCGCAGACCAAAATTATCGAAGAATGTACTTGCACCCACACCAATTTCTGTTTTTTCCTGTTCAAATCTTTTAGTGATCACGTCATATAAGGTTTGTTCATCTTCATATGGAATATGGACGTGCAGGATGCTGTTTACAATCCGTGCTTTTGTAGTAGCACGGAAAATGATTTTTTCAGATTCATCAAATTCAATAAAAAGGAATTTTCTGGTTGCAAATAAAAGTGCGATGGAGATCACACCGATCAGGCTGGATACCGGATTATTATGTGCCATGATCACCTGTCTGGCGATGGCAAATAACAGCACCTCAAACACAGTGGAAGGCTTGTGCTGATAAAGCATACGGATCAGCTCGACACCAATGATCAGATTGAAACAGGTTTCTACCAGGTCTTCGTAATTTGGATAAATATTCAGATCCGGAACATT
This sequence comes from Coprococcus sp. AF102-57, assembly GCF_027686195.1. Classification (NCBI taxonomy): domain Bacteria; kingdom Bacillati; phylum Bacillota; class Clostridia; order Lachnospirales; family Lachnospiraceae; genus Coprococcus; species Coprococcus sp. AF102-57. Next base: position 98,191 of record NZ_JAQCSY010000002.1, on the reverse strand, counting down.
TGGCATGGACAGGATCAGCTGGACAAGCAGAATGATGATTCCGGCAGCCAGAACGAATGAAATGATAAATTCCAGAAGTACGGTCAGCTTATGGAGTGCTGCGTTTAAGTATTTTTTCATAAAAAATCCCCCTTGTTCGTTGTATACAAAGATTGTAACGGATACAAGGGGGAAGTGTAAAGAAAAATCTATAGTTTTTTACTGGAAATTGCTTCTCTTACGGAGTTTCGGATCCAGAATCTTTTTACGGATACGCAGGCTCTTCGGTGTGACTTCCAGAAGTTCATCGGTATCGATGAAATCAAGTGCTTCTTCCAGACTGAGGATTCTCGGCGGAGTAAGCTTTAAGGCTTCATCAGCACTTGAAGAACGGGTATTGGTAAGGTGTTTGGTCTTACATACATTCAGTTCGATATCATCTGTCTTCGCATTCTGACCGATTACCATACCGGAGTAAACCTTTTCACCAGGTCCGATGAAGAGTGTTCCACGATCCTGTGCGTTGAACAGACCGTAAGCTACAGCTTCACCTGTCTCGAAGGCGATCAGGGATCCCTGGCTTCTGTACTGGATATCTCCTTTATACGGAGCGTAGCAGTCAAAGGCTGTGTTCATGATACCGTTACCTTTTGTATCGGTCAGGAATTCTCCACGATAACCGATCAGACCTCTTGACGGGATGGAGAATTCAAGACGGGTGTATCCGCCATTAGACATTCCCATGTTGCGGAGTTCGCCTTTTCTCTGGCTTAATTTATCAATAACTGTACCTGTAAATTCATCCGGTACATCAATGTATACGGTTTCCATTGGCTCGAGCTGCTTGCCGTTTTCGTCTTTTTTGTAAAGAACTTCGGCTTTGCTGACTGCGAATTCATAACCTTCACGACGCATGTTTTCAACGAGGACGGAAAGATGAAGCTCTCCACGTCCGGATACCTTGAAGCTGTCTGTGTTGTCTGTCTCTTCAACACGAAGGCTGACGTCTGTATTCAGTTCACGGAACAGACGGTCACGGAGGTGACGGGAAGTGACGAATTTACCCTCCTGTCCTGCAAACGGACTGTCGTTGACAACGAACTGCATTGCGATCGTAGGCTCGGAAATCTTCTGGAATTCGATCGGAACCGGATTGTCCGGCGAACAGATCGTATCACCGATGGAAATATCTGCAATACCGGAGATTGCAACGATAGAACCGATGCCTGCTTCTTTTACTTCTACTTTATTCAGACCGTCAAATTCATATAATTTGCTGATCTTTACTTTTTTCTGTTTGTCCGGATCATGATGGTTTACAACAACTACATCCTGGTTGACAGAAATCGTTCCGTTATCGACTTTTCCAACACCGATACGGCCAACGTATTCATTGTAATCGATGGTACTGATCAGCATCTGTGTACCTGCATCAGGATCTCCTTCCGGAGCCGGGATGTAATCCAGGATGGTCTCAAACAGAGGAACCATGTCTTTCGGTTCATCGTCGATATTGTAAGTTGCATATCCGTCTCTTGCAGAAGCAAAAAGGAACGGGCAGTCAAGCTGTTCGTCAGATGCGCCCAGATCGATGAGAAGTTCAAGAACTTCATCGATAACTTCATCCGGACGTGCTTCCGGACGGTCGATCTTGTTGATACATACGATAACCGGGAGCTTCAGTGCAAGAGCTTTTTTCAAAACGAATTTGGTCTGTGGCATGGCACCTTCAAAAGCGTCAACCAGAAGAACCACTCCATTGACCATCTTAAGGACACGTTCTACTTCTCCACCGAAATCGGCATGTCCAGGAGTGTCAATGATATTGATCTTTGTATTTTTATAAACAACTGCAGTGTTTTTGGAAAGAATGGTAATTCCACGTTCACGTTCGATATCGTTGGAATCCATTACTCGTTCGGCTACTTCCTGATTTTCACGGAAAACACCGCTCTGTTTTAAAAGTTCATCTACTAATGTTGTTTTACCATGGTCAACATGGGCGATGATAGCGATATTTCTAATGTCTTCACGTTTTGTCTTCATATTCTCAAAACCCTTCTTATTACCTATTTAAAGTTACAACCCGTATAGTTTATCACATTTTGAAAAATTTACAAGTAGAAAGAAAAAAATTTGACTTTCTGCAAAAAAAGAGTTTACTTTTTGTTCTAAAAACTGGAAAAGCTTCATAGATTAGATAGTGATCAAGAGTAAGAACGCGGTAAAATACGCCTGCGAAGAGGAAGGAGATTTACATTATTATGTCAGATAAGATTATTGAAAATAACCAGGTAACGATCATGGGAAAGGTAGCAACTGAATTTTCATTCAGCCATGAGGTCTTCGGAGAAGGCTTTTATATGGTAGAGGTAGAAGTGAAAAGACTGAGCAATTCAGAAGACCGTATTCCGCTGATGATCTCAGAGAGACTGATCGATGTGACACAGGATTATACCGGAGAGTATATTATGGTGCACGGGCAGTTCCGCTCTTACAACCGGCATGAAGAGCAGAAAAACCGTCTGGTATTATCCGTGTTTGTACGGGAGATTTCCTTTATGGAAGAAGAACCTGACGGGACAAAGACCAACAGTATCTGGCTGGATGGCTATATCTGCAAGGAACCGATCTACCGAAAGACACCGCTTGGAAGGGAAATCGCAGATCTTTTGCTTGCGGTTAACCGCCCGTATGGAAAATCTGATTATATTCCATGCATCTGCTGGGGGAGAAATGCAAGATATGCCTCCGGCTTTGAAGTGGGAGAGCATGTACAGCTTTTGGGAAGGATCCAGAGCAGGGAATATGTAAAACGGATCTCAGATACCGAGACAGAAAAGAGGATTGCCTATGAAGTTTCGGTCAGTAAGCTGGAAAAGACTCTGATTGACAGTGCCTGTATTTAATGCTAAACTTAATTTGATTGTTTAGTATCATAAAGCAACATGTCAGGAGGAATATTATGGCTATATTTACAGGATCAGGAGTGGCACTTGTAACGCCGTTTCATGAAGACGAGAGTATAAATTATGACAAACTGGATGAAATGCTGGACTACCATTGTACACATGGAACCGACAGTATTATCATCTGCGGAACAACAGGTGAATCCTCTACTTTATCAGAAGAAGAGCACATGGAATGCATCAAATTTGCAATCGAGCGTGTCAAGGGAAGAATCCCGGTGATCGCAGGTACCGGTTCCAACAGTACCTACACAACGATCCAGATGTCAAAAGAGGCAGTAGAAGACGGTGCAGACGGACTGCTGCTTGTAACACCATATTATAACAAATGTACACAGGACGGACTGATCGCACATTATACCGCTGTTGCAAAAGAAGCAAAAGCACCAATCATCCTTTACAGTGTGGCGAGCCGTACCGGTGTGAATATTGCTCCGGAGACAGTTGCAGCTTTACATAAAAATATAGAGAATATTGTTGCGGTAAAAGAAGCATCAGGCAATATTTCCCAGATTTCAAAGATCATGCAGCTGACAGATGGCAAGATCGATCTGTATTCAGGCAATGATGACCAGATCGTACCGCTCCTTTCTGTTGGAGGAAAGGGTGTCATCTCAGTTCTTGCGAACGTGGCTCCGCAGTATACACATGACATCTGTGCAAAGTTCTTTGAAGGAGATGTCAAGGGAAGCTGTAAGATGCAGCTGGATGCGATTCCGCTGATCGAGAAGTTATTCTGTGAAGTGAATCCGATTCCGGTTAAAAAGGCTTTAAATCTGATGGGATGGCAGGCAGGTCCTCTGCGTATGCCTTTGACAGAGATGACAGAAGCACATACAGCACAGCTTGCAAAAGAACTGGAAGCATTTGGAATTAAACTGGCATAATAAAGGGTCAGATTATAGAGAAAAGGGACTGACTGGAGTATCCATCAGTTCCTTTTGTGCTATACAGGAATTTGTGAAAAGATACACAAGAAAATGGAGATAACAAGGAGGAATACAAAATGGTTAAGGCAATTATGCATGGATGTAACGGAAAAATGGGACAGGTGATCTCGGAACTTGTAAAGGAAGATGATGTGATCGAAATCGTGGCAGGTATTGATAAATTCACCGGAATCGAGAATCCGTACCCGGTATTTACAAGCCTTGCAGAGTGTGATGTGCAGGCAGATGTTGTGATTGATTTCTCAAACGCAGCAGCAGTTGATGAGCTTCTGGATGTATGTGTGGAGAAAACTCTTCCTGTTGTTCTTTGCACAACAGGACTTTCTGAGGAACAGCTTGCAAAGGTGAAAGAAGCAGGAGAAAAAGTTGCGGTTCTCCGTTCTGCAAACATGTCACTGGGAGTCAATCTTCTGATGAAGCTTTTAAAGGATGCAGCAAAGGTTCTTGCTCCGGCAGGCTTTGATATTGAAATTGTAGAAAAACATCATAATCAGAAAGTTGATGCTCCAAGTGGAACAGCGATCGCACTTGCAGATTCGATTAATGAAGCGATGGCTGACCAGTATGTATACAATTATGACCGCAGTCATGAACGAAAAAAACGTGAGAAAAACGAAATCGGGATCGTTGCAGTACGTGGAGGTACGATCGTTGGACAGCATGACGTCATCTTTGCGGGGGCAGATGAAGTGATCGAATTCCACCACACTGCATATTCAAAAGCAATTTTTGGAAAAGGTGCAGTTGAAGCTGCCAAATTCCTGGCTGGAAAACCGGCAGGAATGTACGATATGAGTGATGTGATCGGACTGTAAGCAGAAAAAGCTTTTATACAAGAGGGAGGAAGTTATGAAAGCATTAGAGGAGAAATATCTGGAAGGGCTGTCGGAATTATTTCCATCAATCGCAGCTGCGTCCACAGAAATTATTAACTTACAGGCAATCGTGAATCTTCCAAAAGGAACGGAACATTTTCTGACGGATATTCACGGAGAATATGAAGCGTTTGCACATGTGCTGAAGAACGGATCGGGTTCGGTAAAGCGCAAGGTCGATGATGTATTTGCAAACACAATGAGCAGCCGGGACAAGCAGACACTGGCAACCTTGATCTACTATCCGCGGGAGAAGATGGAGCGGATCCGGGAAGAAGAACAGAATATGGATGACTGGTACAAGATCATGCTGTACCGTCTGATCGAGGTAGCAAAACGTTCGGCGAGCAAATATACCAGATCGAAGGTCAGAAAAGCACTCCCGAAGGATTTTGCATATGTGATCGAGGAACTGATCACAGAAAAGTCAGGAATGACAGATAAGGAATCATATTATAATTCGATCATCAGTACAATTATCCAGATCGGAAGAGCGGAGGAATTTATTGTAGCCTTGTGTGAACTGATCCAGCGTCTGGTTGTGGATCACCTGCATATTGTCGGTGATATTTACGACAGAGGTCCGGGACCGCATCTGATTATGGACAAGCTGATGGAGTATCATTCGGTGGACATCCAGTGGGGGAATCATGATATCCTGTGGATGGGAGCGGCAGCGGGGCAGAAATGCTGTATTGCGAATGTAATCCGTATCTGTGCCCGCTATGGGAATCTGGATATTCTGGAGGATGGATATGGGATCAATCTGCTTCCGCTTGCAACTTTCGCATGGAAACAGTATGCAAAAGATCCCTGTGAATGCTTTTTATTAAAAGGGCAGGACAATTGCAAACCACAGGAGCTGGAACTGAATATGAAAATGCACAAGGCAATTTCTGTTATCCAGTTCAAAGTAGAAGGACAGGCAGCAGAGCTTTATCCGGAATTTGGTTTCCAGAGAAGAAACTTTCTGGATAAGATCAACTACGAGGAAGGGACTATAACGATAGGCGGAAAAATCTATCAGCTTCTGGATGATTATTTTCCGACCATAGATCCGAAGAATCCATATCAGCTTTCAGCTGAAGAAGAAGAGATCATGAACCGCCTGGTGAAAGCGTTCCAGAGCTGTGAAAAATTGCAGAGGCATATGCGTTTCCTTTTGAACAAAGGAAGTCTTTACAAGATTTATAATTCCAATTTGCTGTATCACGGCTGTGTTCCACTGAATGATGACGGATCACTCAGAAAGGTAAAGATATACGGTAAAAGCTATCAGGGAAGGACACTTTATGATGTGATGGAGTCCTATGTGAGAAAAGGATTTTTTGCGGTAGATCCGGATGAAAAGAAAAAAGGGCGTGACCTGATGTGGTATATCTGGCAGGGTGCGAATTCTCCTCTTTTCGGCAAAGATAAAATGGCGACCTTTGAGCGTTATTTCCTTGCAGAAAAGGAGCTGTGGAAAGAGAAAAAGAATGCGTATTATCTTCTTCTTGAAGATGAAAATGTGATGAACGGAATTCTGGATGAATTTGGCCTGGACAGAGAAATTTCCCATATCATCAACGGACATGTTCCGGTGAAAACGAAAAATGGAGAGAATCCGGTCAAATGTGGTGGAAAAGTGCTTGTTATTGATGGCGGATTTTCAAAAGCGTACCAGAAAGAAACCGGAATTGCAGGATACACGCTGATCTATAATTCCTATGGACTGATCCTTGCGGCGCATGATCCGTTTGAATCGACGGAGGCAGCTATTGAAAAAGAAAGAGATATCCATTCGGACAGTGTGATCGTAAAACGGACACTCGAACGCAAGACGGTAGGAGATACTGATGTTGGAAAAGTACTGAAGGAACGGATCGCGGATCTGGAGGCATTGCTGGACGCTTACAGAAGTGGTCAGATCATCGAAAAATTGTAACTGTTCAGAGCCAAGCAAAATTTCATAAAACAGGTGTAAAATGCTTGCATTTTTAAGACTGTTTTTGAAATTTTATTTGGCGGATACGCCACACCGACGAAATGCGTAGCATTTTGGAGGTTGGCTCTGAACAGTTACGAAAAAAATTAAAAATAAGTATAAAAATCCTTTTTCTGCGGATAGTAATAGTACAAGTATTTTACAGAAAAAGGAGAATTACAACATGCAATATCTAAGAAGAATGGTTCTGGTTTTTACCTGTGTGATGCTGATGGGAGGAATTACGGCGTGTGGAAATGGTGATAACGCTGCAAATCCGGATACGAATACCGGTGGGACGAATCAGAATGGAACGGTAAATGATGTCACAAACGATATCGGAGATGGCGTTGAGGATGCAGTAGATGATGTGAAAGACGGAGTCGATGATATGACCAGAAACAGGACAGAGGACCGGAATGTAAATGATAATCATACAATAGATGGTCAGGAATAGGGAAAAGGCAAGACTTTGCGGAAAAGTCTTGCCTTTTTACAGACAAAAGGTAGTAAAATGTCCGCGGGTGTGATACAATATGACGGTATGCAAAGACGAGATCAACAGAAAAAGCGGAGGACTTCATGAAATTTCGACCATGTATAGATATTCATAACGGTGCAGTCAAGCAGATTGTGGGTGGTAGCCTGAAAGATGCGGGAAATGCAGCGGTAGAAAATTACATATCCAGACAGGATGCAGATTATTATGCGACAATGTATAAGAAAGATGGACTTACCGGAGGACACATTATTTTGCTGAATCCGCCGGCATCGGAATACTATGATGCGACAAAGGCACAGGCACTGAAAGCACTACATGCCTATCCGGGCGGAATGCAGATCGGCGGAGGAATTACTGCAGAAAATGCTGCAGAGTATCTGGAGGAAGGGGCAAGTCATGTGATCGTTACATCCTATGTATTTCAGAATGGACAAGTGCGGTATGACCGGCTGGACCGGCTGAAAAAGGCAGTAGGGAAAGAACATCTGGTACTGGATCTCAGCTGCCGGAGGCGCGAGAACAGTTATTATATTGTAACCAACAGATGGCAGACATTTACTGAGCTCAGACTGATACCGGAGGTCCTGGAAGAGCTGTCCGGATGGTGTGATGAATTTCTGGTTCACGGGGTTGATGTAGAAGGAAAAGCATCTGGTACAGAGGAGGAGCTGGTCAGGATGCTTGCGGCGTGGGACGGACTTCCGATCACCTATGCCGGTGGAATTGGAAGCATGGAGGATCTGCGGGAGTTTGCACGGATCAGCGGGGAAAAGCTGGACTATACGATCGGCAGTGCACTGGATCTTTTTGGCGGTAAGATTCCGTATGCCGAGCTGACAGAACCGGTGAAATAAACTGATTGAAGAATAAAAGAAATGGTGCTACAATGGATACTGTCTATCTATAGCGGAAAAAAGCAAAACACTTCAGACAGAAGTGATAAGCAAGGAATATAAGGAGCTTAATAAAATGGGAATTATTGAAAAGATATTTGGAACGCACAGCGAACATGAATTGAAGCGAATCTACCCGATCGTGGATCATATTGATGCGCTGGAGCCGGAGATGCAGAAGCTCTCCGATGAGGAATTGAAAGAAAAGACGAAAGAATTCAAGGAGAGGCTTGCAAAAGGAGAGACACTGGACGATCTTCTTCCGGAAGCGTTTGCTGTTGTAAGAGAGGCAGCTGTCCGTGTACTTGGAATGCGCCACTACCGTGTACAGATGATCGGTGGTATCATCCTGCATCAGGGCCGTATTGCCGAGATGAAGACCGGTGAAGGTAAAACACTTGTATCTACACTGCCGGCATACTTAAATGCACTGACCGGAGAAGGGGTGCATATTGTAACAGTCAACGACTATCTGGCAAAGCGTGATGCTGAGTGGATGGGAAAGGTTCATGAATTCCTGGGACTGACTGTTGGAGTTGTTCTGAACCAGATGGATAATGATGAACGACGTGCAGCGTATAATTGCGATATCACTTATGTGACGAATAATGAACTTGGTTTCGATTACCTCCGTGATAACATGGTTATCTATAAAGAACAGCTGGTACAGCGCGGTATGAAATATGCACTTATCGATGAGGTTGACTCAGTTCTGATCGATGAAGCGAGAACACCGCTTATCATTTCCGGACAGAGCGGAAAGTCAACCAGACTTTACGAAGCATGTGATGTTCTGGCAAGACAGCTGGAGAGAGGTGAAGCAAGCGGGGAATTCTCTAAGATGAATGCCATTATGGGAGAAGAGATCGAAGAGACCGGAGACTTCATTGTCAATGAAAAAGAAAAGAATATCAACCTGACCGAAGAGGGTGTGAAGAAGGTTGAGAAGTTCTTCCATATTGAGAACCTTGCTGACCCGGAGAACCTGGAGATCCAGCACAACATCATTCTGGCACTGCGTGCACATAATCTGATGTTCCGTGACCAAGATTATGTAGTAAAAGATGATGAGGTCCTGATCGTTGATGAATTTACCGGACGTATCATGCCGGGACGCCGTTATTCTGACGGACTTCATCAGGCAATCGAAGCAAAAGAGCATGTAAAGGTCAAGAGAGAAAGCAAGACTCTGGCTACCATTACATTCCAGAATTTGTTTAATAAATATGAGAAGAAATCCGGTATGACAGGTACAGCCCTCACAGAGGAACAGGAGTTCCGTGATATTTACGGAATGGACGTTATTGAGATTCCGACGAATGTTCCGGTACAGAGAATTGACCTGGAGGATGCCGTTTACAAATCAAAGAAAGAGAAATTTAACGCAGTTATTGATGCAATCTGTGAAGCGCATGAAAAAGAACAGCCGGTTCTGGTTGGTACGATCACGATCGAAACTTCCGAGCTCCTCAGTAAGATGCTCAGTAAACGCGGCGTAAAACATAATGTACTGAATGCCAAGTTCCATGAATTGGAGGCTGAGATCGTTGCGCAGGCAGGACAGCATGGGGCTGTTACGATCGCAACCAACATGGCAGGCCGTGGTACGGATATCAAGCTTGATGAAGAATCAAGAGCAGCCGGCGGACTGAAGATCATCGGTACAGAACGTCATGAGTCCCGTCGTATTGACAACCAGTTGCGTGGACGTGCCGGACGTCAGGGCGATCCGGGAGAATCCAGATTCTATATTTCTCTGGAGGATGACCTGATGCGTCTGTTCGGTTCCGAGAGACTGATGGATGTATTTACCAAGCTTGGAGTAGAAGAAGGAGAACAGATCGAGCACAAGATGCTTTCAAGTGCGATTGAGAAGGCTCAGAAGAAGATTGAGAGCAATAACTTTGGTATTCGTAAGAACCTGCTTGAATATGACCAGGTAATGAACGAACAGAGAGAGATCATCTACGATGAAAGACGCAGAGTCCTTGACGGTGAGAATATGAGAGATTCTATCTTCCATATGATCACAGACTTTGTGGAAAATACTGTCGATGCCAATCTTTCTGAGGAACAGGATTTTGAAGAATGGGATCTTGGAGCAATGAACCGTGACCTTCTGGATGTGATTCCAACGCTTCCGCCGGTTACGGAGGAGGATGCAAAGGATAAAGAGCCAAAAGAGATCAAGCATCTCCTGAAAGAACGTGCTGCAAAAGCATACGAAGAAAAAGAAGCACAGTTCCCGGAAGCAGAGCATCTGCGTGAGGTGGAGCGTGTGTTCCTTCTGCGTGTGATCGATGCAAAATGGATGGATCACATTGATGATATGGATCAGTTACGTCAGGGAATCGGTCTGCAGGCTTACGGACAGAGAGATCCTTTGGTTGAATACAAGATGATCGGATATGATATGTTCGGTGAAATGACACGTGCAATCGAAGTGGATACAGTCAGACTTCTCTTCCATGTCAATGTAGAACAGAAGGTTGAAAGAGAACAGGTTGCAAAGGTAACCGGTACCAATAAAGATGACAGCGTTGCGAAGGGACCAAAGGTACGTGCCGAGAAAAAGATATATCCAAATGATCCATGCCCGTGTGGAAGCGGCAAGAAATACAAACAATGCTGTGGAAGAAAATAAATACGACTGTTTGGATTTTTATATAATTTTATGAGATTTGAGGTGATACAGTGGTTGAATTAGACGGATTTAAGCAGACATTAAATGCGTATGAAGAACCCCTGAAGGAAATGAGGGATTCACTTTGACCTGGCAGGCAAAGAAAAACGGATTGAAGAGCTGGAAAGAAAGATAGAAGAACCGGGGTTCTGGGACAAGACAGAGCTTTCGCAGAGGATCATGAAAGAACTCCGGAAAATGCAGGACTGTGTGAAGGAGGTCCGGGATCTGGAAAGTTCATATGAAGATATCAATGCACTGATCGAACTTACGGAAGAGGAAGAAGACCGGGAGATGATCAAAGAGATCCAGCGTGAGATCGCTAAATTTGAAAAAGAATTTGAAGATCTCAGGATCCGGACGCTTCTTTCGGGAGAATATGATTCCTGCAATGCAATCGTGACACTGCATGCAGGAGCCGGAGGAACAGACAGCTGTGACTGGGCAAATATGCTGTATCGTATGTATACAAGATATGCACAGTCAAAAGGATTTCAGATAACCGTGCTGGACTATCAGGACGGAGATATTACCGGACTGAAAGGAATCACGTTTGAAGTAACGGGAGATAATGCATATGGCTATTTTCAGTCAGAAAAGGGAGTGCACCGTCTGGTGCGTATTTCTCCGTTCAATTCAGCAGGCAAGAGGCAGACATCTTTTGCATCCTGTGATGTGATACCGGATATTGAAGATGATATTGACATTGAGCTGAATGACGACGACCTGCGGATCGATACCTACCGTTCGAGCGGAGCCGGAGGACAGCATATCAACAAGACTTCGTCTGCGGTGCGGATCACGCATCTTCCGACAGGAATCGTAGTGCAGTGCCAGAATGAACGTTCGCAGCTTTTTAATAAGGACAAAGCGATGCAGATGTTGAAAGCCAAGCTGTATCTTTTGAAAAAGCAGGAGCAGGAAGAAAAGGTATCCGGTATCCGGGGGGAAGTTCAGGATATCAATTTTGGAAGCCAGATCCGATCCTATATTTTACATCCTTACAATCTGGTCAAGGATCACCGTACCGGTGAAGAGACCGGAAATGTAAGTGCAGTTCTGGATGGGGAGCTGGATCCATTTATCAATGCTTATCTGAAACAGAGGAGTAACAATGGATAATACAAAGTACTATGTGGTAAAGAAAAAAGCAGTGCCGGAGGTGCTCATAAAGGTTGTCGAGACAAAGAGACTGCTCGCAACCAGACGTGGAATGACTATTCAGGAAGCGACAGAAGAGATCGGTATCAGCAGAAGTTCTTTCTATAAATATAAGGATGATATTTTCCCATTTCACGAAAATGAAAAAGGAAGGACTGTTACGATGGTTATTCAGCTTGATGATACACCGGGGGTTATGGCAGAGCTTTTAAACGCGGTGGCAAGGTATCAGGCGAATATCCTGACTATTCACCAGAGTATTCCGATCAACGGGGTGGCAACACTGACACTCAGTGTGGAGGTGTTGCAGACAACGAAGAATCTGTCGGAGATGGTGGAAGAGATTGAACAGCATTCAGGTGTGCATTATTTGAAAATCGTAGGCAGGGAGTAGACAAAAAGATGAAGATTGCAGTATTGGGTTATGGTACCGTAGGTTCTGGTGTGGTAGAAGTTCTGGATGTAAATCAGAAGCTGATCGCGTCACGGGCAAAAGAAAAAATTGAAGTAAAATATGTGTTGGATCTGAGAAATTTCCCGGGAGATAAGATCCAGGAAAAGATTGTTCATGATTATGAGATTATCCTGAATGATCCGGAGATTGGAATTGTAGTAGAAGTGATGGGCGGTGTGGAACCGGCGAATACCTTTGTCAGAAAAGCACTGGAAGCAGGAAAAAGTGTTGTGACATCCAATAAGGCGTTGGTTGCCAAGCATGGATCCGCACTTCTTAAAACAGCACGGGAAAAGAATGTGAATTTCCTTTTTGAAGCAAGTGTGGGAGGGGGGATTCCAATCCTCCGGGCACTTGGATCATCCCTGACAGGTGATGAGATCGAAGAAATCGCAGGAATCCTGAACGGAACAACCAATTACATGATGACCAGGATGTTCTACGAGGGAGCGAACTATGAAGAGGTTCTCCGTGAAGCACAGAAGAATGGATTTGCAGAGGCAGATCCGACTGCTGATGTGGAAGGACAGGATGCATGCCGGAAGATCGCGATCCTTGCATCGATCATCTCAGGAAAATATGTGGATTTTGAAGAAATTTATACCGAAGGTATTACAAAGATCACAACAGAAGATATGCAGTATGCAAAGGCTCTGGGAATGAATATCAAACTTCTTGCTGAGTGTAAGCATGTGGACGGAACTCTTTATGCGGGAGTTGCACCGGTGCTTCTTCATGCAGAACATCCGCTTTACAGTGTGAATGGTGTATTTAATGCCGTATTTGTAAAGGGGAATATGCTGGGAGATGCGATGTTCTACGGAAGTGGGGCAGGAAAGCTTCCGACTGCAAGTGCGGTTGTGGCTGACATTGTGGCAGTTGTACAGAATCAGGGCAGAGATATCATGAATTTCTGGAGCGAAGAAAAGCTTACATTGGAAGACAGAAGCAAGACCAGCAAGAAGTTCCTGGTGCGAATCCGTGGAAATGAGGATGCGTTCAAAGAACGAATCGGCAATGATTTTGGTGAAGTAAGATTTGTAGAGGCAGGGGTCAATGGAGAATTCGGTTTTGTCACACCAGTGATGACCGAGGGAGAATATGAGGAAAAAGCAAAAGCTTATCCGGAAATTCTGCATATGATAAGAGTAGAAGAAGAAGTATAAAAATGCAGGAACTGTAGGAGGAAATTATGCTGGTAGTTAAGAAATTTGGCGGCAGTTCGGTTGCAGATAAAGAGAGGATCTTTAATGTGGCAAGACGCTGCGCAGAAGAGTATCAGATGGGGAATGATGTGATCGTTGTTCTCTCTGCAATGGGAGATACAACAGATGAACTGCTTGAGAAGGCAGCCGAGATCAATCCGTATCCATCAAAACGAGAACTTGATATGCTCCTTACCACGGGAGAGCAGGTATCTGTGGCACTGATGGCAATGGCACTTCAGTTTTTGAATGTTCCGGCAATCTCGCTGAATGCATTCCAGGTAAAGATGCATTCTACGGCGCGGAACGGAAATGCAAGATTTAAAAGAGTGGATACAGACCGTATCACCCACGAACTGGAGAACCGTAAGATCGTGATCGTAACCGGATTCCAGGGAGTCAACCATTATGGAGACTATACCACACTTGGAAGAGGTGGATCCGATACGACAGCTGTGGCACTTGCGGCTGCAATGCATGCAGACAAATGCGAGATTTATACAGACGTAGACGGTGTTTACACTGCAGACCCGAGAGTGGTACCGAATGCACGCAAAATCGAAGAGATCACCTACGATGAGATGCTGGAGCTTGCAACATCAGGGGCAAAGGTTTTACATAATCGTTCTGTAGAGATGGCGAAAAAATACGGGGTTGAGCTGGTTGTACGTTCCAGCCTGAACACAGAAGAAGGAACCCTGGTCAAGGAGGTAGCAAAGGTGGAAAAAATGTTAATTACCGGCGTTGCGGCAGATAAAAATACAGCGAGAATTTCAGTAATGGGTGTAGAAGACAAACCAGGTACTGCGTTTAAGATTTTCAATACACTTGCAAAGCATAATATTAACGTAGATATTATTCTTCAGTCAGTTGGACGTGACGGAACAAAAGACATTACGTTTACTGTATCACAGGATGATCTTAAAGAGGCAATGGAAGTTCTGGAAGCTAGAAAAGAAGCCCTTACGATCAAAGAGATGAATTATAACGAAAAAGTTGCAAAGGTATCGATCGTAGGAGCCGGAATGCTCAGCAATCCGGGCGTTGCTGCGACCATGTTTGAATCACTTAGCAATTCCAATATCAATATCAATATGATTTCTACATCAGAGATCCGTATCACGGTTCTGATCGATGAAAAAGATGCAGACCGTGCACTGGTTGCAATCCATGACGGATTTGGTCTGGAAGACTAATAAAAAGAATGTGGTCGCAAATGTACCGGATGGAGCATTTGCGGAAGAAAAAAGGATTGGGAAATTTCTCAATCCTTTTTCTGACTCAGTGTACTGTTATGATATTTGCTGGAAAAGGTGACATCCTCACCAAACCAATCCGGCGGGGTAAAGGAATTTGCCTCTTCTTCGGAAGAGAATTCGACTTCGGCAAGGAGAAGTGGGGCGAGATCACCGGCGAAGACATCAAGCTCGATCGTGAGATGATCTCCGTAAGGGATGCAGTAGCGTTCTTTTGTGATAATGCGCCCGTCTGCCTTTTCGCGCAGATGGCAGTAGGCTTCCTCGGTAAGAGGAAGATTATGTTCTTCACGAATCATCAGACCTTTGGATTTGTAGGTCAGGATGTAGTCATCAGCATCCCTGCGGACACGGACAACCGGTTCGGTGCATAGATAAGCCTGCTCAAGTGTGCGGTGCGGATAAGCTTCAAGGTGATCCGGAAGCTTATGAATCAGATATTTGCGTTCTATTTCCATGGGAAAGCCCTCCTTATATATTCATTAACAGTATAGCGGAGTTTTTCGGGGGAGACAAGGCAGAAAGTTGCCATTTTTGCAGGCTTCTGTTACAATGGGGAACATCAGGAAAAAGAAAGGATGGACAAGATTATGAGTGAAGTATGTGTATTTCTTGCAGATGGATTTGAAGAAATTGAAGGTCTTACGGTCGTTGATCTTTTAAGAAGAGCCGGGATCGAGACCAGAACCGTTTCCATCATGGGACAGGAAGAGATTCAGGGGGCACACGGAATTATAGTAAAAGCAGACAGCTTGTTTGAAAATACAGATTTTTCAGAGGTGAAGATGCTGGTGCTTCCGGGGGGGATGCCGGGAACAATCCATTTAAAAGAACACAAAGGTCTTGAAAAGCTGATTTTAAAACATAATGAAGAAAAAAAATATCTGGCTGCAATCTGTGCGGCACCGACCGTATTTGGCGGAATGGGAATCCTGAAAGGAAAGAAGGCAATCTGCTATCCGGGAATGGAAGAAGGACTTACCGGAGCGGAAGTTACCTGTCAGCCGGCAGTGACAGATGGACATATCACAACCAGCAGGGGACTTGGAACCGCGATCGATTTTGCACTTGCGCTGATCAGCGAGCTGCGGGATAAAGAAAGCGCAGATACCATTTCAAAGCAGGTAGTCTATGAACGGTAGTTTCTGGAAAAAGAAAAAAGCAGGCAGTGTGTTTCTGGCAGTGCTGCTTTTGACTACACTGCTTGCCGGATGTGGGATCAATGAAGGAAAGGCGGAAAAATATGTGCAGGCGAACCTGGATCTGACTTTTCAGGGACAAACCCAGGAAGCAAAGGAAATCCTCGGAGCATCAGACAGTGATCTGAAAAAGGTCTATGAGAACGGGATCAATGCTTTTGTCCAGGACTGTCTACTAAATGGTGTGGAGACGGAAAATGACTTTTCTGAGACATATGGTGTATTGATCAAAGAGATCTTTAGTTCCGCCCGTTATCAGGTAAGTGGTGTAAAAAAGACAGGGAGTAAGACCTGTGAGGTGACGGTAAAGTACCAGCCGGTGGATGTATTTACCCGCTTCATGCCGAAGCTGAAGGAAGAGTCCGAGAAGATCCAGGCAGACAAAGATGCAGGAAAGTACAGCGGAACAGATGAAGAAATCAAAGAGGCAATGGTGTTGGATTACATGACCGGTGCATACAGCCTTTTAAGAAGTTCTTATCTTGATATGCAGTATGGAGAGAAGCAGGAATATACCTTTACCGTGACGCAAAAAGGGCGGAATACCTGGTCGATCGGTGATGAGGAATTAAATGGCTTTATAGAACGAATTTTAGAGCTTGATAAACTGTAGAAGTTGTGCTATACTTGTAAAATGATTGTAATGTAGATAAGTCTGTCGACTTTTTGCATATGTAAATTTAGGAGGAAATGGTAATGAGTTTACAAGTTGAACAGTTAGAACACAATATGGCGAAACTCACAATCGAAGTTTCAGCAGAAGAATTAGAAGGAGCACTTCAGAAAGCATACCAGAAACAGAAAAGCAGAATTAATGTTCCTGGATTCCGTAAAGGAAAAGTTCCGCGCCAGCTCATCGAAAAGATGTACGGACCGGAAATCTTCTATGATGATGCAGCAAACGCTCTGATTCCGGAAGCATATTCAAAAGCATACGATGAAAGCGGACTTGAGATCGTATCTCAGCCGAAGATCGATGTAACACAGATCGAAAAAGGAAAACCGTTCATCTTTACAGCTGAAGTAGCTACAAAGCCGGAAGTAGAACTTGGCGAATACAAAGGAATCGAAGTTCCGAAATATTCTAACCGCGTAACACAGAAAGAAATCGACGCTAAGCTTGAGGAAGAACAGCTTAAGAACGCAAGAACAATCACAGTAGAAGGACGTCCGGTACAGGATAAAGACGAAGTTGTCCTTGATTTTGAAGGATTTGTAGACGGAGAAGCTTTTGAAGGTGGAAAAGGAGAAAACTATCCGCTGACAATCGGTTCAGGATCTTTCATTCCAGGATTTGAAGAACAGCTGATCGGTGCAGAACCAGAAAAAGAAGTTGAAGTTAAGGTTACATTCCCGGAAGATTACCATGCAGAAGACCTCAAAGGAAAAGAAGCTGTATTCAAATGCACAGTTCATGAGATCAAAGCAAAAGAACTTCCGGAGCTTGATGATGAATTTGCTTCAGAAGTATCAGAATTCGATACTCTTGATGAATTAAAAACTGATATCAAAGCTAAGATCAAAGAGCAGAAAGTAAACGATGGCAAGAGAGCACAGGAAGATGCAGCTGTAGATGCGATCATCGAATCAGCTAAGATGGATCTTCCGGAAGCTATGGTTGATACACAGGCAAGACAGATGCTTGATGAATTCGCTCAGAGAATGCAGCAGCAGGGACTGACTCTTGACCAGTACATGCAGTTCACAGGCATGACAGCTGACAAGATGATGGATGAACTTCGTCCGCAGGCTGAGAAGAGAATCAAGACAAGACTTGTTCTTGAAGCAATTGCAAAAGCAGAAAACATCGAAATCACAGATGAAAAATTAGACGAAGAGATCGCTAAGATGGCAGAAGCTTACCAGATGGAAGCTGACAAGCTTAAGAGCTTTATGGGTGACAAAGAAAAAGAACAGATGAAGCAGGATATGGCAGTTCAGGAAGCAATTACATTTGTAGTTGACAATGCCGTAGAAAAATAAGTATCTGTTTCATACTTTAATATAGCAGGAGGAGTGTTACATGAGTAGTTTAGTACCTTATGTCGTTGAACAGACAAGCCGTGGAGAACGCTCTTACGACATTTATTCAAGACTTTTAAAAGACAGAATCATTTTCCTGGATACTGAAGTGAATGATGCATCAGCGAGCCTGATCGTAGCGCAGCTGCTGTTTCTGGAAGCAGAAGATCCGGAAAAGGATATCCAGTTTTATATTAACAGTCCTGGCGGATCGATTTCAGCAGGTATGTCGATCTACGACACTATGAATTACATCAAATGTGACGTCTCTACGATGTGTATGGGAATGGCTGCAAGTATGGGAGCCTTCCTTCTCGCAGGCGGAGCAAAGGGAAAGAGATATGCCCTTCCGAATGCAGAGATCATGATTCACCAGCCTTCAGGCGGTGCACAGGGTCAGGCAACCGAGATTGAGATCAATGCACAGCATATTCTGAAGATCAGAGAAAGAATGAACAGATTGATGGCTGCAAATACAGGTCAGAGTTATGAGACAATTTGTGCAGATACGGAAAGAGATAACTGGAAGACTGCTGAAGAAGCTTTGGCATATGGATTGATTGATAAGGTTATTACAAGCCGTTAACGGGAAAAGGGAATGTCCTTATTGGGACATTCCCTTTACGTGTAAAAAAGTGCGAGGTAAGAATATGGCAGGAAAATATGAAGAAATCGTAAGATGTTCTTTTTGCAATAAACCACAGAGTCAAGTACGCAAGATGATCGCCGGACCAAATGGGGTGTTTATCTGTGACCAGTGTGTGGATGTATGTACTGAGATCATTGAAGATGAACTTGGTTATGAAGAAGAAAATGCATATGATGATATCAATCTTCTGAAACCGGAAGAAATCAAGGCATTTCTGGATGATTATGTGATCGGACAGGACGAAGCAAAGAAAGTACTTTCTGTTGCGGTATATAATCACTATAAGCGTATTATGGCAGAAAAAGATCTGGGCGTGGAGCTTCAGAAGAGTAATATCCTGATGGTAGGACCGACAGGATGCGGTAAGACTTTTCTGGCACAGTCTCTCGCAAAAATTCTGAATGTACCGTTTGCAATTGCAGATGCAACTGCGCTTACAGAAGCGGGATATGTCGGAGAAGATGTAGAGAATATTCTTCTTAAGATCATTCAGGCAGCAGAGGGTGATATTGAACGTGCAGAGCACGGAATCATTTATATCGATGAGATTGACAAAATCACAAGAAAATCTGAGAATCCGTCGATTACCCGTGATGTATCAGGAGAAGGTGTTCAGCAGGCACTTCTGAAGATCCTGGAAGGTACAATCGCAAATGTACCGCCACAGGGTGGACGTAAGCATCCGCAGCAGGAGATGATCCAGATTGATACCACCAATATTTTATTTATCTGCGGTGGAGCGTTTGAGGGAATAGATAAGATCATAGAGAACAGAATAGATAAGAAATCCATTGGATTTGAGGCACAGATCGCGCAGCGGCATGAGGAAGATATCGACCGGCTTCTGCAGCAGATCCTTCCACAGGATCTTGTGAAGTTCGGACTGATCCCGGAACTTGTAGGACGTGTGCCGGTAACTGTATCCCTGGAACTTCTGGATAAGGAAGATCTGATCCGTATTCTGACGGAACCAAAGAATGCGATTGTAAAACAGTACCAGAAGCTTCTGGAGCTGGATGATGTGGAACTGGAATTCGACAAAGAGGCGCTGGAGGCGATTGCTGAGACTTCCCTGAAGCGTAAGACAGGAGCCAGAGGACTCCGTGCGATCATGGAAAATGTAATGATGGATATCATGTATAAAGCACCGTCTGATGAGAATCTGAAATACTGTCTTGTGACAAAAGAGGCAGTACTTGGGGAGAAAGCACCGAGTACAGAAAAGATCGAAGCAAGACCGGAAAGTGCATAAGAAAATCAGACGTATGGAAATGGGTGCTGACGGTTAAGGCCAGAAGCATCCATTTTTATTTAACAGGAGAAAAAACTATATGAACAGAACAGAAAGTCTGCCAATGGTTGCCCTGCGGGGAATGACAATTCTGCCGGAGATGGTGGCACATTTTGACATCAGCCGGGAACGCTCGATTGAAGCGGTTCAGGAAGCGATGGCAAGCGACCAGAAGATTTTTTTGCTGACACAGAAAGATGTGGAAGTGGAAAATCCGGGAGAAGCAGATCTCTACCGTGTGGGAACAGTTGCGACAGTAAAACAGATCATCAAACTGCCAAAGCAGATTCTGCGGGTGCTTGTATCTGCAGAAGAGCGGGCGGTTTTAAATACAATAGAATTTGCAGATCCGTATCTTCGGGCAAATATTACGATCCCGGAAGAGAGTGATCCGGATATTGCAGGCGAGATCAACCGGGAAGCGATGATGCGGGGACTTCGGGATCTGTATCTGGATTATGCGGCGAGAATGCCGAGGATCACAAAAGATATGGTAAACCAGATCAAAGAGATCACGGAATTGAAAAAGATGGTGAATCAGGTGGCAGCGAATATGCCTCTGGATTACCGGGAATTGCAGGAAATCCTGGAAGAACTTGATTTTGACAGACGTTATGAGCTTATTTCCTTTAAGTTGGTCAATGAGATGCAGATCATGAACATCCGCGATGAGATCCAGATGAAGGTGAAAGAGCGTGTGGATAAGCATCAGAGAGAATATATCCTGCGCGAACAGTTGAAGCTGATCCGAGAAGAGCTTGGTGAGGATACTACAATTTCCGATGCGGAGGAATTTGCACAGAAGGCAGAAGCGCTGGATGCACCGGATGAGGTAAAAGAAAAGCTGAAAAAAGAGATCAGCAGATTTAAAAATTCCATGCAGAGTCCGGCAGAAGCGGGTGTGATCCGTACATATATTGAAACCATGCTGGAAATGCCATGGAATAAGCGGGCTGAGGATTTTACAGACATTGCATATGCGAAAGAGCTTCTGGAAGCAGAACATTACGGACTGGAAGAGGTTAAAGAACGTGTGCTGGAGTTTCTGGCAGTACGTGCTCTTACGAAAAAGGGTGACAGCCCGATCCTGTGTCTGGTAGGTCCTCCGGGAACTGGAAAGACATCCATTGCAAGATCACTTGCAAAAGCACTGAAAAAACCGTATGTGAGAATTTCTCTTGGCGGTGTCCGTGATGAGGCTGAAATCCGTGGACACAGAAAAACTTATGTTGGTGCAATGCCGGGACGGATCGCAAACGGTATTAAGAGCGCCGGGGTAAAGAACCCACTGCTCCTTCTGGATGAGATTGATAAAGTCAGCACAGACTATAAGGGAGATACTTTTTCTGCGCTTCTGGAGGTGTTGGACAGTGAACAGAACAATCGTTTCCGTGATCATTATCTGGAAGTCCCGGTCGATCTGTCTGAGGTGACATTTGTAACGACGGCTAACTCGCTGCAGACAATCCCCCGGCCCCTTCTTGACCGTATGGAAGTAATTGAGGTCAGCAGTTATACGGAGAATGAAAAGCTGCATATTGCGACAGAACATCTGATTCCAAAGCAGTTGGAAAGACATGGACTAACAAAAGAACAGCTTACGATCAGTAAGGGCGTGATCTGGAAAATTGCGCAGAACTACACCAAGGAAGCCGGTGTGCGTCAGATGGAGCGTGAAATCGGTAATATCTGCAGGAAGGCTGCCAGAGAGATCTATGAACATGATAAAAAGAGAGTTCAGGTAACAGAGCGGAATATTGAAAAGTATCTTGGAAAAGAAAAGTACACCTATCAGATGGCAAATGCCGAGGATGAGGTGGGAATCGTCCGTGGTCTGGCATGGACCAGTGTAGGAGGAGATACCCTGCAGATTGAAGTGAATGTAATGCCAGGAAAGGGTGAGATCATTCTGACGGGACAGCTTGGCGATGTGATGAAAGAATCTGCGCAGGCAGGAATCAGTTATATCCGGTCAATCAGCAGTAAATATAAGGTTGCTGAAGATTTCTTTGAAAAACATGATATCCATATCCATATTCCGGAAGGGGCAGTTCCGAAAGATGGACCTTCAGCCGGTATTACGATGGCGACTGCGATGCTCTCTGCAATTACAGACAAGAAAGTGCGTGCTGATCTTGCCATGACGGGTGAGATTACGCTGAGGGGAAGAGTACTTCCGATCGGAGGACTGAAAGAGAAGCTCCTGGCGGCAAAGAATGCCGGAATCAGGACGGTACTTGTACCGAGGGAGAACAAAAAAGATGTGGATGAACTTTCTTCTGAGATCACAAAGGGACTGGAGATTATTCCGGTATCGCAGATGGAAGAGGTTCTGAAAATCGCACTTATACGCACACGGAGGAAAAAAGATGGTAATTAAGAATGTAAATCTGGAAACAGTCTGTGGAATTACAAGTAAATTGCCGGATCACACTTTGCCGGAGATCGCATTTGCCGGAAAATCCAATGTCGGTAAATCTTCTCTGATCAATGCACTGATGAACCGGAAGGCGCTTGCCAGAACTTCGGCAAAACCTGGAAAAACACAGACCATCAACTTTTACAATATCAACGAAGAAATGTATCTGGTGGACCTTCCGGGATACGGTTATGCAAAGGTTTCCGAGCAGGAGAAGGCACAGTGGGGAAAGCTGATCGAGCGTTATCTTCATGGCTCTAAACAGCTGCGAGCCGTCTTCCTTCTGATCGATATCCGTCATGATCCATCTGCGAATGATAAGATGATGTATGACTGGATCGTGGATCAGGGATTCAATCCGATCATTATCGCGACAAAGCTTGATAAGCTGAAGAGAAGTCAGGTACAGAAGCAGGTAAAGGCAATTAAGACCGGACTGAAGCTGCTTCCGGGAACTGTTGTGATTCCTTTCTCAGCAGAGACAAAGCAGGGACGGGATGAGATCTGGAATCTTGTAGACACAGAATTCCTGGGAAAAGGAACAGAGGAATAACCTTGAAAAATCCATTGCATTATCAGTTTTCGGATTATGATTGTGGATCGACGTCCATGCAGAATGCGAGCAGCTTCCTCAATGCATCCAAACAAGATGTATGGCGATTCGGGCGCTGATATCTCAAGTGGGTTGCATCAACTAAGATACGGGGAGAAAAAGTTCACCCCCACAAATTCCACTTTGGGCGGGATTTGTGGGGGTTGCTTTTTCTGGTTGGTTGGTAAGAAAAGCAAGTGGGATACCAATTTTTAGAATGTGGATATCATTTTAGATTTCTTGCCAGATTATATAAATTTTTGATTACATCAGTTTTCTAAACAGATCTTTCAGATCTTCTACGGATGCGTCTTTTGGATTTCCAGGTGCGCAGGCATCGGCGTGGGCGGATTCTGCGAGGAACTGGAGATCTTCTTCTTTGAGGGCTTCGAGTTTGGATGGGATTCCTACGTCTTCAGAGAGTTTGCGGACTGCATCTACAGCTGCTTTTCTGTATTCTTCCTGAGACATATTATCTACGCCTTCAACTCCCATTGCGCGGGCGATTTCACGGTATTTTTCTCCTGTGCAGTCTGCGTTGTATTCCATTACGATCGGAAGCATCATTGCGCATGCAACACCGTGTGGTGTGTCATAGACTGCTCCAAGGGTATGAGCCATTGAGTGAGCGATTCCAAGACCTACGTTTGAGAAGCCCATTCCGGCGATGTACTGTCCAAGAGCCATTCCTTCTCTTCCTTCTTTGGTGTTTTCAACAGCACCGCGGAGAGATTTGGAGATAATCTCGATTGCTTTTAAGTGGAACATATCTGTCATTTCCCATGCGGCTTTTGTGGTGTAGCCTTCGATCGCATGAGTTAATGCATCCATACCGGTTGAAGCGGTCAGTCCTTTTGGCATAGAAGACATCATTTCCGGGTCTACAACAGCGATGATTGGCATATCATGTGGGTCTACACAGACGAATTTACGTTTCTTTTCTACATCTGTTACTACATAGTTGATCGTAACTTCTGCAGCAGTACCGGCTGTTGTCGGAACGGCAATGATCGGAACGCAAGGTTTCTTTGTCGGAGCCACACCCTCCAGGCTTCTTACATCTTCAAATTCCGGGTTTGCGATGATGATACCGATTGCTTTGGAAGTATCCATAGAAGATCCGCCGCCGATTGCGATGATGTAATCAGCACCTGAATTTTTGAAAGCCTGTACACCGTGCTGTACGTTCTCGATAGTCGGGTTTGCTTTGATATCAGAGTAGATTTCGTAAGCAAGTCCTTCTTTGTCTAAGATATCTGTTACTTTGGAAGTAACATTGAATTTGATCAGATCCGGGTCAGAACATACAAGAGCTTTTTTGAAACCGTGAGCTTTTGCTTCTGTTGCAATCTCTGCGATTGCACCTGCTCCATGATAAGATGTCTGATTTAACATAATTCTGTTTGCCATGATACATATCTCCTTTTCGTTTATGATAAAATCACTTGTTTCTGATACTATTTTAACAATAAGAAGGTGGTAAAAAAAGTTACAGAATATGAAAAGTGTAACATTTATACAAAAAATTAAGACAAAATATGCAAATCAGTGAAGAGTTGCACAAGTTTTTCCGGCATGCCAAGTACTAGTTGTTTTGCAAGCTGCGCAGGCGGAAATTTCATTCCGCCAAGCAGCCATTTGACAGTCATGTAAATCGAGCCACGGCAGTACATCTCTAAAAGAAATGAAGTTTCTGCATCCGGGCGTCTTCCGGTTTTCTGGAAAATAAGGTTTGAATAGAATTCCAGAATCAGTTCAAAATCATGTTCTTTTAAAGAGTTCTGATCATCAGAGCGGAATGCTGCAGCGAAAAACAGGTGCTCTTCCTTTAAATATTCAAATTTTTTGACCAGTCCGTCATAAACAGTGGTACCTTCGCCCATATGTTCAAATGATTTAAGAAGAAGTTTGTCAAAATACCAGTTGATCAGATCGTATTTATCAAGAAAATTGCGGTAAAAGGTCTGGCGTGTGACGCCGCAGACTTCCACAATCTGGCGGATGGTGATATCATCGACAGAAGTGGTCTTCATACAGGTTTTCATTGCTTCGGCGAGCCGGTATTTGGTAGATTCGGATTTGGCCATGTTCAATTCTCCTTAATCGTAGGCATGTTTTTTTCTATATAAATAGTACGGTATGATCAAAGCTGTGGTAGTGATCCAGGAAATCGGATAACTAAGCATTACACAGGTTGTGGTATGGTGTGCCGGTAAGACAAACATAATCCACGGAATACGGATCAGACATACGCCGCCAAGTGTGATCAGTGTCGGCAGCAGGACATCGCCGGTTCCGCGAAGTGCACCGGAGAGAACTTCAATAAATACATAAATAGTGTAGCACGGTGCCATAAAACGCAGCATATCAATACCGATATTGATCACATTTTGATCTGTCGTAAAAATTGAGAACAGTGGGCGGCAGAAGATGGCTAAAAACAGCACGATCCCTCCGCATACAGCCACTGCCATGGCAAGGCAGATACGTACACTTTTGAAAATACGTTCTTTTTTACCTGCTCCATAATTTTGTCCGGCAAAGGTTGTGATTGCAATTCCGAATGCTCCGTTGACTGTCCAGAAAAGCGCATCCAGTTTACCAAAAGAAGCCCATGCAGCGGCAGTATCGGTTCCGAAACCATTGATCGCTGCCTGAATAATGATATTGGTAATACTGTACATAAATGCCTGCAGTGCACTTGGAATACCGATGCGGAATTCCAGACGCAGCTTCAAAAGGTCTATGTGCAGTTTGCTCAGATAAAGCTTGCAGTCATCATATTTTTTCATCAGTGCATTGGTAACAAGGATTGCACTTACTGCCTGTGAAATAATGGTCGCGATAGCGGCTCCGACAATTCCCATATCAAATACAATTACCAGTACCAGATCGAGGATGATGTTTAGAAAACAACAGACGATCAGGTAATATAGTGGTCTGCGGGAATCACCGATGGAGCGCATGATGGCTGAGCCTATATTAAAAATCAAGGTACCGAAAATACCTAAAAAGTAAATCCGCAGATAAAGAATAGAATCTGCAAGTGTATCTGCAGGTGTATCGATGAGCTTCAAAAGAAATGGTGTTAAGGCCCATCCGAGTATTGTAAATACAATACTGAGAATAACGGAAAAAGCATAGGCGGTATGCAGACTCTTTTGCAGATTCCGCTCATCCTTTGCTCCATAAAACTGAGAAACAATTACAGATGCACCGCTTGCAAGTCCCGTAAAACATCCGATGATCAGATTGGAAAGAACGGCAGAAGATCCCCCGACTGCGGCAAGTGCGCCCTTTCCGACAAAACGACCGACGATGACAGCATCTACGGTGTTATAAAGCTGTTGAAACAAAGTTCCAACTACAATAGGAAAGAAAAAAATCAATAATTGCTTCCAGATAACTCCTTCGGTAATCTGATTGGTTTTTGTACTTTCGTTTGACATGTTAATAACCTCCAATGAAAAAACTAAAAAAACATACCTAAACGAAGTATAACATGAAGTCGGAAGAAAAGATATCAGATGAAGAGAAGTTTCATAGAAATAAAACCAACTTTGACTAACACCGTATGAAATGGTACAATTGAAACACTACGAGAAAAAAGGAGTACAAAGAAATTATGGAAAAAACAGTTGAAGCAGTAATCTGCGGACATGAAATTACATCAGCAGAGGTAGATGCATTTATCGCAAGCCTTCCGAGAGAACAGCAGGTATACGCATCCCATCCGGATTTCCGCAAACAGTGTGTTGATCAGCTGATCGCAGTTTATGCACTTGCAAAATATGGTGAAGAAGAAAAGTTAGACGAGACAGAAAAGTTTAAAGCAATTCTGGAAAATGCAAGAAAAGATATCCTTGCACAGATGGCGATCGGCAAGATCTTTGAGGGAATCACAATTTCAGATGAAGAGATCAGAGAATATTTTGAAGCAAACAAAGCAAGATTTGCAAAAGGAGCATCTGTTCATGCAAAACATATTCTGGTTGATTCCGAAGACAAATGTAACGAACTACTTGAATCCATCGTAAGTGGTGGGAAAGCATTTGAGGATGTTGCAAAAGAATCTTCTACCTGCCCGTCAGGAGCAAACGGTGGAGACCTTGGCGAATTCGGAAAAGGACAGATGGTCAAAGAATTCGAAGATGCCGCATTTGCAGCAGAAATCGGACATGTGGTTGGACCGGTCAAGACACAGTTTGGATACCATCTGATCAAAGTGGAAGATAAGAAAGGAGCCGAAGATGCGAAGCTTGATGATGTAAAAGAGCAGATTAAGAGTGAGATCATGCAGAAAAAGCAGCAGGAGGCTTATACCGCGAAGGTGGAAGAACTGAAGAAGAAATATATGGCATAGTATTTGCCAGGATTTCATTCGATTGATAAAAAACAGCAGGACAGATTAATTTTTATCGGATCTGCACCCATTGCGCAGGCAATCCTTCTATCTGGAATCACTTATGCTGCCAACTCTCATTTATGAAATATTTGTGAAAACTCCCCCGCAGATTTGACGAAACACGAAAAAAGTTGTAGTATATATGACGGAATTGTTACAGAACTGTTAAGAAACGGAGGTACGAATGCAGATTCGCAGTGCAGCAAAATGGATCGCAGCGGCAGCAGGGATACTGGTTGGCGCCGTTATCGTAGGATTTACATTAAAAGATACTACATATATAGAAGCAAAATTAGAACAGATCAAAGGAGCAAGACAGTCTGTTACAGCAGTGGAGAAAACGACAGCAAAGACGCAGAAGATAAAAAATGCGGAAATGGTGAAAAAGACACCCCTTCCGGAGAGTAGCAGTATTTCTGATTTTGCATTTACAGGACAGATGCCTGAGCTTCCTACCGGATGTGAGATCACATCTCTTACAATGGCTTTGAATTATTATGGATATTCTGCAGATAAGATGGCAATGGCACTCAAATATTTACCGACAGTTGGATGGACCAACACTTATTACGGAAACAATGAAACTTTATATGGAAATGATATTTACAATTATTTTATAGGAAATCCACAGTCAGAGACGGATGGATTAAGCTGCGGAGCGGGAGCAATCGTGACGGCAGCAGATGGCTATCTTGCAGATAATGGAAATGCAATGAAAGCAGAGGACGAGACAGGATCAGAGCCGGAACAGCTGTATCGTTTTGTAAGTGAAGGAACCCCCGTGGTTGTATGGGGAACAATTGGTATGGAAGAACGTCAGATAATGGAAAGCTGGAATACGGAAGATGGAAGAGAAGCCAGCTGGGCGATGAACGATCATTGTGTTGTACTGATCGGATACAGTGCAGACAGTGTGACTGTTGCAGACCCGATTGAAGGGATTGTGAGCTATGACAGAGCACAGTTTGAATCGGCTTTTCGTTCCAGAGGTAATCAGTGTGTGATTTTGAAGAATGTACAATAGAGAAGTGGGAGGTACTTTGCAGATAAAAACAGTCTGTGAAGTATCTCTTCTTTATATATGTGATGAGCTGAGTGCAGAGTTTCGTCTGTTTAAGGAAAGAAGATCAGGATTGTAAAAATATTTGAGAAGAAGTTTGCCAAAGGATTGACAATTATTTGTTTTTTTGGTATCTTTAGACTATGGTACAAACGTTAGTCTAAAAAGTAAAATGACAAGAAGGAGAGTTACCATGAATTTAGTAACGAATATTCAGAAGTATTCGATCCATGACGGAGATGGAATTCGTACTACTGTATTTTTTAAAGGATGTCCATTAAAGTGCGAGTGGTGTCACAACCCTGAGACACAGCGTTTTGAGAGAGAACTTCAGTGTGATAAAGAAAAGTGCGTCGGATGTGGAACCTGTGCGAAGGTCTGTCCGAACGATGCCATCACTATGGTAGATGGAAAGCCGGAGCTTGACAAAGAGAAATGCCAGCTTTGTGGAAAATGCGATAATTTCTGCCCGCAGGGCATTCGAGAGATCGTAGGGCAGGAGTATCCGGTAAAGGAAATGGTAAAAGAACTGATGAAAGACCGGATGTTTTATGAACAGTCCGGCGGTGGAGTCACACTTTCCGGTGGGGAAGTGATGGCGATGTCAACGGATTATATTTTACAGATCGCGAAAGCGCTTAAAAAAGAAGAAATTTCGCTTACCATTGACACCTGCGGATATGTTTCGTATGATAAATTTGAAGCAATTTTACCGTATGTAGATACGTTTTTATATGACGTAAAAGTGATGGATCCGGAATTACATAAAAAGTATATCGGAGTTGACAATAAGCTGATCCTGGATAACCTGGTGAAGCTTTCAGATGCAGGAGCAAGGATTTACATCCGAATCCCGACGATCAAAGAAGTGAACGGCAATGTGCAGAACATGGAAGATACCATTCATTTTCTGAAGAAACACGGCATTCACCCGGCACAGGTTAATCTGCTGCCTTACCATAATACAGGAAGCAGTAAATATCCGAAGTTGGGTATGGAATACAAGGGAACTGATTTACATGCACCGGAAAAAGAAGAGATGGAAAGTTTTGTAAAGCTTTTTCAGGATGCAGGGTATACCAACACAAAAATAGGAGGATAAGAAAATGGCAAGAGGCATGAATGAAAGAATTCAGAAGCTGAGAGAACTGAGTGTTACAACACCGGTTCACATTGATCTCGAAAGAGCAAGAATCGAGACAGATTTTTACAGAAAAAATGATGGAAAATATTCGATTCCGGTTATGAGAGCCATGGTATTAAAAGAATATTTTTCAAAGAAGACACTTTATCTGGGAGACGGTGAGCTGATCGTTGGTGAAAAAGGAAAAGATCCACAGGCTTCTCCTACATTCCCGGAACTTTGCTGCCACAGCAAAGAAGATATGGTAGTTATGAGTGAACGTGATCTCGTATCTTTCCATACAACAGAAGAAGATCGTGAGATCCAGGAGAAGGAAATCATTCCTTACTGGTCAGGACGAAGCATGAGAGAGAAGATCCTTGCAGCTATGACTCCGGAATGGAATGACTGCTATTCAGCAGGTATGTTCACAGAGTTTATGGAGCAGAGAGGACCTGGACATACATGCGGTGGTGAACAGAATTTTAAAGTTGGATATCTGGAATACAAAGAAAAGATCAAAAAGACTATGGATGCGCTGGATTTCATGAATGATCCGGAAGCTACCGATAAAATGGAAGAACTCAAAGCGATGGATATTGCATGTGATGCGGTTATCATTCTTGGAGAAAGATATCACAAGCTTGCCCTTGAAATGGCAGAAAAAGAAGCAGATCCTACACGTAAGAAAGAATTAGAGCAGATCGCAGCCAACCTGGAAGTTGTTCCGGCTCACAAACCGCAGACCTTCTGGCAGGCAATCCAGTTATACTGGTTTACACATCTTGCGGTTACAACAGAACTGAACCCATGGGATGCATTCAGTCCGGGACGTCTGGATCAGCATCTGATTTCTTATTATGAAGCAGATACAGAAGCAGGAATCCTTGATGACGAGAAAGCAAAAGAACTGCTTGAATGCTTATGGATCAAATTCTACAACCAGCCGGCACCGGTTAAGGTTGGTATTACCTTAAAAGAAAGTGCTACTTATGTAGACTTTGCGAATATCAATACAGGTGGAGTTACACCAGAGGGTAAAGACGGTGTAAACGCAGTCAGCTACCTGATCCTTGACTGTATGGATGAGATGAAGCTTGTACAGCCGAACTCCAATGTAACCATCAGCAAGAAGACACCGGCACGTTTCCTCCGGAGAGCATGCGATATTTCAAGAAAAGGATGGGGACAGCCGGCATTCTACAATACAGAAGCACAGATCATGGAGCTTGTTAATGCAGGAAAGACTCTGGAAGATGCCCGTCGTGGTGGATCTTCAGGTTGTGTAGAGACAGGTGCATGGGGAAGTGAAGCATATATCCTGACCGGTTATATGAATATTCCGAAGATTTTCCAGCTGACTCTTTACAACGGTTATGATGCAATGTCAGGCAAACAGCTCGGACTGACGCTTGGTTATGCAAAAGACTTTAAGACATTTGATGAACTGTGGGATGCATTCAAGAAACAGATGAAGCATTTTATCGATATTAAGATCCGTGGAAACAATGTAATCGAGAGATTATATGCAGAAAATATGCCGGCACCGTGTCTTTCCGTTGTAACAAACGACTGCATCAGTAATGCAAAAGATTACAATGCAGGTGGAGCAAGATACAACACGAACTACATTCAGGGTGTTGGTATTGGAACCGTTACAGACTGTATTGCAGCTGTTAAATACAATGTATTTGACAAGAAGAACTTCACAATGGAAGAACTGATCGAAGCAATGGATCACAACTTTGAAGGATACGATGCAATCTACCGTATGGTTCATGACAAGACACCAAAATATGGTAACGATGATGACTACGCAGATGATCTGATGCAGGACGTATTTTATCTGTATCATGACCTGATCACAGGACGTCCGACTATGAGAGGCGGAAAGTACGGAGTCGATATGCTTCCTACAACCTGCCATGTTTACTTCGGAGATGTGATCGGAGCAACAGCTAACGGACGTAAAGCACATATCCCGGTTTCAGAAGGTATTTCACCGGAGAAATCCGCAGATGTGAACGGACCGACAGCAGTTATCAAATCATGTGCTAAGATGGATCATCTTGCTACAGCAGGAACACTTCTGAATCAGAAGTTCACACCGGACGTCGTAGCAGGAGAGAAAGGTCTTGACAATATGGCAAGTCTGATCCGCAGCTACTTTGCAATGGATGGACATCATGTACAGTTCAATGTTATCGACAGAAAGACTCTGCAGGAAGCGCAGAAGCATCCGGAAGATTACAGAGATCTGATCGTGCGTGTTGCAGGATACAGTGATTTCTTCCGTAACTTAAGCAAACCGCTTCAGGATGAGATCATCAACCGTACAGAGCAGTCATTCGAATAGAAAATAACCAGAGAAATTGAAAAAGGTTAAATAAAGGAAGAGGCAGGAGCACCGCAATGCAGAGAGTAATCTGTGTGTGGTGCTTCTGTTATTTTATGAACAATGAAAAACATTTTCAAATTTCATTGACATATAAAAATAATGTGATAAAATGAAAACGATTTCCAAATTGAAGGGAGGAGGTCAGTATGGCAAAAGCACCATATAAAACAAAACAAATGACCGAAATACTTACCTTCCTGAAATCGGTACAGGGAAGACATGTTACTGTGAATGAAATCTGCGATTTTTTCAGGGAAAAAGGGATTTCCGTCGGAACCACGACCATTTACCGTCATCTGGAGAAGATGGTGAAAGAAGGTCTGGCCGCGAAGTATGTAGTAGACGGTTCGAGCAGTGCCTGTTTTGAATATATCGGAGATCATGGGGAAGAACATGAAAACTGCTATCATTGTAAATGTGAGAAATGTGGAAAGCTGATCCATTTACAGTGCAATGAGGTAGAAATCTTAAAACAGCATATGCAGCAGCATCATGATTTTCAGATGGATCCGCATCGTACCGTGTTTTACGGAATCTGCGGTGAATGCAGTAAGAAAGAATAGATAAAATTTATTAACAGATGAAATCTGGGAAAGGAGAAGGAGATGGATACAGGAAAGAAAAAAAGTATGGCAGCGGTTATATGTATTTTTCTTATATTTGTAACCTTTGCTTCTCTTTTTTATGTTGCCAGAGAGGAAAATCATAACTGTACGGGAAAGGACTGCCCAATCTGTGCCTGCGTTCATCAGGCAAAGCAGGTCCTTCGGAATCTGGGAACAACACCTGCAGTAGGATTTTTCGCCAGTCCGGTGATCTTTATCGCAGAAACTGTTGCTTTACCGGGGCTCTGGATCATTTTGTCCATTTCGTTAGTTCATCAAAAGGTAAGATTAAATGATTGAATAAAACTTTTTATAAAGCAGAAAGGGTATGAAAAGTCATACCTTTCCTTTGGTGTACCATTTTTTAATAAGTGTAGATAATGGAGGTTTTATTCATGAAAAAGTATATAGCAATTCTACTGGTCGCTGTGATGGCGACTCTGGGCATTTCTGCCTGCCGGAAGGAAAATTCCAATAAAGAAACAAAAGTTCAGAAAGATTCCGATATTAAAGTTGTGACAACCATTTTCCCGGAATATGACTGGGTACGTCAGATTGCGGGAGAAGAAGCGGATCAGATGGATATCACCATGCTTCTTGACAATGGTGTGGATCTGCACAGTTATCAGCCGACTGCAGAGGACATCATGAAAGTATCGGATTGTGACCTGTTTGTATATGTTGGCGGCGAATCGGATGCATGGGTGGATGATGCGTTAAAACAGGCGAAGAATAAAGATATGCAGGTGGTCAATCTGCTCGATGTACTTGGAAACAGTGTGAAAGAGGAAGAAGTGATCGAAGGAATGGAGCCTGAAGAAGAGGAAGAAGGTGGAGAGGAAGAAGAACCGGAATATGATGAGCATGTATGGCTGTCTGTAAAAAATGCAGAAGTGCTGAGTAAGGCAATTGCAGACGCGCTGGAAAAAGCAGACCCGGATCATAAGGATATTTATCAGGAGAATGCATCTGCATACAGTGAAAAGCTGAAAGACCTGGATGCTAAGTATCAGGAAGTTGTTGATGGCGCGTCACAGAAAACACTGCTGTTTGGCGATCGTTTTCCATTCCGTTATCTGGTAGATGATTATGGATTAAGCTATTATGCTGCATTTGTCGGATGCTCGGCAGAAAGTGAAGCAAGCTTTGATACAATTTCATTCCTGGCGAATAAAGTAGATGAGTTGGGACTAAAGGATATCATGGCGATTGAAAATTCCAATCAGAAAATTGCAAAGACGATCATTGAGAACACCAAAGAGAAAAATCAGAAGATCCTGACACTGGATACTATGCAGTCTACAACATCGGATGATGTGAAGAATGGCACAACCTACCTGTCAGTGATGGAAAAGAATCTTGAAGTATTAAAAGAAGCTTTGCAGTAGGAGGGAATATGGCACAAATTATATGTCGGGATCTGGCAATCGGATATGAAGGAAAAACAGTCGTGCAGAATATAAACCTTTCGGTAAAGAAAGGGGACTATCTGTGTGTGATCGGGGAAAATGGGGCTGGGAAGTCTACTTTTATGAAGACTTTACTGGGACTTTTACCACCGGTGAGCGGGAAAATAGAATTCTATGATGGACTGAAGAAGAATGAAATCGGATATTTGCCACAGCAGACAGAGGTGCAAAAAGATTTTCCGGCATCCGTGAGAGAAATTGTTCTCTCCGGATGTCAGAATCACCTTGGCTTCTGGCCGTTTTACCGTACAAAAGAAAAAAAATACGCAGAAGATATGATGAAAAAACTGCAGATCACTCATCTGTCAAAACGTTGCTACAGAGAATTGTCCGGAGGGCAACAGCAGAGAGTTCTGCTTGCAAGAGCACTTTGTGCGACCAGGAAAATTCTGCTTCTGGATGAACCGGTTTCCGGGCTGGATCCACAAATGACAGAAGAAATGTATCGGTTAATTGAGAAGATCAACCGGGAAGACAAGATAACGATCATTATGATATCACATGATATCCGTGGGGCAATGGAATATGCAAGTCATATCCTGCAGATTGGTCAGGAAGTTATTTTTGAATCGAAAGAAAATTATCTGCGGGCGCATACGAAGAGAAGTGTTCTAGGAAATACAGGAGGGAAAAAATGATAGAAAAGCTGATATTTTATATGGGATATCCTTTTGTGCGGTATGCATTGATCGTTGGCGTACTGATCGCACTTTGTTCCTCCTTGCTTGGAGTGACACTGGTATTGAAAAGATTTTCGTTTATCGGAGACGGCTTATCCCATGTTGCATTTGGAGCGATGGCGGTGGCATCGGTTTTAAATATTACAAACAATATGCTGTTTATCCTTCCGGTAACGGTCGTATGTGCGATTTTATTATTACGGACAGGACAAAATACAAAAATAAAAGGAGATGCGGCGATTGCAATGATCTCAGTTGGAGCACTTGCAATCGGTTATCTGCTTATGAATGTATTTGCGACAGGTCCTAATCTTTCAGGAGATGTATGTACTACATTATTTGGATCTACTTCTATTTTGACATTGAAGATTGAACAGGTGTGGCTGTGTGTGGTATTGTCGGTTGTGGTTGTTGTGTTATTTATCGTATTTTATCATAAAATTTTCTGCGTGACCTTTGATGAAACGTTCGCAAAGGCAACAGGCATCCGGGCAGACCGTTATAATTTGCTGATCGCCGTGATCACAGCGCTGATCATCGTACTTGCAATGAACCTGGTAGGCTCGTTACTGATCTCGGCACTGGTCATCTTTCCGGCACTATCCGCGATGCGTATCTTTAAAACATTTTTCAGTGTAACGGTATGTTCGGTTGTATTATCTGTGTGCTGTGCGATCAGTGGGATGCTTTTGTCAATCCTGGCAGGAACACCGGTTGGTTCAACGATCGTGGCAGCCGATATTGTGGCCTTTTTGATCTGCTGCATGATCGAAAAAATCGCGGGAGGGAAATAAAGTGAAAAAATTACAGAAATGGCTGATATTGTTTGTGGGAATTCTTTTGATAACCGGATGCAGAGATAATGCAAGCAGCAACAAGAAAGTGAATAACGGGAAATCTGTTAATGATGTATTAGAGAAACAGACAAAAGCGGAAGAACAGAAGGAACAGACAGAGGAAAAGGACAAGAAAAAAGAAAGTACAGACACTTCAGAAAATACGGAGACAGAAGATGTAGATTATGATCTTACAGAAATGAACAGTGATATGGTTTACGCGACAGTTTACCAGATGATGATGGAACCGGAGCAGTATGAAGGAAAAACAATCCGGATCGACGGGAATTATTATATAAGTAAGGATGAAGCGACAGGGAATACCTATCATTTTTGCGTGATCAAAGATGCGCTGGCGTGCTGCGCGCAGGGACTGGAATTTGTCCGGAAAAATGAGGAAGAATTGTCGGATGAAGATTATCCGGAACAGGAAACAGAAATTATCGTTCAGGGAACGTTCGAGACATATAAAGAACCAAATGATGAGACTTTGTATTGCAGGATCACAGATGCGGATATGCAGATAAAAAAATAAGAAGAGAAAAGATGGATCATGAAGGAATACGGGAAAAAGATTAGCAGATATTTGATGAAAAACAAAAAAGGAAGATTTTATTGTGTGGCAGGTGTGTTGTATCTGCTGGCAATTTTGTTTGTCATGAATGATGCCTGGCTGTATCAGACACCGATCGTGAAAGTGACAAAAGTAGTGACAATTGTAGAAGGGAAAAGCAAAAGTACCCGTGGAACAGAAGAAACGAAATATAAGCAGAGTCTTTATGGTAAGATCCTAAACGGAAAAGACAAAGGAAAAGAAGTCCGGATTGCCAATGAATACACAACAACAGAAATGGTTGACCAAAAATACCATAAAGGTGACCGGGTGTTTTATAAGGGATCATCGATCATTGGAGTAAAGCGGGATACGATGCTGGTTGTTATGCTTGGCTTCCTTGCACTTCTGCTCCTTGGGATTGCCGGACGGCAGGGCGGTTTGACAATCATAACAGCAATGTTGAATATTCTGATTTTTGTGATCGGTTTCTGGATGGCGGATGACACATCGGAAATTCTGAGTGTATGTAGCAGACTGATTCTTTTTTTCGCAGTGGTAACGCTTGTTGGATTAAATGGAATCCACAGGAAAACTTTTGCCGCACTATTGACAACACTATGTGTCCTGCTTATGATCATGGGGGTATTTGATCTTGTTATGCAGCATATGGAAGAACTGGATTATTCGACGATGGAATATCTGGGCAGTATTGATAATCCGGATGAAATTTTCCATGCAGAGATCCTGTTGTCAGGACTCGGTGCCATCATGGATGTGGCGGTTGCCATATCGGTGGCTTTAAGCGAGATTGTTGAGCAGAAACCGGAAGTAAAATTTGTGGAACTTTTCCGTTCAGGCAGAGAGATCGGATATGACATTATGGGAACAATGATCAATGTGCTGTTGTTTGTGTTTGGCTGCGGTCTGATTCCTACATGTTTGATCCGGATGAACAATGAGGTGCGTTTTGTTACCATTGTAAAATTGCATATTCCATGTGAATTATGCCGTTTCTTTGTAGAAAGTATCGGAATTGTACTGGCGATCCCAGTGTCTATTTTCATAACAGCAGTTATGATGAAACTATCTGTGAAAAAGAGGGAAAAAAGATGTTGATCATATTGGGACTGATTCTAATGATAGTAGTAGTGCTTGTCGGAGGGGACAGAGGCGCCATGTCTCTGATCGCTCTGGCGGGAAATATTTTGTGCCTGAGTCTTGCAATCTGGCTTTATGCCGTCGGAGCACCCGTGTTTCTGGTTACTGCCGGTGCAGGAATTTTAATTTCCTGTATCACTTTGTTTTATCAAAATGGGACGAATATTAAAACCTGGAGTGCATTTCTTGCGGTTGCAATTACAATGTGTGTGTTATTTGCATTTATTTATCTGGTCGTATGGAAAAGTGGGGCGGGAGGCTTGAATGAGATCCAGGCAGCCGGAGAAGATGTTTTCTATTATAATATGAACCTGGATATCAGTATGCCCAAGGTTGCAACAGCCGTAATTGTACTCAGCACGCTAGGAGCTGTGATCGATATGGCACTGACAGTAACAACTTCCGTATATGAGGTGAAATGTCATAAGCCGGATATCAAAATGAACAAACTGGTTCAAAGTGGAATGAAGATTGGAAAAGATGTGATTGGAACAACGGTTAATACGTTATTGTTTGCATATCTGGGAGAATCGCTGTTGTTATTCGCGTATTTGAGAATGCAGAATTACTCTATTGAGCTGTTGATCAACTCCAAAATTCTTTTTCAGAACTGTATTTCCATGATTTTTGGAGCAATTTCCTGCACAATGATAATGCCGGTTTCAGCGGTTTTGATCGCAAAAAACTGTGAGTTTTTTGATTGGATGGAAAATAGTAAATAGCAGGTTGACAGCAGGAAAATATCTGTGATAAACTTGTTTAGAATTAAACTGTTTACGAATGAACAATTTATTCGTGAACAGTTTTCTTTTTTTGAAGAAGCAAAAAGTGGAAGGAGGAAAGTCATTTGTGTGAAGGATGTGAAGAGCGAATCCACGTAGGACATCAGGTACACCGGATAGACCGTTCGATTTCAAAACTGCTGGAAATGCGTGTAAAAGAAGAAGGACTGGATGAGATTGCCCTGATGCATGGCTGGATCTTACGCTATCTGTATGAACATCAGGATAAGGAAATTTATCAGAAAGATATAGAAAAGTATTTTGGTATCTGCCGTTCAGCAGTAACAAATATTATCCAGACGCTGGAGAAAAAAGGGTACATCTGCCGTGCATCGGTTGCAAATGATGCGCGTCTGAAAAAAGTAATGCTGACAGAAAAAGGACGGGAAAACCATGAAAAACTGGGAGAAATTTTTCAGAAAATGGATGCGCAGTTGGAAGAAGGCATTACAGAAGAAGAATTACATGCATTTATGCATGTGATCGATAAAGTTTATTACAATATGGGAAAAATGAAAGGAGAGAATTCATGATTCGGACTTTATTAAAAGAAGTAAAAGAATATAAAGCGGCATCGATCGCAACACCGTTTTTTATGATTCTGGAAGTATTGTTTGAGACATTGATTCCATTTCTGATGGCATCTATTATCGATAAGGGTGTCAATACCGGAGATATTCACCATATTTACAAAGTTGGTGGAATTATGATCGTGGCTGCATTTTGTGGTCTGCTTGCCGGAATGGCAGGAGGACGATACGGAGCAAAGGCTTCGACCGGGTTCGCGAAGAATTTGAGAAATAAGATGTTCGATCAGATCCAGACCTATTCGTTTGCAAATATTGATCATTTCAGTACAGCAGGTCTGGTTACACGTCTGACAACAGATGTGACCAATGTGCAGAATGCGTACCAGATGATGCTGCGTATGATGATGAGAGCACCGGCAAGTATGATCTGTGCAATGGTGATGGCATTTATGATCAATGCCAGACTGGCAAGTATTTACCTTGTGGCAGTTGTGATTCTGGGAGTGATCCTCTTCTTTATCATTCGTCATGCAACGGCTTATTTCCAGCAGGCATTTCCAAAATATGATGCTTTAAATGCATCCGTTCAGGAAAATGTATCTGCGATCCGTGTAGTAAAAGCATATGTAAGAGAAGAACAGGAAACAAGTAAATTTCAGTATGCAAGTAAGAATATTTACGATATTTTTGTAAGAGCAGAGAAAAATGTTATATGGAACTCACCGATCATGATGTTCACTGTTTATACCTGCATCATCCTGATCAGCTGGTTTGGTGCAAAGATGATCGTAGTGAAATCGTTGACAACGGGAGAGTTGATGAGTCTTCTTGCATACTGTATGAACATTCTGATGAGTCTGATGATGCTGTCTATGGTATTTGTCATGATTTCCATGAGTATGGCAAGTATGCGGCGTATAGCAGAAGTACTGGATGAAACCAGCGATATCCATAATCCGGAACATCCGCTTTATGAAGTGGCAGATGGAAGTATTTCATTTAAGAATGTAGATTTTGCTTACAAAAAAGACAGTGCAGAGAAAGTCCTGAAGAATATCAATCTGGACATCCATTCCGGTGAGACGATTGGCATCATTGGAGGAACCGGAAGTGCGAAGACGAGTCTGGTGAATCTGATCAGTCGTCTGTATGACGTGACAGGCGGAGAAATCCTGGTTGGCGGAAAGAATGTCAAGGATTATGATCTGGAAGTACTGAGAAACCAGGTATCTGTTGTATTGCAGAAAAATGTACTGTTTACCGGAAGTATTCTGGATAACCTGCGCTGGGGAAACAAAGAGGCGACCGACGAAGAATGTATGGAAGCATGTCGGCTTGCATGTGCAGATGAATTCATTGAGCGTTTCCCGGATAAATATAATACCCACATTGAGCAGGGAGGAAACAACGTATCCGGTGGTCAGAAGCAGAGACTGTGTATTGCAAGAGCACTGCTTAAGAAACCGAAGATTCTGATCCTGGATGACAGTACCAGTGCGGTAGATACTGCTACAGATGCAAAGATCCGCCGTGCATTCCGTGAAGAAATCCCGGATACAACAAAGCTGATCATTGCACAGCGTGTATCCAGTGTGCAGGATGCAGACCGTATCATCGTTATGGATGAAGGGCAGGTTCATGGATTTGGTACACACGAAGAATTGCTGAAGACCGATGAAATTTACCGCGAAGTATACGAATCGCAGACTCAGGGCGGAGGAGATTTTGATGAAAACGGAGGTGAAGCATAATGCCAAGACCGATGGGAAGACCACAGAATAAAGTGAAATATCCGGGGAAACTTTTGATGCGTCTGATAAACTACATTTTCCGTGATTATAAAGTTCATTGTATTGCAGTATTTATCCTTATATTTGTAGGAGTTATCGCAAATGTGCAGGGAACGATGTTTACAAGAGATCTGATCGACAAATATATCACACCGTTTTTATTATCCAGCGGCACACCGAACTTTTCTCCGCTTGCACATGCGATCGGAAGGGTTGCTGTATTTTACGGGGTTGGAATTATCGCGACCTATTCATATAACCGGATTATGATCAATGTTACACAGGGAATGATGATGAACATGCGTAACGAATTATTTGAGCATATGGAAAAACTTCCGATCAAATATTTTGATACACATGCACATGGAGATATCATGTCGATCTATACGAATGATATTGATACATTGAGACAGATGGTCAGCCAGAGTATTCCGCAGATCATCAACAGTGGCTTCACGATCGTCAGTGTGTTTGTCAGTATGCTGATCTTAAATATCCCACTGACAGTTGTGACGATGGTCATGGTTGCAATTATGATTTTCGGGACGAAAAAAGCAGCAGGGCAGAGTGGAAAATACTTTTTGGAACAGCAGAGAAATCTCGGTAAGGTCAATGGATTTATCGAGGAAATGATGAATGGACAGAAGGTTGTAAAAGTCTTCTGCCATGAAGATGAAAGCAGGAAAGAATTCAAACAGCTGAATGAAGAACTGTATGTGAGCGCAGACCGTGCAAATACCTATGCTAATTTCCTCGGACCTATGAATGCGCAGATTGGAAATATCAGTTATGTAATCTGTGCGATTGTAGGAGGTGCACTTGCATTAAATGGTGTCGGTGGATTTACACTGGGAGGTCTGGCAAGCTTTCTGACATTCAATAAAAGCTTCAGTATGCCGATCAATCAGGTCAGCCAGCAGATGAATGCTATTGTAATGGCACTTGCAGGAGCAGAGCGTATCTTTACCCTTCTGGATGAGAAAGTGGAAGTAGATGACGGGTATGTGACTCTGGTTAATGTGAAAAAAGAAAATGGAAAACTTATAGAATGTAAGGAACATACCCGATGCTGGGCATGGAAGCATACACATCAGGCAGATGGTTCGGTAGATTATATTGAGCTTAAGGGAAATGTAGTATTTGATGGTGTGGATTTCGGGTACAATGATGATAAGATCGTGCTTCATGATGTGAAATTGTATGCAGAGCCAGGACAGAAAATTGCCTTTGTAGGTTCGACAGGAGCAGGAAAAACAACCATTACAAATCTGATCAACCGGTTTTATGATATTCAGGATGGAAAAATCCGCTACGATGGAATTAATATAAACAAGATTCGGAAAGCGGATCTGCGACGTTCCCTTGGAATTGTACTGCAGGATACACATCTGTTCACAGGAACGGTAAAAGACAATATCCGTTTTGGAAAACTGGATGCAACAGATGAAGAAATCTTTGCAGCAGCAGAATTGGCAAATGCAGATGGATTTATCCGCAGACTTCCGGAAGGATATGATACGGTCATCACTGGGGATGGGGCAAACTTAAGCCAGGGACAGAGACAGCTTCTTGCAATTGCCAGAGCAGCAGTTGCAGATCCACCGGTACTGATCCTGGATGAGGCTACAAGCTCTATTGATACGCGTACTGAACGTATTATTCAGGAAAGCATGGACAGACTGATGCATGGACGTACTACGTTTGTGATCGCACACCGTCTGTCTACGGTTCGGAATTCCGACTGTATCATGGTTCTGGAACAGGGACGCATTATCGAAAGAGGTACCCATGACCAACTGATTTCAGAAAAGGGAAAATATTATCAGTTGTACACCGGGAATGCAATTGCTGAATAAGATTCAAAAGACAGGATGTTACTGTTCACAGTACCTGTGACCAGCAACGCATCTCGCCATTTTAAATCGCCTTTGGCGATGGGCGAGATGCCGTTCAAGATAAAACGTGCATCCTCCGTGCCAATCAGCGTAGTGATTGACACGGGAGTGAACAGTAACAACAGGATTCAACAAAATTTACATAAATTAAAAAATACTATCAATTTTTTTGTGCATACGCTATACTTGTATATATAGCACTGCAAGTCCTTCCGAGCAGAGAAGTAAAATAGCAGTTCTATAAAAATGTCATGATAGGGTAGGTTTGAGAATGAAAAAACAAATCAATTGCAAAGAAGTTGTATGGGAACTATTTACACTTACCGCTGCAGTGGCAATTATCGCTGCAGCGGTTTATTTCTTTCTGGTGCCGAGCCATGCATCGGTCAGCAGTATTTCCGGTCTTGGAATTATTCTTACGAATTTTATACCTTTACCGCTTTCAGTGATCACAATGGTCCTGAATGTTGTTCTTTTGATCATCGGATTCATAACATGTGGACGGGAATTTGGTACGAAAACCGTGTATACCAGTATCTTACTGCCGGTATTTATCGGTATTTTTGAACGGATTTTCCCGAATATCGGTTCCCTGACAAAAACCCAGGAACTGGATGTCCTCTGTTATGTTCTGGTAGTCAGTGTAGGACTCAGTATTCTCTTTAATATGAATGCTTCTTCCGGCGGACTTGATATTGTGGCTAAGATCATGAATAAATATCTGCACATCGAATTGGGGAAAGCCATGTCTTTAGCCGGTATGTGTGTGGCGCTTTCGGCAGCACTTGTATATGATAAGAAGACGGTGGTTTTAAGTGTTCTTGGTACTTATTTTAATGGGATGGTGGTAGACCATTTTATCTTCGGGCAGAATCTGAAACGAAGAGTATGTATTATTACAAAGTATGAAGAAGAACTTCGGAATTTTATTCTGCATGAGCTTCATAGTGGAGCAACCATTTATGATGCCATCGGAGCGTACAATTTAGATAAAAGACACGAGATCATTACGATCGTAGATAAAAATGAGTATCAGAAACTCATGGATTACATCAATAATCTTGATCCGAAGGCTTTCATCACAGTGTACACGGTGGCAGACATGAGATATCAGCAGAAGGTTTTGGAAAATGAAGAAAGAAGTTAGTGATCTACTCCATCAGGTTTAAGAAATACAAATGAAATATCTGAAATATGTCACAAACAATAGCAACCAGTATTTATTACAAAAAATGGTTATGGAGATTTAGTAGTTATGAGTATGGAAACTTATGAAGAATTACTCAGCACAAATCAGATTGATAAGGCAATTTTTGAAGCAGAACGGGAAGTCGCAGAAGGTGCAGAGTTATTAGATGCACGTGAGGCATTGGGAGAACTCAGGAGGAAACATTTGGGATAAATATACCGTAAAAATGTTTCCACAGGAATATAGAGATATTGATAAGATATACGAGCAGGCACTTCTTGTTAGTAATTATGCTGATAATGCAATTGCACTGGCAGAAAAACTTGAAAAAGCAATTTTAAGTTTGGAAGAACAGCCATATCGAGGGGCAGAAAGAAAATATGGATTTTATGCTTTTAAAGGATATAGGCAGTTGACTGTAGAAAACTATATTATCATTTATGAAGTGTTTGAAAATGAAAAAGTTGTTGCAGTGGTAACTGTAAAATATGGAAAAAGTGAGTTTTAGAATCAAGAAATCTCACTGAAATATAAAAGGTA
This sequence comes from Coprococcus sp. AF102-57, assembly GCF_027686195.1. Classification (NCBI taxonomy): domain Bacteria; kingdom Bacillati; phylum Bacillota; class Clostridia; order Lachnospirales; family Lachnospiraceae; genus Coprococcus; species Coprococcus sp. AF102-57. The sequence goes on along the minus strand of NZ_JAQCSY010000002.1, from coordinate 54,110 downwards.
CTAAAAAACGTCACAATTTGTGGCGTTTTTTTAGTGCAGGAAAAAGAAGACCAAGAGTGTCAGAAATCAGATTTTCATCAAAGGAAAGAAGCTGATATCTTATTTGAAAAAAGAGAAGAACCGTTTAATATTTATGAATATTGCAAAAAGTAGTAATTTTTTAGTATAAAAAAGACATCATCACCAAATCCCGATACAGCGTTACAATCTTTAAAAAACCAAGAACCGCCGCACCGTATGCCATCTTTTACCAACCAGCCGAAAGAACAATTTTCATGGAAGTTCAGGCAGAGCCGGACATGATAGGCAACTACATCGAAATGTATCACCTTGCTCCGGCAAAGCACATGGATCAGGAGCACTGGCTGGCAGTTCCACTGGATGGTTCTGTCAGCAATTCAAAAGTTCTGGACTTACTCGATATTAGTTACGACCTCGTAGACGGACAGGTAGAAGCAGATGGAGAGGCAGGAGCAGATAGACAGACAACAGACAGTACGACAGAAGAAAAAGATTGACAATTCTGACCGTACATTCCATAATGACGATAGTGGTTTGAGAAAACTAACAGGAAAAATGGGAGAGACAACATGAAGAAAAAAAGCTCATACCGATGGCTGATATGGATCATTCTGGCAGTGGTTTTGATCGGGGTAGCACTTATGCATATCCTGCCCCCATACATCGACCGATGGAAATCTGCCAGAGATTATGACAAACTTGCCGAAGAGTATGTAAATGATGAGTCCGAACCAGATGATGGAAAGCAGAAGAAAAAAGACTGGTGGACAACAGACGTAAAAGTAGAGTTTGACAAGCTGAAAGCTGAGAATCCAGATGTCATCGGATGGATACGGTTTGACAATCAGGACGAACTTGGCATCAACTATCCGATTCTGTATTCAGGTGATAATCAGAAATATCTGAGAACCGACCTGCATGGCAACAGCCACATTGCAGGGTGTATTTTTTTGGAAGGTCTTAATAAATCTGATTTTTCAGATTATTACAACATCATCTACGGTCACAATATGAATGACGGAAGCATGTTCGGAAGCTTGAAAAAATATAAGGACGACGGTTTCTGGAAAGAGAATCAATACTTCACTGTATATTCTGAGACAACCGCCTACCGTTATCGAATCTTCTCTTATGAAGATGCGGTCAATGGCGGTGATGTGTATAAAGTAGGATACCAGCCGGGCGAAGAGTATCAGAATTTTATCGACCAGATGATAAAAGATTCCAATGTTGATACAGGAATAAAGCCGCAGAGCAGTAATAAAATACTGACGCTTTCTACCTGTACAGGGAACGGATACAGCAAGCGGCTTGCCATCCATGCAGTCTGCGTTGACGCACAGACTACGGATGAGTCAAAATTAAAGGAAACAGGAAATTAAGAGTGAAAATATCCAAAAGTATGTGAAAAAAGAAATAAAAACATATTTTTGGATATTTTTATATGGAATTATAATGTTGTAGCGGAAAATGCATTGACAAACCTGAAAAAAGGACAATATAATTAAAATTACATAGTTTGAGCAAACTAACCAAAGCGTAATCGATAAACAAAACAGAGGAAAAAGTAATGGAAACAAAGAAAGTGGCAAAAGAATACCTGCAAAAAGATATTCTGCGGACGATTTTTCAGATGTAGTATTCCTTTTACACCACAGAGATTGGAAAAGAGAGAAAAGCAGCTATCGAAGATATGCGGTTTGAAAGGGATGGCTGGCTGCACATAGAGCCTTGGGAGATTTGGTTGGAACTAACGGAGCATCCGGAAAATGAGGATGACAGGACAATCTGGTATCAGAACATGCATGGAATCTGGAAGAGGGCAGAAGTAAATGATCACAGTATCAAAATTCCTGCCACAGCATTTCACATAGAGTACGAACAGCAGTGGTTGGGTGAAATACACTTCACCTATAATCTGGGGTTTGTCGCAGAGGAAAAGAAAGGCTCCAAGAAAAAAACGATATGCTTACTGGATGGAAGGCTTTTGCAGAAAATACCGGATATCGTGTAGCGGATGAATACATAAAAAGACAGGTGGGAAAGGTAAAATGGTAAAGAAGATTGAAAACAGAAATATTGATGTGACAAAAGCCAGAGGCGAATTAGAGGAAGATCTTCTGGAATATGTCTACCGGACATGGAGACAGGGCAGACAGATCACATCGAAAGAGTATGCTAGAGAAATGAACATAACCGGATATGAAGCGGCAGGTTTGGTGCGGAGTCTGGTAAAAAAAGGATTTTTGTGTGAGCCGGAAAACGGACATCTGGAACTGACCGATAAGGGAAAACTGGAAGGGATGGAGTGCCTTGCACGTCATGAGAAACTGACACAGTTCTTCCAGATGGTAAGTGGAATGGAGCAGCAGAGGGCGCAGGAAGATGCCTGTAGAGTGGAACATTATATCAGTCCGGAAGGATTAAAAGGAATTGAAAACTTTCTGCAGTATGGTGACGTATACGATAGAGTATATGACGATATGGACTTGTATACCTTTTATGAGGATGGCGATTTCCCGATGGCATTCGGACTATATGAACCGGAGCGACGCAATCCGAGATTCCTTGCAACAGAGTATGAGAAACTGGAATACTCCGTCATATTGAGAGTGAAAAAGTCCCAGAACTGCTTCCTGCTCAAGACAAAAAAAGATGAATCTATCGGATGTGTATGGTACAGAAGAGACGAAGAATGGATACAGGCGAAAGAAGAAAAAGGTGTTTATCAGTTGCCGACAGACATCTTTACCTATACTGCGAATACAGGAATTCCGGTCACAGAAGCAGTGGCAATTATTGCGATTACCCGTTTTGAACAGAAGCCATTGCCAATCGATTATCGGGAATTGAATATTCATGTATGGTGACGAAGAGAGGACAAAGAAAATGGAAAAAGGTGAACATCTAAAGAGACAGAACAGACCTACAATGCTGCAACTGCAATATTTACAAGGCCTGTCAAAAGTAGAAAAGAAACGTGGAGCTCAGGGAAGTATCGCAGAATATTATGGCGTGAACCGTTCAACGGTGAACCGCTATTTTAAGAACTGCATAGAAAGAGGAATTCTGACAGAATCACTGGAATTTACTCCTGCAGGAGAAGAATGGCTGGAACGATATTCCAACCTGTATGAGAATCTTGAAAAATATCTGGAAGAAATCGGTGCAAAACCGGAAGAAATCGAGGAATCACTGGATATTATGGTGGAGAATATCGACATCCACATGCTGGAACTGATGATTAACGCCTATGCAGAGAAAAAATCAGTATACAAGAAAAAAGAGAATGAACTGGATCAGGAGATACAGCACAATCTGCAGAAATGTGAAAGGCATCCGGTAGTGTTCCGGCTTTACCGGATGAATAAAAAGCAGGGGCAGGGAAGAGACTCTATGGCGATGAGAGGATTTGAAGAAATAGCCGAAATCGTTCAGGAGAATGGAGAAAGCTATCTGGAATTAAAGCTGAAAGAGATGGCAGCACACTCCAGAGCGAACGGTGAAATGATGGCTGGAAAACTGAAAACATTAAAGTATGAGCATAATGAAGTTTTGGAAGAAGCAAGAATAGAGAATAATATTGTAAAAATCCCGATGGAAGCGTGCAGAATCCACCGATGGACGGGAATCGGCACAATGGGAATTGTACCAGTTACCGTAACCTGTAGTGTAGGACCGGTTCACATGCCGGAAAGTACTGCATTATTATATTTCTGGGTATAAATAAGAAGTGAGAAAAATTCTCATTTACGCATATCATGTAACAAAATAAGAAAAAATTTCAATAAGGTGCTGTTGTTGATAAAATGCTATCAATAACAGCACTTTTGCGTCTGTTGTTGTCTGAATAGCAACAAAATCAAAGGAAATAACGGCTCATTTGTTGCAATTCAGACAACAAACTTGTGCGAAAATTGTATTGACATCAGATGGCAAATTATGGTATCTTTCAGACAAGGAGTTAGGAACGAGCAACCGGAAATATTCTCGTAGAACTCTAAACATCATAACTAAAGATTTATTAGCAAAAAGCTAATGGAAATAATAGTAGATTGAATATTAGCAATCTTGCAGATGGTGTATATTCTATTACCGGAAATATGGTGAAAGTTGATAAAACAACAGCTTCTATGTCGGATGCAGTGATTGATCATACTATTAAATTGACTGTAAAGAATGGTAAATATTATATTACTTTGAACTTCAATGGTTTGACGGTGGGACAGAAACTTGGATATTTAAGTCAGCTGAAATATTTCACAACAGGTTATACACTTGATAAGTATGGAAATCCGCATGGAACACTTGCTGATGTTACAGTTACATTCCTGTTGGCAGATACCATCGGAAGAACGATAGCCGCTCCGTATGAGGTATCTGCATTCATCATTATGAGTGTGGTCGGAGGTCCATTCTTCATCATTCTGTTAAGGAGGTCTAAGAAGTATGGGAAGTAAAGAAAAGAATATGGATTTGACTTCTACAGAAAATGAAGCAGTAAAGAAAGTGAAAAAAGCGGATAAGTGGGCAGACAAGCCTGCGATGGAAGTCAGAGACCTGCATTTTTCCTATGGAAAAAATAAAGTCTTAAAGGGCGTATCCCTGAAGATTGAAGAAGGTAAAATAACAACGATTATGGGAGCAAACGGATGCTGTAAATCCACACTGTTTTCCCTGATGACAAAGAACCTCTATCCGAGAAAGGGGAACATTTTCCTTAAGGGTAAAAACATCCAGAACCTGAATTTAAAAGAATTCGCCAGAAAGGTTGCGATTGTTCAGCAGTATAACAGTGCATCAGACGATATCACTGTTGAGAATCTGGTGGCATTCGGAAGAACCCCTCATAAGAAAATGATGCAGGGAGACAGTGCCGAAGATGAGCGTATGATCCAGTGGGCATTGGAAGTAACCAATCTGACAGAATATCGTGACAAGGGTTGATGGCAGAAAATTTGTATTGGCGGTGTAAGAAGATGAAAAATCCTTTAAAAGTAGTATGGATCGTGCTTGGATTTCTTTGTCTGGGACTTGGTACGATAGGAATTGTACTTCCTATCCTGCCAACCGTTCCGTTTTATATGGCAACACTGTTTTGCTTTGCAAAGAGTTCTAAGAAACTGCACGACTGGTTCATAGGAACGAATCTTTATAAGAAACATCTGGACAGTTTTGTTCAGAAAAGAGCCATGACAATGGGAACAAAATGCAAGATTATCGGAATGGTAACGGTAGTCATGGCAATCGGCTTTATCTGTATGAAGAATGTACCAATCGGAAGAATCTGTATCGCAGTTGTGTGGGTATGCCACCTGTTTTACTTCTTCTTAAGAGTTAAGACAGAAAAGCCTGAAGCTGAAATGGCAGAAAGCGTAGAGTAAGATGGACAAAGTAGAAAAGAAACGGCAGAAAGAACAGTATGTCGTGGAAGAGATGATCCGGCTGTATTGCCGAAAAAAACATCCGAAAGAAAAAAGACAGGAAGGGCAGATGTGTCCTGACTGTCAAAAACTTTCGGATTATGCAAAACAAAGAAGTCAAAAGTGTCCATTTATGGAAGAAAAGACGTTTTGTGCGAATTGTAAGGTACATTGTTATAAGCCGGAGATGAGAGAACAGATCAGGCAGGTTATGCGGTTTTCAGGACCAAGGATGCTGTTGTATCATCCGGTGCTTGCTATCTGGCATCTGGTGTGTAGCAACAAAGAGAAGAAAAAGTAAGGAGTTACTTATGATTAAAACAAGACTGGTGGGGCTGTTGTCCCACGCAAAAAAGTATATCGTGTATACGATTTTGTGGCAGTGGGCAGCCCTCCTGTCGCAGGTATTGGCAGTCTTTTCTATCGCAGATTTACTGGAACGGGTCGTGTACCGGGCAGTAACCGTACCGATCATTGAACGGACGATACTGATTTTAGTCCTGGTTGTGGTGATCCGGTTCGTATGTGAACGGATGGGAGCAAGGTCTTCCTATCTGGCATGTGTGGATGTAAAGCGGATTCTACGTGAAAAGATTTATGAGAAAATGTTAAAGCTGGGAGCTTCCTACAGTGAGCAGGTATCCTCTTCGGAGGTCGTACAGGTGTCAACTGAGGGTGTGGAGCAGTTGGAAACATACTTTGGAAAATATCTTCCACAATTATTTTATAGCCTGATCGCACCACTGACATTATTTATCATTCTTTGCAGAGTGAGCCTGAAAGCGAGTGTGATCCTGCTGATCTGTGTACCGCTGATCCCGATTTCTATCGTGGTGGTACAGAAGATTGCAAAGAAATTACTGAATAAGTATTGGAGCATCTATACTGGACTGGGAGATTCGTTCCTTGAAAATTTACAGGGACTTACCACACTGAAGATTTATCAGGCAGACCAGCAGAAAGCAGACGAGATGGATGTGGAATCCCAGAACTTCCGTAAGATTACGATGAAGGTGCTGACCATGCAGCTCAATTCAACCAGCGTGATGGATATTGTGGCGTATGGTGGAGCAGCGATCGGTATGGCAGTCGCGGTGTCCGAATTCTTAAAAGGAAATATCAGCGTGGCAGGAACGTTATGTATCGTTCTGCTTGCCAGCGAGTTTTTCCTGCCGCTCAGACTGCTTGGTTCATTCTTCCATATCGCAATGAATGGTATGGCAGCGAGTGATAAGATTTTCAAGATTTTAGATTTACCGGAACCACAGGCTGGAGAAAAAATACTGCCGGAGGTCGCGTTAGATGTTACATTAAAAGATGTGCACTTTTCTTATGAAGAGGACAGAGAGATTTTAAAAGGAATCAATCTGAATCTTCCGGCAGGAAGTTTTGTATCTCTGGTTGGTGAATCCGGATGTGGTAAGAGTACGATTGCAGGAATCCTTGCAGCAATGCTCATGTGCCATAAAGTAACACATAAGAATTGATAGACAGCAGCCCACTATTCCGCAGCAACAGCGAGTTGCTTGTTAAAACCCCATTTTGAAGTTATAATGAGTAAAAACAACCTTTAGGAGGGACGGGCATGGAAATACAAGGTATTCTTAAAAATTTACGCGAGAAAAACAACCTTACGCAAGAACAACTGGCTGAACGTGTGCAAGTTACCCGACAGGCGGTTAGTCGCTGGGAAACAGGCGAAACGCAGCCAAATACAGATACCTTAAAACTGTTATCACGAGTTTTTGATGTGTCAATCAATACGCTTCTGGGTTCTCCACGGCAACTTGTTTGTCAGTGTTGCGGAATGCCATTGAATGAAGATGGTCTGATTAGCCGAGAACCAGACGGAAGCTATAACGAGGACTATTGTAAATGGTGCTATGCTAATGGGAAATTTGCATATCAATCCAAGGAATCTTTATTGGATTATCTGGTTGCGAATATGCCAAATCCCGATAACGCAGATGAAGAAACCAGACGTAATCAGTTTGATTTGTACCTTTCGCAATTAAAGCACTGGAAATAACTATATTGTCATAGCAAAGCCAGCCGAGCCAGTCAACGGTCAAGATGAACGGCGCGTACCGCGCCGCCGTTGACAGCCCCGCCCGCCTTTGCTGGTAGGCAATCAAGGGGCGACAGCAAGGAGTGCTGCCGCCCCGCACTATTATCAGAGAGGGGGAATTTCCATGACCGAAGATGAAGCCTACAAAGTGCATATCCAGTACACCTTTAACGCCTTTTGCAAGGTTGTCATTCGTCACGCCGCCATAGATATAATTTTGAAGCTGCGCCGGAGGTGGGAACGGGAAGTTTCCCTTGACTATCTGATGAATGAGAAGTTTGTCCAGCTTGCCGAGCCGGAGCAGCTTGAAGAATATCTTTTTACCGCCTGCGGCCAGACCGCCGTTCTGTACCATGCGGAACTCGCCGCCGCCCTTGCCCTTTTGCCAGAGCAGACACAGGAAGAAATTTTCCGTTACTATTTCCTGCGCCAGCCGCAGCGGGTGATCGGCGTACATATCGGACGGACACGCAGCACAGCAGGGCGGCATATCCAGCTTGCCTTGAAGCGGCTCCGGCGGCTCATGGAGGGAAAACGCTATGAGTAAACTTCTCCCCTATGAAACAATCGTCAAGGCGCATGAGGGCGACCCGGACGCAATCGACACCGTTCTTTCCCACTACGTCGGATATATCCGATACTGTTCCAAAGTACACGGGAAAGTCAGCGCCGAGGTTGAGGAACATATAAAACAGAAGCTAATCGCCGCGCTGTTCAAATTTCGCTTTGACCGATAAGCAAAGAACGAACACCGACTGTCATTAGCGATTTTCACCAGCAAGTTTACAATTCATCTATTCCCATAAGTAAGCGGTCATAGTATAATAAAGCCATCGACAAATAGTAATTATATTTTTTGAAAGAATTCTATAGAGTAAAAATATTTTGTCTTCTATGTTTTAGAAAATGTGCAACAGTCGTTCCGTGAGACTGGTATGTGCCCAAAAAAAATGGTCTATGCAAGAAAATAGATACAACAATAGTGAGCAAATGATTCAGGTAAAGATCAGATATATAATATTTTAAAGTAATTGTACATTTTTTAAGAAATTACAATGGTCATTCATCGTGTTTGAAAGAATAGGTTATTGGCGCACTTTACTTATATATCGTTTTACAGGGGCTGTTTTTTATGCAACGTTAGGGCTTACTCGTATATAGTTATGAAAATAAATAGAGAATGAGGTGCGATTAGATGAAAAATCTTGGATATTCACAAAATTTTTTGGTTAATAAAAAGTTGGTAGAACGTTTAATAAGCAAGTCAAATATTGATGTAACAGATTATGTTATTGAAATTGGTCCTGGAAAAGGGATAATAACAGATGTACTTTCTCAGCATGCTGGAGAGGTTGTTGCAGTTGAATATGATCAAGAATTATATAATAATTTAGTAAGATATCACAGTCATGATAATGTTACATATATATTTGGTGATTTTTTAAAATATAAGTTGCCTTTAAATCGCAGATATAAAATATTCTCCAATATTCCTTTTCAGATAACAGCGGATATTATTAGGAAATTAACAGACGATGTAAATCCACCATCAGATATAAATATCATAATTCAAAGAGAGGCAGCTAAAAAGAATTGCGGTATTCCATTACAAAAATATGAAGGTTTTCGTGCTGCTATAATAAAGGCACAATATAAGGTAGAAATTACACATAGTTTTAAAAGGAGCGATTTTTTTCCTTCGCCTAATGTTGATACAGTTATGCTTCATATGCAGTTATGGGATGATAGATTGAGTGGTGATGATCTTCAAAATTATAAAGATTTAGTGGCTTTTTTTTACACTAATATTAAAGGAGAGACTGCTAAAGAGAGACTTTCTATTTTATTTTCTAATGAGCAAATCAAAAGATTGGGAAAAGCCAATAGAATTAGTCTTTCAAATTCATATACGTTAATCACGGCCGAGCAGTGGATGAATATTTATTATTACTCCAAAATTGGATTGACAGATGAAAAGAAAAAAAGTTTCAAGATGCATATAAAAAACTTCAAAAAATGAATAAAAAATTGAAAAAGCAAAACAGAACATCTTTACGAAAGTCTAGTAGCAATAAGAAATGTAGAACAAGGATTGATACTTCTAATGGTACAAAAAATAGATAGTATTGATAATTTCTATAAAAATGTGCATGGTAGTGCGAAAATCTGAGAAGAGAATTTAATGCTGGATTTTGTTGATAGTAGATTTCAATGAGTTAACCATAAAAGTATATTAGAAAGTAAAAACAACAGGGGTAGTAGAATATATTTGTTAGATACAAGAAGGAGAGATTGAATTTAAGGTCATCTAATACTCGCGGAATAGTGATAATAATGGTAAGCTGTATTGAAAAAAAACAAAATAACTAACATTATGGGATTATTTCGGTATGAATTGATGTTTTATCATCTTACATAGAATCAGAAATTTGAAAAATTAAAAGAGGACTAAGTTTATGAGAACCCTGTTCTTAACTTCAAGTGGCTTAAACGAAAAGACTATGGTATTATTTTGGAAATGTATCGGAAAAGAACCGATTAACACAAAAGCGATTTTGGTTCCATCCGCCGCAGTTGGAAATGATGGTGCGCGAGAAGGAATCATTGTATGTATGGAGCGCCTTATGAATATGGGAATACCTATGAATAATATTCTTATATATAATCTTGCGTTTTTACTTTCCGATGGATATAAAAGAACATATTCAAGTTATATTAGTGACATACCTGTACCGTTTCGCTTAATGAGTGTTCAAGAACTCACTCAATATGACATGATTGCTTTTTGTGGAGGAAATGCCCATACGCTTCTTAGCGAAATAAACAGAACAGGATTTTCGAAGCCCCTAAAGCAAGCAATAGAGAATGGATTGGTGTATCTGGGAATTAGCGCAGGTAGTATGATTGCTGCCGGAAATTTTTCCGATGGATTAGGATATTTAGCAAATCCGTTGATACCACACGCTGAAAAAGAGAGCCCTTTTGGAGATATATCGAAGAACGATTTGATTGAATTGGCTGACGGTCAAACTGTATTGATTAAAGGGAATCGACAGGAAATTATTTAATAAATTGAATACTGTTGTTTTTTTATCTTCGGGGCACCCTGACCCGAACTTTCAAAACTGAATATCAGCCGCCCACCAGCGGCCAGCGAAAGCAGTAAGTCTGAAAAAGATTTGCTGCTTTTTTTGTGTCCATTTGGCAAAATCGAAAATCACCCGTAGTAGGTAGGTGAAGCCAGAAAAAACTGCCTGCTCCGTTTGGCAAATTTCTAAGAGCGGTGGTGTGGGGAGTGAAAGGAAAAATTCTCTGCCCCGCCGGTTGCCAAAATCCTGTTGCCCGGATTACTAAGGCAAAAGAAATTTTGAAAAATCCCCGTCCAGCGGGTAGCTGGCGGCCTTTGAAATGTATCTTTAGCGGAAAGGGAAAAAGCCGCAGCCAGCGGGCAGCAAAGCCCCGTTCCGGCGTCATATTGGCGAAAGGAAAAAAGGCCGCCCACAGCGGGCCGCAAGCCCTGTCCTGTCCGTTCTATGTACGGAAAAACCAGACAGGGGCAGTCTGCGGCAGTCTTAGAGCAAGTTTCTACCACGGTGCCAAAATCCGCAATTCTGCGGTTTTGTCCCTCGCGGGAAACTTGTTGGGGAGTGCCTTCCCCAAACCCTGCTATGGCGGCTTGCGCCGCAAAAAGATTTCCGTTCGGCAGGCCGTTTTTTTGCGAGAACTGCCCCGGAAATACCTAACAGACCAGCCTATTTTTTGTGATAAGTGAAAGGAGGTTTACAGCCCATGCCGAAGCGATACAACACGCCCCACCGCAGCCGCGTTGTGAAAACCCGGCTGTCCGAAGATGAATACGCCGACTTCACAGCGCGGCTTGCGCCCTATGGTATCAGCCAGTCCGAATTTCTCCGGCAGGCGATACGGCGCACCGCCATACGCCCAATTATCCATGTGTCGGCGGTCAATGACGAGCTGCTTTCCGCTGTCGGGAAACTCACAGCCGAGTACGGCAGGATCGGCGGCAACCTCAACCAGATTGCCCGGTATCTGAACGAGTACGGCGTACCCTACAATGCGCTGTCCGGCGAGGTACGCGCCGCCATAGCCGACCTTGCCGCCCTCAAGTATGAAATCTTACAGAAAGTAGGTGACGCGGTTGGCAACACTCAAGCATATCAACTCTAAAAACGCCGACTACGGAGCCGCCGAACAATACCTGCTTTTTGAGCATGACGAGTTTACCATGAAGCCCGTCCTTGATGAAACCGGCAGGCTTATCCCCCGCGAGGACTACCGGCTGTCCACGCTGAACTGCGGCGGGGAGGATTTTGCCGTTGCCTGTATGCGGGCAAATCTCCGCTATGAGAAAAACCAACGGCGGGAAGATGTGAAAAGTCACCACTATATCATCAGCTTTGACCCACGGGACGGCCCGGACAACGGCCTGACCGTAGACCGGGCGCAGGAATTGGGCGAGAAGTTTTGCGCCGAGCATTTCCCCGGCCACCAAGCCCTTGTATGCACCCACCCGGACGGGCATAACCACAGCGGCAATATCCATGTGCATATCGTTATCAATTCGCTGCGGATAGAGGAAGTCCCGTTCCTGCCCTACATGGACAGGCCAGCCGACACGAAAGCCGGGTGCAAGCACCGCTGTACCGACGCGGCCTTGCGCTACTTCAAGTCCGAAGTCATGGAGATGTGCCACCGGGAGGGGCTTTACCAAATCGACCTCTTGAACGGCAGCAAGAACCGCGTCACAGACCGGGAGTATTGGGCGCAGAAAAAGGGACAGGCCGCGCTGGACAAGCAGAACGCCCCCATGATTGCAGGCGGTATCACGCCCCGGCAGACCAAGTTTGAAACGAACAAAGAGAAGCTGCGGCAGACCATACGCGCCGCGCTGTCTGCGGCGGCCTCATTCGAGGATTTTTCCTCTCTGCTGCTGCGGGAGGGCGTGACCGTCAAGGAGAGCCGGGGGCGGCTTAGTTACCTCACGCCGGACAGGACAAAGCCCATTTCCGCCCGCAAGCTGGGCGACGATTTTGACCGCGCCGCTGTCCTTGCCGTTTTGGAGCAGAACGCCGCCAGAGCCGCAGAAAAGGCCGCGGCTATATCCAGCACCCCGCCCTCTATCCAAGACCAACTGCGGGCAGACAGAGCCGCCCGAACCGCCCCGAATGTGCAGCGGCTTGTGGACATTGAGCAGAAGAAAGCCGAGGGGAAAGGCCGGGGCTATGAACGCTGGGCGACCATGCACAACCTCAAACAGATGGCCGCGACGCTGAATGTGTATCAGGAATACGGCTTCACTTCCCCGGAGCAGTTAGAAGCCGCCGTTGATACCGCCTATCAGGAAATGCGCCAGACCAGCGGCGAACTGAAAGCACTGGAAACGAAGCTGCAAGGGAAAAAGGAATTGCAGCGACAGGTGCTGGCCTACGCCAAGACCAAACCCGTCCGCGACGGCCTGAAAGCGCAGAAATCCCCCAAAGCCCGCGAAGCATACCGGCAGGCGCATGAGAGCGATTTTATCATAGCCGACGCAGCCGCCCGGTATTTCAAGGCACATGGCATTACCAGGCTGCCCGCCCGGAAAGCGTTGCAGGACGAGATCGAGCAGCTTGTTTCCAAGAAATCCGGCCTGTATAACACCTATCACGCACAGAAACAGCGGTTTAAGGAGTTGCAGACCGTCAAGCGGAACATCGACCAGATTTTGCGCCGGGAGGAACCCCGCCGCAGAAAGGAGCAGAGCCATGAGCGATAACCTGCCCCGCATGGACTACCGCCAGCACCGGCGGGCGCGGCGGCTGGTGCATGAGTGCTGTAACTACGACGAGGGGAACTGCCTGCTGTTGGACGACGGGGAGCCTTGCGTATGCGTCCAGAGCATTTCCTTTTCCCTCATGTGCCGCTGGTTCCGTGTGGCTGTCCTGCCCCTTGACGGGGAGCTGGCCGCAGCCCTCTTGTACCGGGGGAGCCGGAAACGGTGCGCCGTCTGCGGCGCGGCCTTTGTCCCCAAATCCAACCGGGGAAAATACTGCCCCGGCTGCGCCGGACGCATGAAGAAAATCAAAGCCGCCGAGCGAAAGCAGAAACAAAGGCAGAAATGTCACGCTTTAGAGCCTTTCAAACCCGCATAAATCAAGGCTTTTTTCGTGGGTGTCAAAGGGTACGCGATACATTTATCCTTTTCCCCCGGAAACAGCGTTCTAAATGCGTACAAACCGTCAAAATCAACCCGAACACAGGGAGGTGATCCTATCGCTGATTATATCATGGCAGACACGAAGCTGCCCGCCTATCTGCCCTATCCCCGTTTCCTGCTGAAAATGGAGATTTCCCAGACCGCCAAGCTGCTCTATGCGCTGCTGTTAGACCGCTCCACCCTCTCCCAGAAGAACAAGTGGCAGGACGGCGAGGGCAGGATTTATATTATCTATCCCATCGCGGAGATAGCCGAAATACTGGATAAAGGCAGCACCACCATAAAGGGGGCGCTGAATGAACTGGACATGGCGGGGCTGCTGGAACGGGAACGGGGCGGCTTCTCCGCACCGAACCGACTGTATGTGAAAGTGCCGCGTGTGCCACAGGTACAGTTTTCCGACCAACTGATGGCCGGAAAACCGACCCTCATAGAGCCGGAAAACCGACCAACTGATGGTCAGAAAACCGACCTTATGATGGTCGGAAAACCGTCCCCTAACCAAACTACTATAAACAACCTTACAGAGAACCAAACAAAGGGAGTGAGTGGGGAGCCGCCCGCGCCCTATGGCCGATACCAGAATATTTTTCTGTCACAGACCGAATACGACGAGTTGCAGGCAGAGTACCCCGACAGGCTGGAACGGTTCATCGAGGAAATGAGCCGCTACCTTGCCGCCAGCGGGAAAAGCTACCAGAACTATGCCGCCGCCCTTCGGATATGGGCGGGGAACGACAAAAAGGGCGCCCCGAAAAAGGGCATCCCTGACTACTCATGCAAGGAGGGCGAGAGTTTATGAAGAACGAAATCAACGCTGTTTTGGAGAATATGACGACTGCCACCCCGGAGCCGGAGGACTACACCGGCGAGGACGGTTTACTGTACTGCGGCAGGTGCCGCAAGCCGAAAGAAGCCTATTTTGCGCCGGATAAGGCCGCTATCTTTGGCCGCGACCGCCACCCGGCAGAGTGCGACTGCCAGAGAGCCGCCCGCGAGGAACGGGAGGCCGCCGAGAAGCGGCGCAGGCACTTTGACACCGTGGAGGAACTGAAACGCCGGGGCTTTACCGACCCCACCATGCGGGACTGGACTTTTGAGAACGACAACGGCAGGAACCCGCAGGCCGGGATTGCCCGCCGGTATGTGGAACACTGGGAGGATATGCGAGCCGACAATATCGGCTGCCTGTTCTGGGGCGGCGTGGGAACCGGGAAAAGCTACCTTGCGGGCTGTATCGCAAACGCCCTTATGGAGAAAGAAATCCCCGTCCACATGACGAATTTTGCCCTTATCCTCAACGACCTTGCCGCCAGCTTTGAGAACCGCAACGAGTACATTTCCCGCCTTTGCCGCTATCCGCTGCTTATCATTGACGACTTCGGCATGGAGCGCGGCACCGAGTACGGGCTGGAACAGGTTTTCAATGTGATTGACAGCCGTTACCGCAGCGGCAAGCCGCTGATCGTCACGACCAACCTCACGCTGGACGACCTGCGGAACCCGGAGGACACCGCCCATTCCCGGATTTATGACCGCCTGCTTTCCATGTGCGTCCCGGTACGCTTTACCGGCGACAACTTCCGGCAGGAAGCCGCGCAGCGGAAAATGGAGAGCATGAAGAAACTGATTACCGACTGAAAGGAGTATTGCCTATGACAGATAACAAGCAGCACGACACCCGCACCGCCCGCCGCCCCGACTGCGTGACGGAAATCCGCATGGGCAATTCCGTCCTTGTCGTGTCCGGCTATTTCAAGAAAGACACTACCACCACCGCCGCCGACAAAATGGCGCGGGTACTGGAAGCGGAAGCCGCTGCTACACAAAAACCGGCAATTTGACAAACCATAAAGAAGCAGATTTTACACTTTTGCCGCTATACAGCCCCCGCTATTCCGTGGTACAATAAAGCTACGGAATAGTGGGGCTGGCTGTCGGAAACGGAGGATTTTATGTTAAGACAAGCCACCCAAAACCTCATTACCGCCCTTTATCCGAGATTGTCCCATGAGGACGAATTGCAAGGTGAGAGTAATTCCATATCGAACCAAAAAAGGATACTCGAAGCCTTTGCAAAACAGAATGGCTTTACCAACCTGCGCTGGTACACCGACGACGGCTTTTCCGGCGCGAACTTCCAGCGCCCCGGTTTTCAAGCCATGCTTGCAGACATTGAAGCCGGGAAAGTGGGTACGGTCATCGTCAAGGACATGAGCCGGTTAGGGCGAAACTACTTGCAGGTAGGGTTTTACACGGAAATGCTGTTCCCTCAAAAGGGAGTGCGTTTTATCGCTGTCAACGACAATGTGGACAGCGCAAACGGCGGCATGGACAACGATTTTACCCCTCTGCGAAATCTGTTCAACGAATGGCTGGTGAGAGATACGAGCAAGAAAATCAAAGCAGTAAAACGAGCAAAAGGCATGAGCGGCAAGCCCGTTACCAGCAAGCCGGTCTATGGCTATCTCATGGACGAGGACGAGAACTATCTCGTTGACGAGGAAACCGCGCCGGTTGTCCAGCAGATATACCAGCTTTGCCTTGCCGGGAATGGCCCGACCAAGATTGCCCGTATGCTTACGGAGCAGCAAATCCCTACGCCGGGAACGCTGGAATACCGCAGGACGGGCAGCACCCGCCGCTACCACCCCGGCTATGAGTGCAAATGGGCGACGAACACCGTTGTTCATATCCTCGAAAACCGGGAGTACACCGGCTGTCTGGTAAACTTCAAGACGGAGAAGCCCTCTTACAAGGTCAAGCACAGTGTAGAGAACCCCGTAGAGAAGCAGGCCATTTTTGAGAACCACCATGAGCCTATCATAGACCGGGAAACATGGGAGCGCGTGCAGGAGTTACGCAAGCAGCGCAAACGCCCGAACCGCTATGATGAAGTGGGGCTGTTCTCCGGTATGCTGTTCTGCGCCGACTGCGGTCATGTGATGTACCAGCAGCGGTATCAGAACAAGAACCGCAAGCAGGACTGTTACATCTGCGGCAGCTACAAGAAGCGCACCCGCGACTGTACGGCGCACTTTATCCGCACCGACCTGTTGACCGCCGGTGTCCTCTCCAATCTCCGGCAAGTGACCGAATACGCCGCCAAGCACGAGAGCCGCTTTGTGAAGCTGCTTATCCAGCAGAACGAGATCGGCGGCAAGAGAAAGACCGCCGCAGCCACCAAGCAGCTTGAACAGGCGCAGGAGCGCATTGCCGAAGTGAGCCGCATTATCAAGCGGCTGTATGAGGACAATGTGAACGGCAAAATCAGCGACGAGCGTTTCATGGAACTGTCGGCAGACTATGAGCAGGAACAGCGGGAACTGAAAGACCGCGCCGCCGCTTTGCAGGCCGAACTGGACAAGTCGCAGGCCGCCACCGTCAACGCGGAAAAGTTTATGGGTATCGTCCGAAAGCACCTTGCCTTTGAGGAACTTACCCCCACCCTCTTGCGGGAAATGATTGAGAAAATCGTCGTGCATGAGTGTAGCTATGACGAGAACGGCACCCGCAGGCAGGACATTGAGATTTATTACAGCTTTGTCGGCAAGATTGACTTGCCCGAAGCCTAACGCCCGACCTATCCGACACAATGGCCAAGTGCCGGATAGGAACGGCAAAATTTTTTACACTTCTATTACTTCTTTATCACACATAAGCAAAAGAACCGGGGATATAACGGAGAAATCATCATCGGTGGCGTACCGCTTAATGAAGTAAATGAAATAAATCTGATGCAGAGGGTTGTTCTGGTTCGCCATAACAGCTACCTGTTCAAAGGTACAGTAGAAGAAAATCTGAAGATGGCAAAACCGGACGCAACGAAAGAAGAGATGGAAGCTGTTCTTCAGAAAGTCAATCTCTTAGGGTTCTTACAGACACAGGATGGCTTACAGACACAATTGCTGGAAAAAGCAAGCAACCTGTCCGGCGGTCAGTGTCAGAGACTGGTGATTGCCAGAGCATTGCTTCGGACAGACAGTGCAGTTTATATTTTCGATGAAGCCGCATCTAATATTGATGTGGAAAGTGAAGAACTGATCATGAATGTGATTCACGAACTGGCAAAGACAAAGACGGTGCTTCTGATCTCCCACAGACTGGCAAATGTTGTGAAGTCTGACAAGATTTATTTCTTAAAAGACGGAGAAATCAAAGAAATCGGAAAGCATGACGAACTGATGAGCCGGAATGGTGCGTACAGACATCTGTATGAAAGCCAGATGGCATTGGAAAACTATGGAAAAGGAGGAGTGGCATAATGAGTGAAAATACGAATACAACAAAACGCAGAAGTGCCATCCAAATCATGGGAAGTCTGATTGGTCTGGTCAAACCCCTGCTCCATATCATGCTGGCAGCAATCATCCTTGGAACATTGGGGTATTTGTGTGCAATCTTCCTGACAATACTGACAGGACAGGTCATCGTGCATGGACTTCTGACAGGAGTAGCCGGAATGATTGTTCCGGTAGATAATATGTGGCTGGTATTTACTCCAGTAAAAACGATTATTACAGTCATGATCGTAATTGCAGTGCTTCGTGGAATCCTGCATTATGTGGAACAGTATTGTAATCATTTTATTGCATTTAAGCTGTTGGCAATCATCCGTCACAAAGTATTTGCGGCACTGAGAAAGCTCTGCCCTGCAAAACTGGAAGGACGGGATAAGGGAAATCTGATTTCGATTATTACAACCGATATCGAATTACTGGAAGTGTTCTATGCACATACCATTTCCCCGATTGCGATTGCAACGCTGACCTCAATCATTATGGTGATTTTTATCGGAAGATATCACTGGTTAGCAGGAGTGCTTGCACTGGCAGCTTATCTGATTGTCGGTGTAGCCATCCCGATGTGGAATGGAAAACGTGGCAGCCAGAAGGGAATGGAATTTCGGACAAACTTCGGAGAACTGAACAGTTTTGTTCTGGATTCTTTACGTGGACTGGACGAGACCATTCAGTACGGACAGGGTGAAAAGAGAAAAGAGCAGATGTCTGAGCGTTCCAAAAATCTTGCAGGAATGCAGGAAGATTTAAGCAAAATGGAAGGCTTACAGCGTTCATTTACGAACATGGTTATCCTGCTTGCATCTTTTGGAATGCTGGCACTGACCATCTGGCTGTATGCAAAGGGCGAGATGGGATTCGAGGGAATCTTAACCTGCACCATCGCAATGATGGGTTCTTTCGGACCGGTAGTAGCATTATCAAGCCTTTCCAATAACCTGAATCAGACACTGGCAAGTGGTGAGCGTGTTCTTTCTCTTCTGGAAGAGACACCGCTTGTGGAAGAAATTCCGGGTGACGTGGAAACTTCCGGTGCAGAGAGCATGGAACATGAATTTACAGGAGCAGAGGCAGAGAACGTAACATTTGCTTATGATAATGAGGTTATTTTAGATAACTATTCACTGAAATTACAGCCGGGTAAAATTACAGGGATTCATGGTGCGAGCGGTTCTGGAAAATCTACACTTTTAAAACTGCTGATGCGGTTCTGGGATGTGCAGGATGGAAGCGTATCGGTAGATGGTACAGATGTACGCAAGATTCCGACCAAGCATTTAAGAGATATGGAAAGTTACGTGACACAGGAAACGCACCTGTTCCATGATTCGATTGCAAACAATATCGCAATCGCAAAGCCGGGAGCATCCAGAGAAGAGATTATGGAAGCCGCAAAGAAAGCGTCTATCCACGATTTCATAATGACACTTCCGAAAGGATATGATACAGAAGTCGGAGAACTGGGTGATACGCTGTCTGGTGGTGAAAAACAGAGAATCGGAATTGCAAGAGCATTTCTCCATGAATGCCCCCTCATTCTACTCGATGAGCCTACATCGAACCTCGACTCTTTAAATGAGGGAATTATCTTAAAATCATTGAAAGAATCGGCCAAGAAGAAAACAGTTGTCCTGGTATCTCACAGAGTATCTACAATGAACGTGGCAGATGTGGTATATGAAATGGAGAACGACAGAATTTCTTAACAGCAGGAATGCAGAAGAAATACTTTCCGAAAGGGGAGAAGGTAGTAGATGAAACTTGGAGAATCCAAAGAGGATTATCTGGAAGCGATGTATATCTTGAAACGTCAGAAAGGATATGTCCGTAATTTTCTGCTTTGTAATTATCTGAACTATTCCAAAGCAAGTGTTTCAGTTGCGATACGTGGATTGGTGGCAGAAGGATATGTAATAAAAGATGAACATGGCTATGTTGAACTGACAGCGGAAGGGAAAAAGATTGCTAAAAAGGTTTATGCAAGGCATTTGCTTTTGGAAGAATTCTTAGAACGGATAGGGGTATCTCCGGAAACTGCAAATCATGATACATGCCGGATGGAACATACAATCAGTGAAGAATCTTTTCGGAAGATTCAGGAGCTGGTGAAGAAGATAAAAAAGGAAAATGCATCGAATGAACAAATGCAATTAACGAATTAAATCAAAAACAGGAAAGGCGGTGGAGAGATTTCACTGCCTTTTCTGTTTAAAAAATGAAGTAACATAAGAAAAGGGATACAAATGAAAAAAGTATTGATTGCTGCGGATGAGGTAGATAAGTGGAAAGCAGCTTGTAACCTTTGAAGAACTGTATGATATGACAAATCCGGAAGAACCGAAAAAGGTAACAGAGCATAAGGACATCAACGATGAAGGTCAGACTGTAACCATCAAAGAAGTACCGGAAACACCAACCCCAGAGACACCGGGTACTACTACAAAAACCAGTAACCCTCCGAAAACAGGAGACACTACAAATGCAATTTTATGGATAGCCATTCTGGTATTATCAGCAGCCGGAATCATAGGAGTTCGTATCTGGAATAAAAAGAAACAGGTTAAGAGATTAGGAATTGAAGAAAAGAAAGAAGAGGAGGAGTAAAACAGAGGGCGGCGATAAGCTGCCCTTTGATGATGAAATGGGAAAAAATCAGAAAGCAATAAAAGTATTACAGCGTTTATTTGATGCCGGATACGGAACGGAAAAAGAGATTGTCAATATGGCGATGGATGAAATGCTTGCTTTGCCGGGAGTGAATGTAGCAGATCTGTGCATTATCAGTGAGCTGCAGAAAAGCATTAAGGCAAACAAAGTGATAAGCTATTTGTCAGGAAAAAAAGAAGTAAAGGAAGAAACGAAAGGAGCAGATTATGGTGGAACAATCAATGCATCTTTGGTAATTCCCAGAGAAGTTTTTAAGAGCAGTATTCTGGCAAATGCTTCTGCAATCATTGGACTTCATAATCATCCCAGTGGCAATGTGAAACCGTCAAAAGAGGATATGATTGTTACGAGAAAGCTGCAGAAGTGCGGACAGCTACTGGGGATAGAATTGCTGGATCATATCATTGTCGGTGGAACTAATGGAAAGATGCTCAGCTTCCGAGAAGAAAAGATGTTGAATGTGACAGGAAGGATGGATTGGGAGAGATAGGGCAAGCGGTGGAGAGTCAGGGAATCTATGATATAAAGATTCCTTGACTTAACAAAAATAAAATGATTTTGAAGAAAAAGTGCAAAATAAGAATAAAAAATTGACTCTATCATACAATAAGACTATAATATAAATATGATTTTGTTAAAAACAAGCAGAATGGAGGTAATAAAATGCTTCTTGAATTTAAAACAAAAAATTATAAATCTTTTGTAGAAGAGGCAAGCTTTTCAATGGTAGCTGCGCCAAAACAAAAGGGATTAGATTATAGTCTTATGAAGACAAAAATAAAAGGAAAAGAGATAAAAGGGTTAAGTTCTTCGGTTATTTATGGACCGAATGCGGCAGGAAAAACTAATATTATTGGTGCGATGGATGTATTGCGGGCAATTGTTTTGAGAGGAAATATCAGAAATTCTGAAGAAAAATCATCACCAAACCCAGCTGCAGCAGCATTAGAATTGATTCCAAATAATAATGAAATGGAATCAAAACCGGTATGTTTTGAAATAGAATTTTATGAGGAAGATGGAGAAGATCATAAATTTAAAATACACTATGAATTAGAGGTTGATCTTGGAACCTTTCTTGAGGAGGAACATCAAAGAAAAATCCTTGCAGAAGTGTTGGAGGTCAATGGAGAAAGAGTATTTGAACGTACGCAAGATCTGAAAATAGAGAACTTAAAGGTTATTAAAGATTATTTGTCGGATATAACAGAACAGAACGCAGACAGTGTAAATGAAATTGCGAAAAACAGTTTGAATCAAGAAGAATTATTTTTAACAAATGGTTTTAAGTTGATTTTTTCGCCTAAATTCACAAAGCTGATTGTTGATTGGTTTACGAATAAGTTTATGGTGATTTATCGTGCGGATTCGATGCAACTGATTAAAAGATTTGCAGATCCAAAAAAGAAAGCAATCTATGTTGAAAAAACAACAGATGAAGCTGCAAAATTATTTGGAATTAATTCAAATGCAGTAGGATATGTCGTGAGCGATGACGAGCCTGATGCAAAATTATATTCTGTATTTAAAAATATGAAAAACAAAAAGACTACGGCGGTTGCAGCAGATATTTTTGAGTCATATGGAACGATTCGATTTATCAATATGTTTCCGCTTGTAATTAAAGCGATGCAAACGGGTGGAACATTGGTGGTGGATGAATTTGATGCATCCATTCATCCGATGGCATTGATGAGTATTATCAATGTATTTCATAATGATGATGTAAATATCCATCATGCACAGCTTATATTTAATACTCATAATCCGATATTTTTGAATTCAAATCTTTTCAGAAGAGACGAGATTAAGTTTGTTGAGCGTGATGATGATACACATGACAGCGTATTATATGCATTATCTGATTTTGGCACAACAGGTGATAAGGGTGTTCGTAAGCACGAAGATTATATGAGCAAATATTTCATCAGCCAGTATGGAGCAATAAAGGATATTGATTTTACACCAATCTTTGAAGAAATCTTATGTGATGAAAAAGAGGGATAGGGATGGCAAAGAGAAAACCAACAAATAAATATTATTTCAGTGTTGAGGGAGAAACAGAACAGTGGTACTTAAAATGGCTGCAGGATACGATAAATAATACTGAAAAAGCTGCATGCAAGGTGTCTATTGATTGTCCGGTAAGAAAAAATCCATTAAAGCATGCGAAATCATTGACCGTTACCAGAAAGATTGAAATCTATCATTTTTTTGATTACGAAAGTGATGAACCGCTTCATGTCAAAGGCTTTCAAGAAGCTCTGGACAATATGAAGAAGGCAGAAAAAATAGGAAAACAGATAAAATATAAATCTGGATATAGTAATTTTACTTTTGATTTATGGATCATTCTTCATATGACGAACTGTAATGCGTCATTTTCACATCGAAAACAGTATATTACACCGATTAACCGGGCGTTTGGAGAAAAATTTCAAAATATGGACGAATTCAAAGAAGAGAATAATTTCAAGAGATGTCTTAAGAAAATGGACTTGTCCAATGTAATTGCGGCTGTTGATCGGGCAAGGAAAATCATGCAGAGAAATCAAGAAAATGGATATACTTTGTATCAATATAAAGGGTATCAGTATTATAAAGAGAATCCTTCATTGGCTGCATGGGAGGCAATTGAGAAGATATTGAAGGATTGTGAATTAGCTTAATGCCAATTGTTAAGGAAAAATTTACTGATATTTGGAAAAGGAGAGAACCATTATATTTAAAAGAAAAGAAAATACACCGTATGATTTTAACATAAATGAAGAATATAAAAAATATGAGAGTATTGGTGATAATAAGAGTGAGTTAAAGACATATAAAAACTGGGAAAGTCACATTATAAATAAGTGTAGTCAGTTTACGGAAACAACTCGATTAAATTTTGTGCATTACATAAAAGGAAAGAAAAGAAGTGAGGAAAATAAAATTGCAACTCTTGATGCAATTTGGATGCCTTTAAATATTTTTGTTTTAACTGTTTTATTAACTTTTATGTTTGCTTTTGCGGAACTAATTAAAAATTACAATGCTGCAGCATCAGAGATTGTAACTAATTATTTTGTATCAAATACAGATAAATTATATGAACAAACTGCGAGGTTATTAGAATTCAACTTTAAAGAATCAATAATTTTTTATGGTATGTTTTCGTTGCTAATATTAATCATTGGTGTAACATTGTACCTTTTGGGCAAAAATAGAAGAATGAATATAGCAAATAAAATATCGTTTTATGAAGATATAATACTAATTATAGAAAAAGAAAATAATTAAAAGGTGAAAAGATGAGTGAAGAATTATTAGGTGTTATTATTACATCGGGGGTAACAAGTATTATTTCAGTTATCGGTTTTATAGTTACATATAAATCAATGAAAAGAAATTTTAAGGAAGAACTGGAAAAAGAAAAAACGAGTATTCATATTGAAAAAATGTCATCTATACCATATGAAATATTGAAACTAATGGATAATATTATGCAAACGGGAGGAAAAGGTGATTTATTAAATGATTTTACTTCATTAATGGATACTATATATGCATATGGCTCAAAAGAAGCAATAAAAATTGCAGCTACTATGCAAAAAGAAAATTATACATTGCGAAATACTGTATCATTTAATAAATATAGAGCGATTTCAATGTATATATTATTAGCAACACAGATAAAAAGTGATGTAACAGGAATTAGAGTATCACCCGAATTATGGTTGGAAATGAAGATTACAGATTATGCAAATAATAAAGATGAATTTAAAAAAGTAAATAATGATATAGTTAGAGAACTGAAATTAGGAAGCAGTTTTTGTATATAATAAAAAATACATAGCCAGATAGTTCCATCCCGAGGAATCACCTGGCTATTTTCATGCCCGGATATTATCCCCAATAATATCAATCCAAGGCAGGGAAGGAGATGAAAATTATGCCATATATACCACCATCAGTTGTGCAGGAGGTCAAGCGTATGGACTTGCTCACATACCTGAAAAATTATGAACCATACGAATTAGTTCACTTTTCTGGCAACACCTACACTACCAGAACACACGATAGTTTGAAAATATCAAATGGGAAATGGATGTGGTGGAGTCAGAGAACCGGTGGCAGATCAGCACTGGATTATCTGATCAAAGTAAGAGGATACAGTTTTTTAGAGGCGGTTGAATTGCTTGCAGAACGGGCAAATATTCAGCCGCCTCTTTTTGTATCTGAGAATGTTCCGATGAAGAAACAGTTACTGTTTCCAAAGAAAAATCAAGATGATCAGAAAGTGATTGCGTATCTTTTAGGACGTGGGATTGATAAGGAAATCATTCAGTTTTGTTTGGAGTCCGGAAGAGTTTATGAAAGTGCATTTCATCATAACGTAGTGTTTGTAGGGATGGATGAGAAAGATAATCCGAAATATGCAGCTCTTAGAGGAATCGGAACCAGCTTTATAGGAGAAGCAAATGGAAGCAATAAGAATTATTCTTTTTCCATTTTTGCAGAGAAATCCAATGATACGGTGCATCTGTTTGAGTCAGCCATTGATTTGTTATCTTATGCGACGTTGCAGAAATTAGACGGGAAAGAGTGGAGGAGAGAACATTTATTGTCACTGGCAGGTGTCTATCAGCCAGCAAAAGAAATTGAAAAAAGTAAAGTCCCTGCAGCGTTGGCCAGGACATTAAAAATGCATCCAGAGGTGAAGACAATCGTTCTGCATTTGGACAATGACCGTATTGGAAGACTTGCCACAAAAGCAATTTCTGCAGTGCTTCCAAAGCAATATCAGGTAAAAGATGTACCACCAAAACAAGGAAAAGATTACAACGATCTGCTCTGCATCAAGTTAAATCTGGCAATTACAAAGCGAGAAAAAAACACGAAAAAGAGTATGTCTGGTCATGAAAAATATGAGAGATAGAAGGTGAAAAAAGATATGAAAATTGCAAGATATGAGTTGAAGGTTGTGTATAAGAAAGAACTGATTTTGACGATGGAAGACGATGTAGACAGCGAAGAACTGTTGAAGATTTTTCTGGAAACACAGTTGAAAGAAGAAAAAGAACAGAATGAATTGCTTGGAATTATTGCTGAAAAAGTGTCAGAAGAAGGCGGTACGGAGCAGTGTGAAAGTTGTCAAAAGTATTGTCCGGCAAGTAAAGAATGCATGGCAACTGATGAAAATGTACGATGCACAGAGTGTGAATACTTGTGTGAAACTTGCGGGATTTGTGAACTGAAAGAATAAAAAACATTTGCTTTTCGGCAAGTAAATCTTCTGATACCCGGAACAGTGAGACGGGTATCAGAAGAATACACAATACCAGCAAGCAACGCCTTTGGATTGCCACACAGGTTTCCTGTCTGGCAGTCTGCGGCAGCTTGTCAGGGAGAATCCCTGAAACCTTCAGAAAATGAAAAAGGAGAAAGTAACAATGTTGAAGTTTATTTGTGGAGTATTAGTAGGTGGCATTATAGGAGTAGTGTTGATGTGCCTGTTGCAGATTAACAAGATTCAGTAGACAAAAAGAAAGGAGATACAAAATGCAGGTTGAAGTATCAATGAAAGACAAAAAGAAAGCAGAAAGACGATATCAGGAATATTTAAAGAAAATGAACAAGAAGAAGGGAGAACAGAAGAAATGATTGCAAGAGAGATGATAGCAGAAAAAGTGTTTGCGGAAAGTGTAGCAAAGGACATCAGGAATTTTCTCCCAGAAAAATATGAGAATGCAGAATTTCAGGTAATGCAGATGAATAAAAATAATGGAGTCCAGATGATAGGAGTACAGGTAAGACTACAGGAAGAAAATGTGTGCCCAGTTGTTTATGTAGGGTCGTTCTTTAATGAAATACGTTTGGGTGAACCTGTTGAGAAAGTGATGAATGAAATTGCAAAATGCATGGAAGAAGCAGGCAATGCTCCGTTTGTGCACAGTGGTATCAATCCAATGGATTATGATTCAGTGAAGGAGCATCTGGCAGTGATGCTTGTGAACACCCAGGCAAACAAACGAATGTTACAGGAAATGCCTCATGAAAATATGGAAGATCTGTCGGCTATCTGTTATGTGGATTTTCCGGTAGAGTCTAACGATGGAAAAGCGACTATGAAGGTGAAAAATGAACATCTTAAGATGTGGAATGTGGATGCAAAGGAAATGTTCCAGCAGGCCAGAGCAAATACACAGCCTGTAAATACACCGATTCTTCAGTCAATGGACGAAATGTTGTTGAGTATTTTTAATGAAGAAGGACATGCAACAAACCTGTTAGATGAAAATGTTGATTTTGGACTTCGTTCACATGATATGCTGTATGCACTTACGAATGTAGAAAAGCAATATGGAGCATCTATGATCACGCAGCCAGAAGTTTTAAATAAATTGGAACAGCTTTTCCCAGAAGGATTTTATGTGTTACCGTCATCTGTGCATGAAGTTCTGATTGTTCCGGATAATGGAGAGATGGAACCGAAAATGCTTGGTGAAATGGTACGGGAAGTAAATAAAAATGAAGTGGAACGGCAGGAGGTTCTCTCAGACAGAGTTTACAGTTACGATAAAGAAAAACACCAGATTCGCCAGGAACCAGATTCTATACAGAAAGTAAAGGAGATGGAGCGTTGAGAAAACGTAATGTAGCAATTCTTTTCCGATTGAACAAAAAAGAAGCAGAGGCATTGGATAAGAAAGTAAAGAGAAGCGGACTGAACCGGGAAGCTTACCTGAGACAGTTGATTTCTGGTGTTGTTCCAAGAGACGCACCGCCACCAGATTATTATTCTATGATGCGGGAGCTGCATAAAATTGGAAATAACTTAAATCAGATTGCGCAGAAAGCACATGTGTTAAATGTGGTAGATGTGCAACGTTACGATCAGGAAGTGCGGAAGTTCAATGAAGCAGTCCGTAAGATTACAGAAGCAGTAATACTTCCGGAAAAAAATGAATCATGGCAGTGACATCAATCTGGAGCATTAAAGGTTGGATTGGAAAAGTAATCAATTATGCGGAGAACCCGGACAAGACGAAAGAGAATAACGAAGGGCAGATAGTCGAGGATCAATCACGATCCGCACAAGGACTGGAAGATGTGATTACCTATGCGGTGAATGCAGAAAAGACCAGACTGAGACAATCTAAATCAATGGAAATGGAAGTTGTCGGAGAATCGGAAGAACTGATGGAACAGTATGTATCGGGACTTAATTGTGCACCGACAACCGCCAGAGAAGAAATGATTGCAGTCAAAAAGCGTTTTGGAAAGGAGGACGGAATTGTTGCGTTTCATGGCTACCAGTCTTTTGCACCGGGAGAATGTAATCCGGCAATGGCACATGAGATTGGAAAGAAGCTGGCAGAAGAATTGTGGGGCAGTCAGTATCAGGTATTGATTGCGACTCATTTGGATAAGGCGAATCATCTGCACAACCATTTTGTGGTGAACTCAGTTTCATTCATTGATGGGAAAAGATACCACAGGACAAATCAGGATTACCGGGATATGCGGATGGTGTCAGACCGTTTATGTAAAGAATACCAGTTATCGGTTGTGAGGCAGCCAGAACAGGGAAAAGGAAAACATTATGCCGAGTGGCAGGCAGAACAGGATGGGAAGCCGAGTTATCACAGCATGGTAAAGGCAGATGTTGACGAGGCAATCCGAAAGGCGAGGACTGAAAAACAGTTCTTTTTTTATTTGCGGGAAAAAGGATATTCTTTTAAGTTTGGGAAAGACATTACCATTCGTCCGGAAGGGCGGGAGCGTGGTCTGAAGTTA
Organism: Coprococcus sp. AF102-57; assembly: GCF_027686195.1. NCBI lineage: Bacteria > Bacillati > Bacillota > Clostridia > Lachnospirales > Lachnospiraceae > Coprococcus > Coprococcus sp. AF102-57. Next base: position 25,634 of record NZ_JAQCSY010000002.1, on the reverse strand, counting down.
AAGCGGAATTTTGGAGAGAATTATTCACTGGAAGCAATCAGGGTTCGGACTCTGGAAGAAAATGAATTACCTGCCGAGAAGAAATTTCCGGTTCAGAGGCATTACCGGATTAGGGTATCCGGCAACTTCAAGCAGACAAGAAAAATCGGAGGACTTCGGGGATTGTATCTGCATTACTGTTATCTTTTAGGAATCCTACCGAAGAATCGCCCGTCAATATCTGCTAAACAGGTGCATGTATTGTTCCGGGAGGATTTATTAAAACTGAATACCGTTTCTAAAGAAACGAAGCTGCTTTGCCATTATCACATTGATACTGCGGAGCAGCTTTTTTCATTGAAAGACCATTTACAGAAACAAATGGAGCAGTGTGCGGAGGAACGGAAGCACTTGCGTTATAAGATTCGGGCAGACAGACCGGAAGAAGAAATACAGGAAATGAAGGAGCAGATAAAAGTTCTGACAGAGAAAATTGGAACGCTCAGAAAGGAGGCAGCACTTTGTGATGGAATCGCCGCACGTTCCAAGGTAATCGAAGAAAAATTTAAGATGGTGCGGGAAGAAAAAGAGCAGAAGGAGGAACAAAGGCATGAACACATCAGGCGAAGCCGCTGATCAGGTGGTACGAATGTCATTGGAAGTCGGTGAAGCAGCATTGAAGATCAGTGGCACAGGAGCGAAGCATCTGGCAGTGATGCTGTATGCAGTCTTAAAAGAGAAGAAAAAGACAAAAGGCAGAGTAAGACTTGAAACATTGGTTAAATCAGGTAGACCACTGACGGTATTTTCAGTGAAAGAAAGTGATCTGAAACAATTTGTTCAGGAAGCAAAACGATATGGCGTGTTGTACTGTGCAGTCCGAAATCCAAGAGGAAGCAGTGACGGATTGATAGATGTGATTGTAAAGGAAGAAGATGCACCAAGAATCAACCGTATCGTAGATAGATTCCAGTTTGCATCTGTAACAGAAGCAGCGAAGATTAAGACGGAAATTGAGCGGACACGTGCAGAAAAAGCAAAAGCCGGAAAATCAGAGAAGCAGGAAAAGAAGCCGGAAAAAGTACAGGTTCAGCAAGAAAAACAGGGACAGGCAGAGCCGGAAAAAGATTATCCGCAGAAATCCAAGGAGGATCAGCTTATGGACGAGTTGTTTGGAGAGTCGGTGAAGAAAGAGGGTAAGGAGCAAAACCCTTCTTTGGCAAAGACGACCAAATCCCGTCTGTCCGAGCCTACCTCAAAGAAGCAAGAGAAAACCGCAGAGGGTACTTCTAAGTTATTTACCCCGGAAAAACCAGAGAAACCATCGGTCAGAAAGGAACTTCGGGAAATACAGAATGCAAGGAAGAAAGAAGCGGAGCGGCGTGAGAATAGAAATGATCCGGTGAGAAATCAGGGAAATAAAGACCCGAATCAGATTCGCCACCAGCAGCCACAACAGAAACGAAAACCAAGGAAAGGGAAAGAGAGGTAAATTTTATGGATAATAGTTTTGATTCTTTATTAAATGCATCGGCTGTACCACAGGATGAAAAGGTACAGGCATTTATTGCGGAAAGCAAAAATAACAGGAATCGCTGCTATGAGTTGTCAGAGCAGGTAACCGCACAAGTGGCAACGGATGGGAAAATGCTGCAGAAGTATCTGGATGTACAGAGTACCTTTGATCGATATACTACCAATAATGCACTTCTGATTCTGGCACAAAGACCAGATGCACAGAAATTAGGTGACTATGGATACTGGAGAGATCATGGATTTTATTTAAAACGTATGGAACAACAGAATCCAGTTCTGATTTTAGAGCCAGGAAAAACATATAAGCGTGAAGATGGTACAGTTGGAAATTATTATAATGCGAAAAAGCTATATGATATTTCTCAGACAACAATGTCCGATACTACAATTCAAAAGTCAGAATATGAAGAACATGATTTAATCCGGGCGTTAGTCAGTACCCCTCCGGTAAATATTGTTGCAGCAGAACCAGAACAGATGCCGGATGAAAAAGGAGCATTTTTTAAACCGGAAGAAGGTTGTATTTATGTAAGAAAAGGGATGAGTGCACAGGAAATCTTTCAGAATCTTGTGCCGGAATTGGTATTTGCCGGATATGCGGATGGAAATCCACACTATGATAAAAATGAAGATGCATTTCATGTATCGTGTGCGTCTTATATGTTGTGTAAAAAATATGGAATGGATACCAGTCGATATAATTTTTTACATGCACCAGAGTTTTTTGAAAAAATGGAGACTCAGGAAGTGAGAGTGGAACTTTCCAGAGCCAGAGATGCAGCGAATACAATTTCTGCAAGAATGGCAAAGGTACTGGATCAGAATCGGAATGCAACTTACCGACAGTCAGAGGCTGAAAAAAACGGGCAAGACAGTTCTGAAAATGTGAAAGATAAGAAAGAAAATCCAGAGCCTGAAAAGAAAGAACAGAAATCCAGAGGACAACATAGAAAAGAAGCACGCTAGAAAAATTCGGGAAAGGAGAATGCAAAATGAGCAGTGATACGATTACGTTAGAACTGGATAAATATGAGAGTGGCGTAGTGTTCCATTCCCTAAAGGACAAGCGGAATCAGATGCTGAAAGAGGGAAAAGATACGGAGCTTGTCGATGACGTTTTAATGAAAGTCATTGAGAAAATCGAAGTACCGTCGGAGAAGGAAAAGCGAGGACGCAGAAGCCATGAAGAACGATGATGAGCAGAGCAGTCTGATGTTGGCGGTAATTGGAATTATCCCGGTTATCTGGTTTGCGTTACTTGTCGCACCTTATCTTTCGTCTGGTCTTATGGGGATTCTGGATGGAGTCCCGGAAGCAATGAACCATCCGTTTTCCATTCGGTTATGTGGGGACAGTGTAAAAACTGTCCTTATTTTTTTGCTGTCTTACGGCATGGGAATCGGGATTTATATTTCTACCAAGAAACATTACCGACGAGGTGAAGAACATGGTTCTGCTAAATGGGGAAATGTGAAGAAAATAAATCGCAGATACAAGGAGAAGCGGTTTACAAAAAATAAGTTGCTGACCATGCATGTGCAGATCAGTTATAACATGAGGAAACATTTGCGAAATGTATTGACGGTTGTGATTGGTGGTTCCGGTTCAGGGAAGACCAGATTTTTTGCAAAACCGAATCTGATGCAGGCGAATACTTCTTTTGTGGTTTTAGATCCAAAAGGAGAAAATCTAAGAGATACTGGGTATCTTCTGGAAGAAAAAGGATATGAGGTAAGAGTGCTTGACCTGATCAACATGGAAAAGAGCCATTGCTATAACCCGTTTGTATATCTGAAGGACGATAACGATGTGCAGAGATTGGTAACGAACCTATTCAAAGCGACTACACCCAAGGGAAGTCAGTCAAACGATCCGTTTTGGGATACTGCAGCTTCCATGCTGTTGCTGGCACTGATTTTCTATTTACAGTATGAAGCACCAGAGGAAGAACAGAATTTTCCGATGGTAATGGAAATGTTACGTGCCGGAGAAGTCAGAGAAGACGATGACCAGTATCAGTCACCACTTGATGAATTATTTGAGCGGTTGGAAATGAAAAATCCAGAACACATTGCAGTGAAGTATTACAAAGATTATCACTCTGGTAGTGCAAAAACATTAAAGTCCATTCAGATTACACTTGCAGCAAGACTTGAGAAATTTAACTTATCCAGTCTGGCAGCACTGACCGCAACGGACGATTTAGACCTGCCATCACTGGGAGAGCGAAAAGTGGCTTTATTCGCGTTAATCCCGGACAACGACACCAGTTACAACTTTCTGGTGTCAATTTTGTATACCCAGTTATTTCAGCAGTTGTTCTATCTGGCAGACCATAAATATGGAGGGAGACTTCCGGTTCATGTGCATTTCCTCATGGACGAATTTGCAAATGTTTCACTGCCTGATGACTTCGATAAGATTCTGTCTGTGATGCGTTCCAGGGAAGTGTCAGTCAGTATTATTTTGCAGAATCTGGCGCAGTTAAAAGCATTGTTTGAGAAGCAGTGGGAAAGCATTATGGGAAATTGTGATGAATTTTTATATTTAGGCGGCAATGAGCAGGGAACACATAAATATGTCAGCGAACTTCTTGGCAAGGCAACGATTGACACGAACACCTATGGAAAGTCAACGGGACATTCCGGGAACTATTCCACCAATTATCAGAATACAGGGCGGGAGCTGATGACACCCGATGAAGTTCGCATGTTGGATAACCGATATGCGATTCTTTTTATTCGTGGAGAAAGACCAATTTTAGACGAGAAATTTGATATTTTAAAGCACCCCAATGTGGGACTTACAACTGACGGAAACGGAAAACCATATCTGCATGGAGCAGTTGACCGGGCAGTGGCAAGTATTTCACTGGGAGACAGCTTGGAAGGCGAGTTCACAGATGATTCTCTGGAAGTGGAAGATTATGAATTATTATCCGATGAAGATCTGGAAGAAATCATTCAGAAATATCAGTAAATCCAAGAAAAATATATAGGAGGCTATCAAAAAAATGAAGTTAGATATGCGAAAGAAGCAGGAGAAGAAAGAAACCACAAAAGTAACGAAGAAGCTGCCAATGACAGCAAAAATGAAACGTGCCATGGCAGTGTATATTGCAATGGTACTGATTATGACAGCAGGAGCAAGTACCGTATTTGCGGCAGACGATCCACTGACCGTTATCAATAATCTGTCCACGTTTATCTTTGGACTGATTCGTGCCATCGGAATGATTTTGTTGGGATTTGGAATTGTGCAGGTCGGTTTATCACTGAAATCTCATGATCCAAGCCAGAGAGCGAATGGATTCCTGACACTTGCAGGCGGTGTTATTATTACATTTGCAAAAGAAATCCTGAATCTGATTACAGGTTAAGAAGAATAGGAAATAAGGAAACGGGACGGTGCAGGTCCGAAAGGAATCGCACCGCCCAGGCTAAGACAGGAGGTGTTTAGAAGGTGTCAGATAACTGGGTAGTACAGAACTTGCAAAATGCCTTGGATACCTGGAACAGCAAACTTGCAGAAATCTGGCAGATACTCACACAGTCACCGGAAACCTTTAAGGGTGGCGGTATCTGGCAGGTGATTGTGCAGATCCATGGAGCATTGCAGGCAATCGGCTATGCTTTGTTAGTGCTTTTCTTTGTAGTCGGAGTGGTCAAGACTTGTGGAAGTTTTACAGAGGTAAAAAGACCGGAACATGCATTGAAAATTTTTATCCGTTTTGCGATTACAAAAGGCGTAGTCACGTATGGACTGGAGCTGATGATGGCATTATTCAATATCATACAAGGAGTGACCAGTACGATTATGCAGACCGCAGGATTTGGAAGTACGGAAGATACCGTTTTACCGGACGAAATCATAGAAGCGGTAGAAGATTGTGGATTTTTTGAAAGTATTCCTCTATGGGCGGTGACGTTGATCGGTGGACTTTTTATTACAGTTCTGAGCTTCATTATGATTATGAGTGTATATGGAAGATTTTTTCGATTGTATCTTTACACAGCGATTGCACCGATTCCATTATCTTCATTTGCAGGAGAGCCGAGTCAGAATATCGGAAGAAGTTTTTTGAAGTCATACGCAGCAGTGTGTCTGGAGGGAGCAATCGTGGTACTTTCCTGCATTATATTTTCATTGTTTGCATCATCACCGCCAGTTGTCAATCCAGATGCAGCAGTAGTCACTATGGTGTGGAGCTATATTGGAGAGTTGATTTTCAATATGCTTGTACTGGTCGGTGCGGTGAAGATGTCAGACAGGGTAGTGAGGGAAATGATGGGATTATAAAAAACAGAGTATGTATGGTAAGAAACCGTACATACCCTGTTGTATGTTATGAGCCTATTCTACAATGTCTTTGCTGTCATTATATCTCATATTTCCCTGAGAATCGAAATGAACAGAATCTAATGGAATCCCTCTTTGTCTGGCACGAGAAATCTGGAAGGACATATCGTCTTTCATAACTTTGTAGTATTGATGTTCCTGCCATTTGCGTCGCAGAGCAAAAATCCAGCTGAGAACAGAAAAGGCAGTCAGCAGATAGAGGATTGCAAATGCAAGTTTCTCATGAGTTGCTGCCCATGGATTCAGAATTGTGGAAACAGCAAGAAAGTATAACAGCGGTAAGGTCAGATTTAATCTGGCAGCAATCCGAAACAGCAGAGAAATCAGGAATAGAGCAACGGTAACAACAAGTGAAATCATAACAGTGATTGGCATAGGTCAGTCCCCCCTTTCATTTACCCAAAGTGTAACAGAACAGAAAAAATATAACAAATGTGCGATTTGGAGGTGTATCGTTTTGGAAGTAAAAATTAACAAGGAAATCAGGGATTACACGGAAGCAATCTTTTTCGGATTGTCCCTGAGACAGTTTATCTTTTCAGGATTAGCCTGCGGGATTGCCGTTGGGCTTTATTTTTTGCTTCACCCATACATGAGCATGGAAACAGTGAGCTGGATTTGTGTACTGGGAGCTGCCCCATGTGTAGTGTTCGGGTTTGTAAAATATCATGGAATGACAGCGGAGCAGTTTATCTGGGCATGGATAAAATCAGAAATCCTGATGCCGAAAAAACTGGTGTTCCGGTCAGAAAATCTTTATTTTGATGCGGTAGAACCAGTCATTAAAAAATATGAGAAAGAAAGTCTGAAGAAGGAGGGACGCAAGAAGAATGATAAAAACGCTGAGTAATATTTTCAAGCAGGATAAAGAAAAATTTGTAATTCCAAGAAGCGTACAGCAGGTAATTCCCATCGAGACTATCTGGTCAGACGGGATTTTTAAAATCGGGAGAAATAAATTTGCACGTACTTATAAATTTACAGATATCAACTACGCGGTGGCAAGCAAAGTAGATAAGGAAACCATGTTCCTGGAATATATGGATTTATTAAATTCTTTCGATTGCGGTGGAACAACAAAAATAACGATCAATAATCGCCGCTTGAATAAGGTGGATTTTGAAAAAGCAATCCTGATTCCGATGCAGGAGGACGGACTGGATTTATATCGGAAAGAGTACAACAATATGCTTTTAGATAAGGCAACCAGTTCCAACAGCATGGTGCAGGAAAAATATGTGACAGTATCCTGCTATAAGAAAACAATCGAAGAAGCCAGAACGTATTTTGCACGAGTGACAACAGAGCTGAACAGTCATTTTGCAAGATTGGGTTCCAAATGTGTAGAGATAAATGGAGAAGATAAGTTACGGATTCTGCACGATTTTTACCGTACAGGAGAAGAATCTGGTTTCCATTTTGATATTCAGGAGAATATGAGAAAAGGACACAGCTTTAAAGATTATATCTGTCCGGATACCTTTGAATTTGAAAAAGATTATTTCCGCATGGGAGATCGTTATGGAAGAGTACTTTTTCTTCGTGAGTATGCTTCTTACATCAAAGACGATATGATAGCAGAACTGACCGACATGAATCGAAATCTGATGTTGAGCATTGATGTGATTCCGGTTCCGACTGATGAAGCAGTACAGGAAGTGGAAAAACGTTTGTTAGGTGTGGAGACTAATATAACAAACTGGCAACGACGCCAAAATGCCAACAATAACTTTTCCGCAGTGATTCCTTATGATTTGGAACAGCAGAGAAAAGAAAGTAAAGAGTTCATGGACGATTTAACCACACGTGACCAGCGTATGATGTTCGGTATACTGACTATGGTGCATACGGCAGAATCGAAAAAACAGCTTGATGCAGATACGGAAACACTTCTGACAATCGGACGGAAAAAGTTATGCCAGTTTTCTGTTCTGAAATTTCAGCAGATGGACGGACTGAATACAGCACTACCCATCGGACACCGGAAGATTCCGGCAGTCCGCACACTGACTTCGGAGAGTGTAGCAGTGTTGATGCCATTCCGGGTGCAGGAGATTATGGACGCAGGTGGAATCTATTGCGGTGAAAATGCAATCTCCCATAACTTAATCATGTGTAATAAAGAAAAACTGTTAAATCCAAACTCATTCCTTTTAGGAGTACCGGGAAGTGGAAAATCCTTTAATGCAAAAATGCAGATTGTATTCCTGGCACTGGCAACGCAGGACGATATCCTGATTTGTGATCCAGAGCGAGAGTATGCATCATTAGTTGAAGCAATGGGCGGAGAAGTGGTTCGTATTGCTGCAGGAAGCCGGGACCATATCAATGCAATGGATATGGTAGACGGATATGGAGATGGCGGTGATCCAGTGATTGAGAAGTCACAGTTTATTTTATCTCTGTTTGAACAGTTGGATAAAAAAGGAATCAATGCAAAGGAACGTTCCATTATTGACCGATGTGTGGGAGAAGTTTATGAGGAATATCAGCATGGCGGAGCAGTGCCGACTTTGCGGGTGTTGCGTGAAAAATTTTTAGAACAGGAAGAACCGGAAGCACAGGATTTGGCACTGGTATCAGAATTATTTACCAATGGAAGTCTGGACGCATTTGCACATGAAAGTAATGTTGATGTGAATAACCGTATCATGGTATACGACATTCTGGATTTAGGAAAACAGTTAAAGACCATGGGACTTCTGGTAATCACTGATGCAATGTTGAACCGGGTAACGGAGAACTGGAAACAGGGAAAGCGAACCCATATTTTTTTAGACGAGTTTCATGTAGTATTTGAAAATGAGTATTCCGGAGCATTTTTTAACTCTGCATGGCGAAGATTTCGTAAGCGTAATGCATTCCCGACAGCAATCACACAGAACGTGGAATATCTGTTAGATTCTGTTCTTGCAAGTACGATGATTTCCAACAGTGAGTATATCGTGATGCTTAATCAGGCAGAGCCGGACAGAGCAAAGTTGGCGACACTTTTGAATATTTCTACAGAGCAAATGGGATATATCACAAATGCAGATGCCGGTTGTGGTCTGGTGAAATATGGAAGTTCGCTTGTACCGTTCGTCAATAGATTCCCAACCAATACAAGGTTGTATAAACTGATGACCACAAAGCCGGGAGAGGACAGTATCAACCGGGGAAGAATGTAAAATTAAAAATATTTTGAATAATGAAAAGCAAGGCACTGAAAATCGTCACAATTTGTGGCGTTTTTTAGTGCCGGAAAAGGAGCCAAATATGTCAGAAATCAGATTTTCATCAAAGGAACACGAAAAGTTTTTTTATCAGATGTTAGCTAAATGCGGAAAGCACGACAGTTATTACAGTTCATTTTTCTATTGTGTGGGAATTTCTGAAGATACCAGAAATCATGTTGATCGCATGTTTGATTTTAAAGAGCGTTTGATTAAACCAGAAGCATTGCATGAAGGGTGGCAGACAGGCGGTTCGGCACGATTGACCAGACTGGCTTTCAACTTGTGGAATGGATATGTGGAGAAGGGAGAAGAAAGTCTGTCTACCCCATACGAGATGTTCGATTGTGGCTATGCATCATATTTTTATGAAGCAATCCGCATGAAATACCCGGAATACTGCCGGGAACTGCCACAGGTGAGCAAAAAAGAAACTAATCATGAACGCTAGATAAAGATTCAAATGGAGAAAAGCGATGGATCGTAAGATAAAAACACGCCAAGTCCATAAGGATATTAAAGTATTAGATAAGACAGTTACAGTGACAGACCATGTTAAGCAGTCCTATGTCAGAACAAAAGAAAATATCATGCAATCGACGGAGAAATCTAGTGATAGAGAGAATAATCCGGTAGGTTATGCAGAAGATGCGGCCAGCAAGTATGCTGACCGCATCTTTCACGAAACAGGGCATCAGGTACGCAGACAGGCAGGAAAGATTATTGAACGGAAGAAAGAGAAAGCTTCTGTTTCTTCGACAGGCGAAGAAACAGTTTACCAGCCGAAAGAAGAAATTCGACCAGTACCGCCTTCAGGCGGAGAAACGGCACAGGAGCAGGGAAAAGAATTTGCTGTCAAAAAAATTAAGACCATTGAACGGGATAAAAGAACCATCAAGACCGGGAGAGCATCGGAACAGGTTGTAAAGAATACTGGAAAAGGTACTATCAAGACCTCTGGAAAAGCGGTCAAGACTGCAGAACAGACGGCAAAGACCAGTATTAAGACATCGGAGCAGACAGCAAATGTTTCTGTCCGGGCAATGCATTATTCCATGAAAAAAGCAGAAAAAGCAGTGCAGGCAGCAAGACAGACAGCACAGAATACAAAGATTGCAGTGAAAACGACAGCAAAGGCAGTAACACATGCAATAAAAGCGTTGATGGAAGCTATAAAAGCATTGTTAAGTGGATTGACCGCAGGCGGTTGGATTGCAGTGGTGATATTGATTATCGTCATTTTATTTGGTGGATTTCTTTGCATGACAGGCGGGGATAATTCCAGTACGGTTTCTTCTGTCAGTGCAGAAGTAGAAGCATATGAGCCACTAATTCGGCAGTATGCAAACCAATATGGAATTGGTGAATATGTGGAATTGATTAAAGCGATTATGATGCAGGAATCCGGTGGGAGAGGACTTGACCCGATGCAGTGTTCAGAGGGCAGTTTTAATACAAAATATCCCAAACAGCCGAATGGAATCACAGATCCGGAGTATTCGATTTCTTGCGGAGTGCAGGAAATAAAAAGCTGTCTGGAACGTGCAGGAGTAAAAAATCCTCTGGATATGGAAAATATTAAACTGGCATTGCAAAGCTACAATTATGGAAATGGATATCTGGAATGGGCGAAAGCTAGAGGTGGATATACCCTTGCCAATGCAGCAGAATTTTCTGATATGATGGCACAGAGAATGGGGTGGAGCAGTTATGGGGACAAGCAGTATGTACCACATGTGCTTCAGTATTATGCATTTGGAAGAATCCCGACAGGCATCGGTAATCAGGCAATCGTTCAGGTAGCAGCATCTCAGGAAGGAAAAGGCGGAACAACCTACTGGAGTTGGTATGGTTTTGGAAGCCGGGTAGAGTGGTGTGCCTGCTTTGTGTCATGGTGTGCAGACCAGAGCGGTTATATCCAGAGTGGAGTCATTCCCAAATTTTCTCTTTGTTCGGACGGTGTTAGATGGTTTGAAAGTAAGGGCAGGTTCCGGGACAGCAGTTATACCCCGGCGGCAGGAGATATTATTTTCTTTGACTGGGGGAATAATGGAACGATTGACCATGTTGGAATTGTAGAGAGCGTTAGTGGTGGAACCGTAAATACCATTGAAGGCAACAGTGGGGATAAAGTAGCAAGACGGAGTTACAGTATCGGAAGCAGTAACATTTATGGATATGGTGTTCCGGCATATTAAAAGGCAGGAGAAAAAGTGTGATAGTCTAATGGTGAATCTGGAGTATACAATTCCTGAAAATAGACTTGACTTTTAAATATTACAAGTGTAAGATTTAAGAAACAAAAAAATTAGAAGAAAGGAATATCTATGAAAAGAAAACGGAAAAAGCAAAACACTCAAAAATCTTACATTTGTAAGATTTTTGGGCTGATAGTAGCTATAACAGTAATTGCTGTTTCGGGAGGTGTTTTATTAAAAAGGACGATAACGGAATCACCAGAAGACACACTTGTGGAATATATGAACCATATTGAAAAAAAGGAATATGAAGTAATGTATACTATGATAGATTCAGATGAAAAAGTTTATCTGACAAAAGAAGAATACATACAACGAAATTCTAAGATATACGAAGGAATAGAGGTCAGTGACATTAAAATCAGTCATATAGCTGTGAAAGAGAAAAAAGCAGATACAGTTACGCTTTCGTATGAATCATCATGTAATACAATTGCTGGAGCAATACAGTTTGATAATATGGCAGAACTGAAAAAAACAAAACAGGGATATAAATTAGTATGGCAGGATAGTTTGATTTTTCCAGATTTAGAGAGTGATGATAAAATAAGCGTTACTATCTCAAAAGCGGAGCGAGGAGAAATATTAGACCGGAATGGTAAAATGCTTGCAGGAAAAGGTGTAGCGACATCGGTTGGTATTATACCGGGAAAGCTGGAAGACAGGAATGTATCTCTTGAAAAAATAGCAGAGTTATTGAAGATAGACGTAGAAACGATAAATAACAAACTTACAGCAAAGTGGGTGAAAGAAGATTCTTTTGTACCAATTGAAACAATTTCAAAAGTAAAAGAAACAGATTTAATGAAAATACAGCCAGAAGAAAAGACGCTTGAAGAGCAGGAGCGTCAGAATAAACTTCTAGAAATTCCAGGGGTTATGCTGTCAGATGTGGAAGTTAGATCCTATGAGTTAGGGGAAGCAGCCGCTCATTTAATTGGTTATGTACAATCTGTAACGGCAGAGGATTTGGAAAATCATCCGGGAGAAGGATATACAAACGAAAGTGTAATCGGAAGGTCTGGGTTGGAAAAATTATACGAAAAGCAATTAAAAGGAAAAGATGGTTGTGATATAAAGATTCTAGATAGCGATGGGGAAGAAAAAGAAGTTCTTGTAAGCACTTTTAAAGAAGATGGTAAAGATATAAGATTGACGATAGATTCTGACTTGCAAAAATCATTATATGAGCAGTTTAAAGAAGATCCGGGATGCTCTGTTGCAATGAATCCTTATACAGGAGAAGTATTGGCTTTGGTCAGTACTCCATCTTATGACAATAATGAATTTATACGAGGATTATCATCAGAAAAATGGACATCATTAAATGAAGATGAAAAGAAACCTTTATATAATCGTTTCCGTCAAGTATGGTGTCCTGGTTCAACATTTAAGCCAGTTGTAGCAGGAATTGGGTTGAAAACGGGAACCATAGATCCAAAAGAGGATTTTGGACATGAAGGTCTGGAATGGCAGAAAGATTCGTCCTGGGGGTCTTATCAAGTGACAACACTTCATGAGTATGAACCGGTTATTATGAAGAATGCAATTATTTATTCTGATAATATTTACTTCGCAAAGGCTGCTCTTAAAATTGGAAGTGAAAATTTTATGAATACTTTAAATGAAATAGGCTTTAATCAGAATATACCGTTTGAGATTGCGATGCAGGAATCAACATATTCAAATACGGATAAAATAGAAACAGAAATACAACTGGCAGATAGTGGCTATGGACAAGGGCAGATTCTTGTAAATCCGTTACATTTGGCAAGTATTTATACTTCGTTTTTAAATGAAGGGAATATGGTAAAGCCGTATTTAACATACGAAGAAGAGGCTGCCGGTGAAATATGGATAGAAAATGCTTTTACCAAAGAAAATGTAGAGGAAATTATGCAAGGTGTAGAAGGTGTTGTAAATAATCCAGAAGGAACCGGATATGCGGCACATCGTGACGATATTTTACTGGCTGGAAAAACGGGGACAGCAGAGTTGAAAGCAACGAAAGAAGACACTTATGGTAAAGAAGTCGGGTGGTTTTCAGTGTTTACAGCAGAGGAAAATGTAGACAAACCAATTCTTCTCATCAGTATGGTTGAGAATGTGAAAGGAATCGGTGGAAGTGGTTATGTTGTTAGAAAAGATGCAACAGTATTGGATGAGTATTTTAAAGAATAAAAAAATTTTTACAAGAAATTATTACAAACGTAAGATTTTGACGGTGATATTGATAATTCTTATGGTTTTTACAGGATGCAGACAAGAAAGAATCACAGAAAAAGTACAAAAGAAAGAAACTGTAGAATCTGCAATGTATGCTGAAGCGAAAGAAACAGCACAAATTTTTCAGAATATCTATATACAGGAGAAGTCAGAGTTAAATACATTAAAAACGAAAAGAAAAATTATCAATTGTCTGAAAATGCAAGGATATGTGGCAGTAGATCGTGATAATCAGATTGATATGGTCAACAGTGAAAAGGTAGAAAAATTTTGCAAAGCAGCGGAAAAAGAAAAACAGGCAGCAGTTGACATTATTGTCGTATTTGATGAAGGGGAAATTATACAATATCATTTAGAGTCAATGGATGGAAAGGTGGATGTTCGATTATGTCAGGTTGAATGGAAAGATAATAATCCACAGGCCGAATATTATGATGAATATGAAGCGTATGCGTGGAAATATACGGAAAAAGGATATTTGTTTATTGAAGAGTACCGTCCACCGGGATTTGATGGAGCACCGGGTGAAACTGGATTCAGAGTGCAGCCATTAGATAAAACGTGCCGGGAATTGAATCGAAAATACGTTATGCCGTTGGGGTATGAACTTAATAACCTGTTGATTACAAATTGGGATAACCAGAATTATATGGAACTCGATTTTTATGACCTTTATGAAAAAATGTATTATATGAAATATGGAAAGCAAGTTCCATATGAAGCAAATTATGGTGGCGCAGAATATGAAGTTCCAGAAGATGAGTTTGAAGAGGTTTTACAGACATATTTACCATTTGACAGTACTGAGATTAAAAAGGGAACTTTTTATAACTGTGATGACAAAACTTTTAGATACAGACCGAGAGGATTGTATGATTGTGAATTTCCATATGAGCCATATCCGGAAGTTATCTCATATGAAAAATTGCACGATGGAACATTAAAACTTACGATAGAAGCAGTATGGGAAATCAGAATGTTAGATCAGGCAATCACCAGTGAATTGATGATAAAACCTATGGAAGACGGAAGTTTCCGGTATTTATCAAATAAGGTAATTAGTTCAGATCAAAATGCAAATGCAGGGTGGTATATGCCAAGGTTAACAGAAGAAGAGTGGGAAGAGAATTACAGTAATAATTAGGGGGCAATATGAAAAGAAAAAGTATTTTGTTAGTGCTTTGTATAGGAATGATTCTGACTTCCTGTGAAAGTAAGATATCGGTAAACAGCACAGATGTAAAAAATGAGAAGAATCAGAAAAACACTGTTATGGAAATTCAAGATAAGGGATATGATTTGCAAATTGATGAAAAAAAGAAAAAGGAAGTAGTGAACGATTGTGAAGAGAATATGGAGGCCATCCGAGATATTTATTCTGAATTTAATGGAATACAAGAAGCTGATCAGAATGTTGCCAGGCAAATGATGGATCGGATGAAAGAGATTATTAAACAAAATGGAAATCCGGTAAGGGGTTCAGATCATTATTCTGTTATGGAAAATTATCAGAAGATGGAAATGTTTTTGAATGCTGCCAGGCAAGAAGAAAAAGACAACGTAATTTTATATGAAATTGATATAGATGGAGGAATTACCAGAAAAGAATATACATATGATGGGGAAAACATGTTTGTTATTTCAGCAAAAATGTTGTGGAACGATGATACAGAGCCGATGCTTACCTATATTTCTCTTTCAAAAATAAAGGAATGGAAATACACAGAATATGGGAACTTTTGCTATGAAGTATGTGTACCGGAACCACCGGAAGTGACAGAAATTGTTGATGGAAGTTGTATTATCCGAGTTAGACCATTAAATGAGGAATGCCTGGAATATTCAGAAAAATATGTAGGGCCATTGGGTTATCAGGGAAACAATCTATTGTGCTCAAACTGGAATATAGAGAATATGCAAGATCTGGACTATAATGGGATTTTTGAATATCTTTATAATATGAAATACGGGGAAAAATTTAGCAATGAAACTGGAGTAGCAGGAGTTACGGCAGATGAGTTTGAAAGTGTAATTATGACATATCTTCCTGTTACCGCAGAAGAACTAAAAGAATGGGCGATGTATGATGAACAAAGTAATACTTATGCGTGGCAACGTTTGGGATGTGGTAGTTATGCACCAACACATTTCGGATTATCATTGCCGGAAGTAATTGAAATCAAGTATAATGAAGATGGAACAGTTGTATTGACTATAAATGCAGTTTGTGATTCTGTAGTGTGTAATGATGCGGTTATTACACATGAACTTACGGTGAAATTTCAGAATGATGGATCGGTTCATTATGTTGGAAATAGGATTTTAGATAATGGAATCGATAATATACCAAAATATCAGTATCGATTAGATAAGTTGCAGGATTGATCAGCAACGAAGAAAGGTAGAAGAGAATGGAAGAACAGATAAAAAAGATTTATGAAAAGCAAAAAAATGGTCGCATCAGAATGATACGAAATGTGCTGTTGATTTATGTAGCATTGATTTGTATTGTAAGTATTTTTAAAGGGAATCCATTTCCACATCAAGAGACAGTACTCTTTTTCAATGTGAAACAGTCGGGCTGGATCACAACAGATTCCTATCTTCTATGGGGCTGTGCGGTGCTTGATCTGATTGTGGTCATGTTGATTGAAATTTGTAATATTCTCCGAGAGTTTTCAAAAATTGATCGGATGCTGTCGCAGGAATGTGATGCAGAGAAATATTTAGAAATGTTGGAGGGGATGATAAAATACGGAAAGAGTCTGGATTATAAAGGTTTTCAAAAAAATGTAGTATTGATGGCTCAACCTAAGTATATAGTTGCACTTATTGCTAATGGAGAACTACAGAAAGCAGAAGAATATACAAAGAATGAATGGAAAGGAAAAAAAGAGGGACGTTTCTGGCAGCAGGTTGTGACGAATCTTGAACTGACGAAGAAATATCAGGAGAAAGATGGAGCTGGATATTCTGATACATTAGAAAAAGCAGGAAACGTATTTCAGAATAATCCGCTGTTTATGGCAAAAAAGTTTATGCTGAAAGAGGAAGATGAGGCAGCAATAAGATTACTGGAAGATGATACAGAAAAGTTGCCATATTATGAGGTTACACGCAGACTTCTGCTTGGAGTATGTTACTACAGAGTAGGGAAAGAACAACAGGGAAAAGAATGCATGGAATATGTAATTGCCCATGGTAATACGTTGGATTGTAAAAAAGAAGCCCAAAAATATATAGGAATGTAAGTGAGGATATACCTTAAAATAATCAGATAACAATATTGAAGAGATTACGAAGAAAAAGAAAGAACTGATAACAGGAAATTAGGTTACCAGTTCTTCTTTTTTATTTCCAAATACCAAAATCAGAAAGTATAGTTTCGGTTATTTCAGTAGCCTGACTTCCGGTTGCGTTGGAAGGAGCTTGAATATTTGTAGCAAAGTAGTAAGTATTATTATCTGATTCAATGTATCCGACAAACCAGCCATTGACATCTTTACCATTGACACGTCCTGTTCCGGTTTTCCCGTAAAGAGAGCCAGAAGAAGTGGTGGAAAGTAACAGAGCATTTTTTACTGCCTGAATATTTTTTCTATCAAAATGAAAATTATTTTGATAGAAATTCTGTAGCAATTCTACTTGTTCTATTGGAGATATCTTCAGAGAAAAATCCGTCCAATAGAGATTTAAGTTTGTTCCAGTATTCTGATTACCATAGTTTATTGTCTGTAAAAATGTCTTTACGGATTGAAAACCGGCCTGTGAATCAATTGCCTGAAAATACCAGTTCACGGAATTATGCATAGCCGAGGTCAAATCTTGATCAGATTCCCAAGATTCAAAAGGACAGGGTTCTCCATTCCATGTGAAAGTGGAATGTTTCGGTGTAATGATTCCAGATTCCAGGCCAAGTAATGCATCATATATTTTATAAGTTGAATTCGGTGGCACACGTGTGGAAGCATGATCCATATTATAAATATTCCATTTATCAGTAGCTTGATCATATAGAACAAAGCTTCCGGTATAGTTTCCAAAATTAGAAGAAAGATTTAGCTGAGTAATATTCTTTCCTATTGTATCAAAATGATAGACAGTCTGATCGGAAGCATAAACAGAAAGTAATGGAACACATCCAATGATGACAGTAGAGACAAATATGTATATAAGGTATCCACGAATTTTTTGTGTAAAAGTAGGCTTGCGGAATGATGCGATATTTAAAATACGTCCTTTTAACTGCTTTGCATTTCCACTGATTCCCATAGTAAGAGGAAATGGAGTCAGAGCTATTGTTTCGGCAAAGTTAATCAGTGTATTTCCATATGACGTGTATTCTGTTTCTTTCAATAATTGCAATACAGCAGCGTCACAGGCAAGTTCTCGTTCCTGTCGTATTCTTTTCAGAAAATACCCGATCAAAGGATTGAACCAGTAGAAAACATTTGCTGTGTTTATCAGATATCCAACTAGAATATCTTTATGCTTGTAGTGTTGTAGTTCGTGCAGAAGCATATATCGAAGATCCGTTGCGCTTATAGTTCCGGCATTAAAATCTGAAATCAGGTGAATTGGAAGATAAATGCGAGGACGTAGGAAACCAGCTAAAACAGGAGATTTCAAAAATGCTGTACTATAAATTGGGATTGTGTTCTTGATGTTCGTTTCGTTTAAACAATCTATATAAAGAGTGTTTATTACTTCGTTTTGAAGAGGTAAGGCAGAACTATGTAAGGCTTTTACTTGTTTTGCCGAACGGTAGAGAAGAACAAACATTACGAAAACACCGATGCTCCAGAAAAATACAAGTAATGAGTGAATAAAAGTTGGAATTTGGGTGTTGACCGAGACAGCAAAATCATTTATTTTATTCAAAGTATAACTATTACCAGAAAGAAAAGTGGTTTGAATGTCACCATTGGTATTTGAATTTGGCATTAGTAAATGTCCCCATGATATAGAAGATGGGGCAGACTTTATTGGAAAAAAAGGAACAATTAGAACGACAAGAAATATAATCGAAAGATTATATTGCATACGTGCGGATAATTGATTTTGTAATAATCTTTTTAATCCCAGTAAAATGCCTAAAAAAATACAGATGATGGCATTACAGAGTAAAAAATGAAAGCTAAAATATGTCAAAATATGCTCCTCCCATGATTAATGATTGGAAAGAAGATTCCGTAAGGCAGTAATGTCTTCTTCAGATAATTTATCGTCCTCAATGTAAGAGGCAAGCATAGAAGTGATATTACCATTATAGTATCGTTTTAAAAAAGAATTACTTTCCTGCCGAATATATTCCTCTTCCTTGACTAATGGAGTATAGACAAAAACCCGGCTTTGTTTTTCATAAGTTAAAGCCTTTTTAGAAACGAGACGTTTGATCAATGTCTGAATTGTTTTAGGACTCCAACTGGAAGTTTGTGTTAATTTTTCAGTAATTTCGTTTGTGCTGATTGGCGCGTATTTCCAAACGATTTTCATAACTTCAAATTCAGCTTCTGTAATTTGAGGCAAATTGCTCATGTGATATCCCTCCAAATCTTACAAATGTAATAAAAATATTATATATCTTAAAAGGTTATTCTGTCAACGAAATAAAAACTTGACTTTAAATCTTACAGATGTAATAATAGATAAAAATTACACTTGTAAGATTTGAAATGTGAAAGGTTTTTATAAAAATGGGAAGGGTAGTTGTTGTAACATTTGATGAAAATGAGGAAGAAAAATTAAATGAATTATTACATTTTCTGTCTGCTAAAAAATACTCTGAGATGCCTGATAAACAAAATAGGGTACTTAATTACGGAGCATTAAAAATAAATGTGGAATATCGTTCTGTAGAAAGTAATGGTGAGCTGGTTCAATTGACGAATTATGAATTTGAAATATTATATTTGCTGGCAAAAAATCCAGGACGGATATTTTCAAAGGAACAAATATATACACAGGTGTGGAAAGAACCATATTATGGGGCAGAAGATAATGTTATGGGCATAATTCGGAGAATCAGAAAAAAGATTGAGCCAGATTCTGCAAAACCAAGATACATTTTAAATGTATGGGGAATGGGATATAAATTTAATGGTGAATTGATGAAATGATGGAATATAAAATTGGGCATAATAAGTAAAGATACCAAAAATAGCAGGAGAAATTTTTATGGAAAATGATATTTGGAATGAAATATCCTCTTTTTTGAACCAGTTGCGTTGTGAGAATATAAACAGAGAAAGTTATATCTATTTCCAAGAACTTGCAAATATTCAGTTGAAGAAGAAAATGGAAAAAGAAAAGGTGAATAAACTTCTCGATCATATAAGTAATGAGGACAGAGAGAAGTTGAAGCAATATGGAGAAATTTTGGAAGAAGAAGCGTTTGTGTCAGAACAAAGGGCATATTGTCAAGGATATGTAGATTGTATTCAGTTATTGGCTGGTTTAGGACTCTTGAAAAAATCGACGGATATGGAAAAAATAATTAGCGAGATGAAAAGCAATTAAGTGTGTCGTGGAGGAAAATGTAGTATTTGATAGATAAAAGGATGTTCGTAAAGAAGAAACAGTTATGTTATATCAAGTTGTAATGATATAGCATAACTGTTTTTAACATATGGTAATAGTATTTATTCCACTAATTTTAAATATCGGTAATTATCAGCTATTTATCGGTATTTTACAAGTTTTATTTTGTATCATTAGTAGTGTCTACGTTAGAAATAAAAGGATTAGAATCTAGCAGAGCTGTCGTAGTTGCAAGAATTACCTGTAACTGATAATCATTGCACTGATTTAAGAGCCGAAGAATCTGATCATATGTAGAATTATTTTTATTCTGATTTGAGTAAACGTAGTCATCAGCAGAAATATTTAAAGTCTGCATGGTTTTACAAAATAATTCCAGACTGGGACCGCCTTTATGGCGTTCGAGGTCTCCAAGATAAGCCGCCGATATTCCGAGTTTTTCAGCAAGAGCTTCTTGTGTTAAATGCATTTCCATACGCCCTTGTTTTACTAAAGTGGCAAATAATGTTTTTGGAATATCCATGTTTATATACCTCCATAAACTTAGTGTATTACCCTAAATTTGAAAAGTGAAAAGGGTGTAACATTAGAAAAAATACAGGGTATTACCCAATGAATGAGAAAGCATACAAATCTCTTTCGGTTAAAAAAAAACAGATTCCGAAAGAGCAGTATTTGTATGCTTATTTTCTTTTCCGGAATCTAACCGGAGAAAATATGGTTCTTAGCAAGAGTTCAGCTAAAAAATTCTGTTCAACAGAAGGTATTCAATTAAAAAAATCTCAACAATTTCATTAGTAAATGTTGGAATTGAAACTAGGGTAAGAGCCAATAATGAATCCAGGGTAATAAAATATCGAATTAAATGCGTCCATAGGAGTGAAATCTGTCAGGGCGTTTTTTGTTACCTAAATATTGAGAATGAGCAATTCAAAATAAGGGCGATTGCTCGTATTCGTGCCCCGCCTACTGATCTGAATTCAAAAAAATTCAGATCGGAGGAAAGGACATGGAAGGCAGACAGCCAAAAAGAAGAAAAGATAAATACAACCCATATGAAATCTATGAGAAGGACGGAAAATATTATGTTTCATTTCATAATGGTGAAAAAGAGTACAAGGATTTGGAAATAGGAAAGAATGTATATGAAGCTTTTAATACGTTTGAATTGCAGGATGTGTCGCATATGAATGTTGTGGACAGGCATTTGGAACAGTCAGAAATCTGGGATTCCAGTTTATATGAACGGGTATTTCAGAAAGAGGAAGGTGTAGAGGATACTGTTCTGAATAAACTGGAAGCGGAACGTTTACATAGTGCAATTCAGCAGTTGTCGGAAATTCAGAGAAGACGATTGATGAAGTATTATTTTAAAGATAAGAATTATGAGCAGATTGCACAGGAAGAAGGCTGCTCTTTTCAGATGGTAGCAAAGTCTGTAAAAGCAGCAATCAGAAATTTGAAAAAGATTTTGAGATAGTGGGTTGAAAAATAGCGTTTAAGTGAGGAAACAGGTGGAAAGAGAAATATTCTGATCCGCCTGTTTCTTCTTTTGTCACGAAAAGACTGGGGAGAGGGACGAACCTTGACAAATTCATATACATTCATCAGACACATTCCTGTTGTTATCGTGATGAGCGTAAGCCACATTAACAGATACGCCATAACACAGGCTGGGTAAAGACAGCGAAATCCCACCCGTATACTTCCTTTTGGTTTCAGTTTGTATTACCTGGACTGTTGAGCGAAAAATATCTGGTTATAACTGTCAGATTGCTTCTGACAGGGCGATGACAGACAACAGGCATAATGATACTCCTGTCCGGTCATAAAGTCGTGTATACAAAATATTTCTTTGATGCCGCAACAAGTGAGGGCAGCTTCAGGAGATCCCTGGAGAGGAAAACTCCTAATCCCATATATTTATTTTAGATAAAATCCTGTGGAGCTGATTAGCAGTCAGCCGTCTGATGATTTCCCAATTACAAGTCGGGGCGTCGGGGACAAATAGGCTTGTATTTTACATATTTAGGGATAACAACAGTTAGAAAGACGAGAGGAGATAAAGCAAAGATGGAAGATAGAAACGTCAGGCGTGGGGATATTTATCACGCCGACCTTGATCCTGTATTTGGAAGTGAACAGGGCGGTTATCGTCCGGTGCTGGTGATTCAGAATAATATAGGAAATAAATACAGTCCGACAGTGATCGTGGCAGCAATTACTAGTAAAGAAAAAATGAAACTGCCGACACACATTGCAGTTCCGGAAATGGAAGGTTTGGAAAAGGATTCTGTAGTGCTGTTGGAGCAGCTTAGAACTTTAGATAAAAGACGGTTGGAAAATTATGTGTGTACCTTAGATTGTACTGAAATGGAGAAAATCAATAAAGCAATCCGAAGAAGTACCGGGATACCGAAGATAATTGAAAAACCGTTAGTCGTGAGCTTGTGTAGAGTATGTGCAGGCAATTTTTATGAGGTGCCGGGACATTATATCCGGCGGGTGAATCCGGAGCAGCGATATAAGGAATTATGTATGTTCTGCAATGTCCGGAATGGGTACGACTATTATATAGGAAGAAAGAACAAGTAACACGTAAAAGTCAAGTGTGCGATTTGAAAATTCGCACATTGGACGATGTAGACGAAAATGGATATCTTAGTGGTGTACCGTTTTTAGATGTTACACAGCTAAAAACTACCGGTAGTAAAGCGCAAAGATTAGGACGAGGAGGATAACGTCATGGCAATGATAGAGAATGAAATGGAAAAGAAAGTATATAAAGTAGAAGATGTTCAAAATTTGCTTGGGCTGGGACGCTCCAAGGCATATGAATTTATAGAAAATGTTTATTATGACAGAAAACCATTCCGGGTGTTGAAGATTGGCAGATCTTATCGTATCCCATGCAATTCTTTTGATAAGTGGCTGAATGGAGACGAGGAGAGAGAAAGAGTGAGAGCAGAATGAAACAGAAAGAAACGCAGCAAGAGACAATGTCAAAGGAAAAGAGAGTTGTCTTTTTTGAAGGAAAATCATGGTATCACAGAACCAAAGAGCTGCAGGACGATCTGACGACAAAATATGGGAAAAAAGGTGGCTTTGAAACGCCGGAAGAAGCAGAGAAAAGTTACTGGGAATATGAAAAAAGATACCAGAAGAAGCAGAGAGATCTCCAGATTGCAAAAATGCAAAAGACAGATGTGATGCTTGGGGATTATCTGGAATACTGGTTTGAAAATATTTTCAGTCCGAGAATTGAGACAACCACGAGAATGGTTGGAGCATATACCTTATATAATCTGATTCTTCCGAGTATGGAAGCGGATATCAAATTAAGGTATGTTTCAGTAGAGTATTTAGATGCTCTACTGGAACGTGTCGCGAAAATCTGTCCTTCAGCGGGAAATAAAGGGCGGGAGCTTTTGAGTATCGCCATGAAAGATGCAGCAAGAGATAAGTTCATAAGCTATAATCCAATGCCTGAGACAAAGCCATATCCGAGAGCAAAACCAAAGGTAAGGGTATTAGGCAAAGAAAAATTGAAGGTTTTTCTTGAAGCTGCGAGCAAGAATCCTTGGTATCTGGAAATTTTACTGGGACTGTTTTGTGGATTACGAAAAGGAGAAATCCTTGGATTGAAGTTTCAGGATTTTGATTTTGAAAAACAGACCGTCAGAATTAGCAGACAGCTTGTTGGAAACCTGAAACTGAAAGAAAAAGAATTTACGGTTACGGAATATGCTGTTATTGAAAGGAATCCAAAGACTGAGAACAGCTACCGGATATTGAGAGTGCCAAAAGTGGTGATGCGGGAAGTAAAACGCAGACAGCAGTTGATTGAATTGCGAAAAACTGATCTGGGCATAGAATACAAGAATTTTGATTATGTATGTTGTCAGGAAAATGGCGAACCCCGATCATTAACGGCAATGAATCAGGCACTTACGAAAATCTGTAACAGAAATGGATTGCCAAATATCACCGTACATGGACTCAGACATATGTTTGCGACCATTTTAATTGAGCTTGGAGTTCCATTGTTTAAAATATCTGGTCTGCTAGGTCATAGTTCCGTTCATACGACTTACGAATATTATTGTGAGATTATGGACGAGCAGGATAAGATTATTGCGTTTGTAAATAATACGTTTGTACCACAACAAAACGGAACGGAGGGATAGCCATGCATAAGACCTTTGATTTTAAGAAATATGTAGAATATAAGGTCTATTCGGTGACAACAATCAAAAATGGGTATGGATTTCGTGTGTTGCTGACGTTTGCAGACGAAAGTACAAAGACACAGCAACATGCGGGATTCACAACCAAAAGAGAAGCTAATGCATTTCGTGATGAAGTAATCGGACAGCTACATACTGGAACCTATATTGTGTATGGAAAAATCCGGGTAGAGGAGTTTATGATCTTCTGGTTGGAAGATATTATGCGTCCCCGAATAACAGACGACACATATACAACTTACAAAAGTGCCATTAGGAATTATATTGTTCCACAGCTTGGAAAAATGTATATGTCTACACTGAATCAGGGTTATATCAGAAAATTATATAATACAGTTGCAGAAAAACGAATCAGTTGCGAAAAATGTCAGGACGATCATGAAAACATCATTGGAGTATGCATTTAACAAAAATGTATTGGCAACTAATCCTGCGAAGGGAATCAATTTACCGAAGAAAATAAAAAAGACAGAGTATCGTGTTCTGAAAATCGACGAAAAGAAAACATTGACACTTCCGCAGGTGCTACAGTTGATTGAGGAAAGTAAAGAAACACCGATTCATATGCAGATTTTATTTGCTGTATTGATGGGGCTCAGAAGAAGTGAAATCAACGGTTTGAAATACAGTGATGTCGATTACATTCACAGGACGTTGAGAGTAGAGCGTCAGTTGGGAAAGAAGCCAAACAGTAAAGCAGAAGACTGTGCACCTAAGATGCTGACAAAGCAGGAAATTAAAACAAAAACACCTGCTGGTGTGCGTGAACTTCCAATACCGGATTATGTATTTGAAGCAATTCTGGAAGAACGGAAAACTTATGAGAAGAACCGCAGACGCAGACCAAAAGAGTTCCGGGACTGGAATTATATTTGTTGTTCTACATATGGGAATCCAAGGAGTAAAGGTTTTCATCAGAAATACTATAAAGACTTGTTGAAATCCTTGGATTTGCCTGATATTCATTTTCACCAGTTGAGAAATACCTATGCAACTATTTTGCTGAAGAATAGCTTTAATTCAAAAGGTGTTTCGCATTTATTGGGACATGCCAAGGAAATCATATCAGTAGATGTCTATGGAGATACGCAGGAAATCATAGAAGACTGTCTAGATATATTGGAACCATTTATTGAAGAAGTTATTCCAAAAGAGCGGAAAGATCAGTATTATGATTATTCAGAAGTGATTGAAATAGACTTAATCCTGGAGGAATATTTCAACGCAGCATGATAAAAAATAGAAACTTAAATGAAAAACTAAATTCCAGCTGT